>JANWHW010000017.1 GCA_025450195.1 Solirubrobacterales bacterium | reverse complement strand
TCGCCCGCAGCCGCTCCTACGCGCTCGTCCGAGCCTGGGGCACCGTGGTCCAGCGGGACCTGCAGGTCGCCGCGGTCGTCGGCGACGTCCTCGCCGGCCGCCCGGCGATCTACACCACCTTCCTCGCCTACGACGAGGTCGCGCACCACTCCGGCATCGAGAGGCACGATGCCCTCGCCGTGCTGCGCGACCTGGACCGCCAGATCGCCAGGATCGCCACCGCCTGCGCCGAGGCACCGCGGCCCTACCGCCTCGTGGTGCTCTCCGATCACGGGCAGTCGCAGGGGGAGACCTTTCGCGACCGCTACGGGGAAACGCTCGAGGACCTGGTCCGCTCGGCTTGCGACTCGGGGAGCACGATCGTCGCCGAAGGGGGCGACGAGGACGCGCTCTCCTACATGAGCGCCGGCCTGACCGAGGTCGCGCGCGACGACACCATGGCGGCGGGCGCCGTGCGGATCGCAACCCAGGGCCGCCGCGCCGACGGTGTCGTCACGCTCGACCCCGATGCCCGCCACGAGGTTGAGGGGGCGGACGGCCAGGAGGCTCCCGAGATCTCCGTGATGGCCTCCGGCTGCCTCGGTCTAGTCAGCTTCCCCCGCGAGCCGGGACGGGTGACCCTCGAGCGGCTGGACACCCTCTATCCTCGCCTCCTGCCGGCGCTCCGCGACCACCCCGGGATCGGCTTCGTCCTGGTGCGCTCCGAGCGCTCTGGCGCCATCGTCGTCGGCAAGAACGGGACCAGATTCCTCGACGAGGACCGGGTCGAGGGGGAGGACCCCCTTGCGGACTTTGGGCCCAACGCCGCCGAGCACGTGCGGCGCACCGACGGCTTTCCCCACTGCGCCGACCTGATGATCAACAGCACCTTCTGGCCGGAGTTCGGCGAAGTCGCCGCCTTCGAGGAGCTGGTCGGCTCGCACGGGGGCATGGGGGGGACGCAGAGCTTCCCCTTCGTGCTCCACCCAAGCGAGCTGGCCTGGCCAGCGGACGACGTGGTCGGCGCGGAACGGGTCCACCGGATATTCCGAGTCTGGCTGGCGCAGCTCGGGCACTCTGGCTACGAGAGCGAGGTTGCCTCCCCGGGCGAAAGCACCCGCGCCTCCACCTGAGGCGCGAGGGCGCGCATCCAGGTGGCGAACTCGTGGGGCGGAGAGCGCAGGGGGTCGGGACGAAATCGCGCCAGGCCGAGCGGGTAGAGCGTCCCCCAGTGGATCGGGACCACCGCCCGCGGCGAGAGCAGCGCCGCGGCCCGCGCCGCCCGCTCGGGGTCGAGGTGCCCGGCTCCGATGCTCGTGCCCCAACCCCAGATCGGCAGTAGGGCAAGGTCGATCCCGTCGCCACCGATCCCTTCCATGCCGTCGAAGAGGTCGGTGTCGCCCGCGAAGTAGATGCGCTGCTGTCCGGTCAGGTCGAAGCCCACCGCCTGGGAGGCTCGCTCGAAGCGCCGTCCCCTGGCCGGATGGTTCGCTTCGGTGGCGGTGACGCGGACGCCGCCGACGCCGGCGGACTCGCCCGGGGCGAGCTCGCGGACGTCGCCGAAGCCGAGATCCTCGAGGAAGCCCCCCGCCCCCGGTGAGGCGAGGACCGGCACCCCCCTGTTCAGGCGGCGCAGCGAGGGAGCGTCCGCGTGGTCGTGGTGGAGGTGGGAGATCAGCACCGCGTCGACGTTCTCCGCCAGCCCCGGGTCGGGGGTCGGCCCGTGGCGGCGCAGCGGGCCGACCCGGCGCCGCAGTACCGGATCGGTGAGCAGGCGGACCCCGTCCATCTCGACCAGGACGGTCGCGTGGCCGACGTAGGTGACCCGAGCCGCCTCGGTCATCTTGTGGCTCGTCTGTGGCCATGTCGGAGGCGCCGCGTATCGTCCGGCGTCCCGATGAGTCCAAGGCGCGCGATCCGAGGGCGGTTGCGGCGGCCCGCCCGCGAAAGCGAGGGCGCCGAGGGAGAGATCATCGAGATCGATCCCGCCGAGCTGAGCGGGGTCTTCTCCGCTCCGGCTTGGCTGCGGGACCTCGGCTTCACCGCCTGGCTGCTTGTCGGGGCGGCCGCGGCGCTGATCGGCGCGATCTGGCTCCTCGCGCTGACGCATACGATCGTGCTGCCCGTAATCGTGGCCGGGATCATCGCCTCCGTCACCTCTCCCCTCGTTGACTGGCTTCGCCGGCACGGGGTCCCAAGGGGGATCGGCGCCGGGCTCGTCTTCCTCGCGATCATCGCAGTCGGCGTCGCCGTAGGGCTGATGATCCTGGCGGGAATCGCGAGCCAGGCGGACAGCATCTCCGTGAGGCTCAGCGAAGGGGCGAACGAGATCGAGTCCCTGGTCAACGACCTCGGGGTGAGGGCGACGACCGCCGCGAACGCGAACGCCGACGCCAGCACCTCGGTCGGCGCCGGCTTCACAGCCCTGACCCACGGCCTGATGAGCGGGATCGACGAGCTGGCGTCGCTGGCCGTCTTCCTCTCGTTCACCGCCCTCAGCCTCTTCTTCCTGCTCAAGGACGCGCCGACGATCGGGGGCTTCGTCGAGCGCCACCTGGGGGTGCCCGTCCCGGTGGCGCACTCGATACTGGGCCGGGTGGCCAGCAGTCTGCGGGGCTACTTCCTCGGGGTCACCGTCGTTTCCCTCTGGAGCTCGCTGATCGTCGGTGCGGGGGCGCTGCTCCTTGGAGTGCCCCTGCTGGGCACGATCATGGCGGTCACGTTCGTCGGCGGGTACATCCCCTATCTCGGCGCCTGGACCGCGGGGGCATTCGCGGTCCTGATTGCCCTGGGAGGTGCGGGGCCCGAGGCGGCGCTGGCGCTCGCTGTCGTCGTGCTGCTGGCGAACGGCGTCCTGCAGCAGCTCGTTCAGCCGATCGCCTACGGCGCAGCCCTCAAGCTGCATCCACTGGCCGTGCTAATCGCGACGATCGCCGGCGGTTGCCTCTTCGGCACCGTCGGACTGGTGCTGGCGGCGCCGCTGCTCTCGGCCGCGGTACGGATCTCAGCCGACCTCAGCGCGGCCGAGCAAGAGGCGCCGACCGCGCGCGACGATCCCGCGCCGGCCTAGCTCCTCTTTGAGGGTCATCCGCACTCATAATCCGAAGGCGCCTGGTTTCGCGAACTATGTCGATTTCGGTGTCCCCCGTTCCTCGTAAGGGTAAGACGGGAATATCGGGCACATCGAGCTTCCGCGAAGACGACCGAGAGGACCCAAGATGAGAGTGATGGCGATCGTGAAGGCAAGCAAGGACTCCGAGGCCGGCGTGATGCCGAGCGAGGAGCTGCTCGCCGCGATGGGCGAGTTCAACGAGGAGATGGTCAAGGACGGCGTGATGCTCGCCGGCGAGGGCTTGCACCCCTCCTCCAAAGGCGCCCGCGTCAGCTTCGGCGGCGACGGAGAGCGGACCGTGACCGACGGCCCCTTCGCCGAGACCAAGGAGCTGATCGCCGGCTACTGGCTGATGCAGGTGGACTCGTTCGAGGAGGCAGTGGAGTGGATCAAGCGCTGCCCAAACCCGCACGAGGAAGAGGGCGAGATCGAGATCCGCCAGGTCTTCGAGGCCGACGACTTCGGCGAGGAGCTCACGCCGGAGCTGCGCGAGCAGGAGGAGCGGATCCGGGCACAGGCAGAGCAGAACCAGTAGCGGCCTGACTGGCCAGCATCGCGGGTGGCGCCAATCTGGCTACTTAAGCCTTCCCTCTCCGTCCATGTTGGCCGCGCAAAAGCAGCCTTCGATCGAAGAGGCTGGGTTGGTTGGCGCCGGGAGGCGGGACTCAAGAGAGGGGATCATGCATGGGGGGAGTGCACCGGCACGGCCATAGCTGGGCAGAGCGACGCACGGTGGGCTCGATGCTGCTGTTCTTCGTCATTCTTGCCTCACTGGTCATGCTCCTCCAGCCCCCCGCGAGCAGCGGAGCACAATTCGAGTTCGCACCGGGAACGGAAACTGGGCCAGACATGGCCATTCTTGGCGGATTCGACGCGGTCGAGGCAGAGCTCGGCGATGGGGATGCGATCCCAGGTCGTTACATCGTCGTTCTCGAGGAGACCGGCGACCCAGGCTCGATCGCCGAAGAACAGGTCGAAGCAACCGGCGGAGAGCTGGGCTTGGTCTTCAGTCACGCGCTCGACGGGTACTCGGCCGAGCTCTCCAGAGAGGCTGTCTCAGAACTCAGAGAAGACCCGCGGGTCAGATATGTGACCCCCGACCGCGTGGTGGAGGCCAGCGCGCAGATCGTGCCCACGGGGATTAGTCGCGCCTACGCCGACAAAAACCCAGGCCTGGACATTGACGGGGTCGATGACGTGCGGGTCAACGCCGACGTTGCCGTCATCGACAGCGGAATCGACCCCTCACACCCGGATCTGAATCTCTACAAACGTACTGACTGCGTTCCGGCCGGCGAAGATCCGGAAGACCCTGAAGAATCGGCAATCGCCGAATGCATCGATGGCATGGGCACCGACAAAAAAGGCCACGGGACGCACGTGGCGGGCACTATCGGTGCAATCGACAATGACAAAGGGGTGGTCGGAGTGGCTCCCGGGGCCCGGCTCTGGGCGGTAAGGGCCCTCAATAAAAACGGGAGCGGGGCGGCATCCTGGATAATTGCTGGCGTGGATTGGGTGACTGCCCACTCCAGTGAAATCGACGTCGCAAATATGAGCCTCGGATGCGTGTGCTCGCTACCCGCCCTCGATACGGCAATCAACGAATCGGTGGAAGCGGGTGTTGTCTACGTGGTCGCGGCAGGCAATGACGCGACCGATATAAAAAACGTCAGTCCGGCCAGCAATCCAAATGTGATCACCGTTTCCGCCCTGGCGGACTACGACGGAAAACCAGGCGGCGCCGCCTCTGGGACGTTGTGCCAGGACTGGGGACCGGACGACACGCTGGCCACCTTCAGCAACTTCGGTGAAGGTGTAGAGGTCGCTGCACCGGGTGTTTGCATCGAGTCGACCCTTCCCGGCGGAGGCTACGGATACGACTCGGGCACCTCGATGGCTGCGCCTCATGTGGCCGGCACCGCGGCTCTCGTCGCTTCGGAATTGAATCCCAGCTCGAAAAAAGACGTCGAAGCGGTTCGCGCGCAGGTAGTCGAAGCGGCCGAACAGCAGTGGAACCCGCAATGGGCGGATACGGCGGGAGACGGAGAGCAGGAGCCGCTACTCGACGTTCACGACATAGGCAGGGCTGAGACCCGGACACCGACCGTAAAATCTACGACCGAAGTGACCTTGCGGGGAATGGTGCGGCCCGGAGGCCTGGCAACCAGCTATCGATTCGAATACGGGAAAACCAGCTCCTACGGGACCAGTGTTCCGGTGCCTAACGAAGGCATCGGCTCCAGCAGCGAATACGTGGAAGTCAGCCGGCTGATCACCGGACTGGCAAGCAAAACCCCATACCATTTCCGGGTCGTTGCGACGAACTCAGCAGGAACTTTCTATAGCGC
The DNA here is from genome assembly GCA_025450195.1 of Solirubrobacterales bacterium. Lineage (GTDB taxonomy): Bacteria > Actinomycetota > Thermoleophilia > Solirubrobacterales > 70-9 > VRUE01. The sequence goes on along the minus strand of JANWHW010000017.1, from coordinate 2,842 downwards.
CGATCGGGAATTCGGCACCAGTAAACCCGCGGCCAGCACGGGAGAAGCATCGGAAGTCCGGGCAAACGATGCGATTCTGCATGGAACTGTCAATCCTGAAGGCCTCGGTGCCGCTTATTACTTCGAGTTCGGTCCCACCAGCTCGTATGGACATCGGACGCCGTTGATTCCCAAAGGAACGGGTGGAGGTACGACGACGGTACCTGTCGAAGTTCTGGCCGCCGGCCTCACCGGGAGCTGGACGTATCACTTCCGGTTGGTGGCCCAAGGCCTGGCCGGCACCGTCTATGGCGCGGACCAAACCTTTACCACTCCGGAGTCGGAATGGACGGCCCAGGCACTGATCCCGGAAGAACCGCATCCCGAAACCGGCTCCTTCAGCAACGCCGTTCGCAGTGTCTCCTGCGTCTCGAAGACCGACTGCATGGCGGTTGGCAACTATCTCAACACCGTTGAACAGTCTGATTCTCAGCGCTGGGATGGCGAGGAATGGACACCAGAGCCAATGGCGGTTCCCAGCGAAGGCCGGGTGATGGTCGTCCTTGATGTGTCGTGTGTAGAGGGAGACTGGTGCGTGGCCGTGGGCGCCTACTCAGCCAAATCGATAGCTGAACAGGAAGGATTGCCGCTTCTCGAGTACTGGGATGGAAGCAAATGGAGTGCCGAAACTCTGCCGCTGCCAGTTGGCGAAGGCACGCCGCACAAAGCGCTAGGGAGCATCCTGCTCAACAGCGTGTCCTGCGCCTCCCCAGATTCCTGCATGGCGGTTGGCGCCACTACCACCGGCGGCGGTAAACCGGATGACCTTCCTCTGGCCTACAGCTGGGATGGCGACGAGTGGTCGCTCGAGACGGTTCCTCTCCCGACTAAATCAGACAGCAGGAACGAATTCATGGGGGTTGATTGCACGTCGGCCTCCTTCTGCATGGCTGTTGGCCTGCACACGGAACCGACACAGGTGGCCAACTCATTCGCCGAGGTTTGGGACGGCGATGAATGGACTCTCGTTCAAGACGCGCTCCCCGAAGAAGAATGGAACTATCTGGAGGGAGTGTCTTGCATCAGCCCGAGCGATTGCACGGTCCTGATCGGCCATAACCCGGAAATGGGAAATCCACACATCGAGCGCTGGGATGGGTCGGGCTGGGAAGATGAATGGTTGCCCAAGGCCGCAGGCGCAACAGTCTCCGACATCGTCGCTGTCGATTGCACCGCACCCGATGTCTGCGTCGCCGTCGGTCAGTCGAGCGTCGGGTCCGGTGGCATCGTGCCCGCCGCGTATTACTGGAATGGAGAAGATTGGTCTATCCAGTCCACCACAGTGGTGACGCAGGAAGAAGAAGGCTCGGTTGACCCAACGGACTATCTGCTCGACGTGTCGTGTGGGTTGACGAGCAGCTGCTTTGCCGCCGGTGCCGCCCAATCCAAAACCGGAGACTACCTCGGTGTGGTCCAGCGCTACGAGGGTCCGGGTCCTATCACGAGTACCGCCGCCGCCACGCACGTAGGCGGAAGCAATGCCACCCTCCGGGGATCGGTCAACCCGGGAGGCAAATCCACGACCTATTACTTCGAGTACGGCGAATCGGAATCCTACGGTTCCAAAACCGCGACCAAATCGGCGGGCTCTGGAACCTCGGACGTCGAAGTTTCAGAGCCGATCACCGGTCTAGAAAAAAACACCACCTATCACTACCGCCTCGTTGCCGAAAACCAAACGGGCACCGCCAATGGCGAAGACAAAACCTTTACTACCGCAGCCGACGAGCGCTTCTCCTTTGATTTCGCAGAAGCCGGATCTGGCGACGGCCAGCTCGACTTCCCACTCGGTGTCGCCACCGACTCCTCGGGCAACATCTTCGTCGTCGACACCGCGAATCATCGCATCCAGAAGTTCAACTCGAGCGGCGAATACATCTTCCAGTTCGGCAGCTACGGCACCGGCGACGGCCAGCTCAGCCTGCCCTACGGGGTCGCGATCGACTCCTCGGGCAATATCTGGGTGACCGATTGCGGCAACAACCGCGTGCAGAAGTTCAAAGCCAACGGCGAATACCTCTCCAAATTCGGCTCAAAAGGCACCGGCGAAGGCCAGTTCGACTGTCCGACCGGGATCGCCTTCGATTCCTCCGGGCGTGCCTTCATCGCCGACAAGGGCAACAACCGGGTACAGAAATTCAAAGCCTCAGGCGAATACCTGGCCCAATTCGGCTCCAAAGGCTCGGGCAATGGCCAGTTCAGCTCCCCCCACGGGGTGGCCCTTGACACCAAAGGCCGGATCTGGGTCGCCGATATGGGGAACAATCGCCTGCAGCGCTTCAATCCCTCCACCCTGGAATACCAGAAACAGGTCGGCAGCCAGGGAACCGGCAACGGCCAGTTCGAAAGCCCGTCTGAGATCGCCATCGACGTCGCCGGAAGACTCTGGGTCACCGATGTCGAGAACGAGCGCCTGCAGCGCTTCACAGACGAAGGCCAATACATCGAGCAACTCGGCACCCCAGGCACTGGTCCCGGCCAATTCGATAACCCTCGCGGGATCGCGACCCCTTCTCCATGGCAGCTCCTCATCATCGACACGGCCAACAACCGCGTACAGAAGTGGGAGATGGTCCCCGACCCTCCGATTGCCACCACTAAAGCCGCCACGGAAGTCAAAGCCACCTCAGCCAAATTGAACGGCATGGTCAACCCCGAAGGCTCGGCGACTGACTACTACTTCGAATACGGCGAAAGCACGAGCTACGGGACGAAAACCACCGCCAAATCGGCTGGCTCGGGTACCTCCAACGTCACAGTCAACGAAGCGCTCAGCAGCCTGAAAGCCGGCACGACCTATCAC
>JANWHW010000016.1 GCA_025450195.1 Solirubrobacterales bacterium | reverse complement strand
CGCGCCGCGCCAGACAGCAGGCCGGTCGATTCTCGATCAGCGGTCGCAGGTCTTGAAGGGTCAGCAGCAGGCGCACGCTCGCCCCGATCTGGAAGTCGGCGGCGTTCAGCTGCTCGCCGTCGAGCACCCCGGCGTCAATCCACTCGTCGACCCGCTGCAGCAGGCTGTCGAATCCGGCGAGGTTGGCCCGGACAGCCTCTTCGGTCGCCCCGTTGACACGCACCCCGGCGGCGATGAACGGGGGGGCGAGACGTGCCCCGATCCCAACCGGGACGCCCGTCCTCGAGCCCTCCATGTAGCTCCGGAGAGAAGCGGGATTCGTGTGCGTCGCCCAGAGCGCGACCTGCCGGATCGGGTGCTGGAGCTCGTCCTCGCCCCAGCGCTCCGCCTCCTCCACCGCGAGACGCTTCTCGGGGTCATCGGGGAAGAGGGGCGGCTCCGGTCGCAATCGGTCCAGCTCGCGGGAGATCTCGCGCGAGCCCTGGACCCGGTGGCCGTCGATTGCCAGCACAGGCACGGTGTTCTGCGACAAGCCCATCGCCCTGCGCACGATGATCCGCGAGACAAAGGGGACGAGGTCGATCCGCCTGAAGTCCATGCCCTTTTGTTCGAGCATCGCCTGCACCGCCATCGTCGGGTGCGAGCCCGGAAGCCCGTATAGCCTGGCCTTCACCACGTCGAGTCTAAGCTTCCCCGCTGGCTCGCCAGGTAGAAGTGGTCGACTAGGCGGGTCGGGCTGGAACGCCCATCACTCTGGTTCCCGCATCGACGTCATGGGTCACGACGGACCCCGCCCCGACGATGGCCCCACGACCGATGGTCACCCCCGGCAGGAGGGTTGCGTTGGCGCCGATCTTGGCTTCAGCCTCGATCTTCGCGCCATCTATCTCATCGTCGACCCAGCCCCTGCCACCGAGCGCGTTGTCGTTGGTCGTGATGACGCCCTGGGCGATGAAGACGCCCTCGCCAATGCTGGTCTTCGAGGCAAGAGAGGTGGCGAACATGATCACCGCGCCGTCGCCTATGTGGATGCCACGATCGATTGAGACACGGCGGCCGACGACGCAGTGCGCCCCGATCCGGGCGGTCTCACGGATTGATGCGGAGTCGCCGATCAGGGTGTCCGGGCCGATCTCGACGTCGTAGTAAATGACCGCGTGGACGCCAATCGAGCAGCCCGCGCCTATTCGCAGCTCTTCGCGGTAGGCCGGCTCGCGCGCAATCCCTCCGGTCGCCCGCGGTCGCCGGCCGATGTAGGCGCCAGGTTGGACATCCGTCCCCGCCCCGATCTCGACCTCCGCGTCGACGATCGCGTGCGGATGGATCGTCACCCCGTCTCCGAGTACCGCGCCCGATCTGACGATCGAGAACTCGCCCAGCGTCACCCCTTCGCCGATCGAATCGGTCTCGACGACGGCGCTGGAGTGGATCCCGGGCATCGGAGCTCGCCCCATCCCCTAGAGGCGGCGTGATCGTAGCGAGTCCGGCTTCGACGCTCGGTCGCTAGGGTCAGCGGTGTCCGTGGGCATCGAGGAATGCAAGCTTGTCGAGCTGCCGGTCGTGGAGGATCCACAGGGAGACCTCGCTTTTGCCGAGGGCGAGAGCCATGTGCCGTTTCCGATCGCCCGGGTCTTCTTCGTCTACGGCGTTCCCAGTGACGCGATCCGCGGGGGCCACGCCCATCTATCGCTGGAGCAGGTGGTGTTCTGCCTGGCGGGGCGCCTCGAGTTCGTGGTTGATGACGGTTCGCAGCGCCGGACATTCGCGCTGGAGGACCCGCGCACCGGGCTCTATTTGCCACCTATGGTCTGGCATGACATCGGCGGCTTTTCTCCCGGCACCGTCTACCTCGTGCTCACCTCGATGCCGTTCGACGAGGCTGACTACATCCGGGACCGCGACGAGTACCGGGCGGCCCTGCGGGCCGCCGAGGTGAGCGGCTAGTCCACGATCGGGACCGCGCCTTCCTCCCATTCCCGGGCCGAGCGACGTCGGGTCTCGTGCTTGTCGACGACGATCTCGTCGATCATCCCGAAGCGGACCCCCGCACGCACCATCCGTCGGCACTTCGACCAGTCGCTCGGCTCCTCGTAGATCGCATCGGCGAGCTCCGATTCGAAGAAGCGCAGCCCGGAGTGGTAGATGGCGGCTTGGAGCCCCCACTGTCCCAGGGTCGGTGGGAATTGACCGAGGGCGATGGGATCGCCTTCGGCGAAGTTGACCAGCTGGATCCCGTAGCAGTGCTCATAGCGATTCGCCTGCGCCGCGGCGAGCAGATCCTCGGTGTGGTTCGGTCGGATCGCGTCGTCATCTCCGAGAACGGCGATCCATCGGCCCCGGACCATCGCGAGCGCATCGTTGAAGGGGGGAACGCCGATCGCGAACCAGCGCTTCGACTCCTCCTCCGGGTAGGGCCCCCTGATCGTGCGGTTGATGTAGGTGATGCGCGGATCGCCTATTTCCGCGATTGCCTCTTCGGTCTCGGGAGGAGCGCAATCGCCGGACACGATCACCTCCACGTTCGAGTAGGTCTGGCCGAGGATCGAGGGCAGGGCGACATCGCGCAGGGTCTCGAACGATCTGTAGGTGGGGACGATGAAGCTGACTAGGGGCTCTGTTTCGGTGAACGCGAGCTCGTACTCCTCGCTGCGACGCAGATCGTGGAGGCGTCGCCTGTTCGCAGGCTCTTCGTCATAGGCGTAGCGGGCCATCGCAGCCGCCCGGCGAGCCTCGACCTCGATCGCATGAGCTTGGCCACTAAGCTGCTCGAGCTGGATGCGAAGGTCGGAAATCGAGTCCTGCAGGCCGGCCAGGCCTTGGTGGATGTCGGTGTGAAGCTTCGAGCGCAGCCACCGGATGGCGCGCTGCACGACACCTGAGGTCCGGGGTTGCTCGGTCACGAGACGCCTGATGCTACGCGGACGGAGGCGACCCCACCGACGCCAGCACCGCATCCGCGACCAGCTCGCACGCGGTGGAGTCGAGCTGGGGATAGAGCGGAAGGCTGAGGGCCGACGAAGCGAGGCGTTCTGCGACCGGGAAGCTGCCCGGGGGCCAATCGTCCCGGTATGGGCCCGAGCGGGAAGGGAGCAGGGGGTAGTGGACGAGGGTCTCGATCCCTCGCTCGGCGAGCGAGCGGGCGCAGGAATCCCGATTGGGGAGGCCAACGACGAACAGATGCCAGACGGGATCCGCCCAGTCGGGGACCGTTGGGACGGAGACCGAGTCATGTCCTCCGAAGGCAGCGAGGTAGACCTCCGCGAGCGAGGCCCTGGCCCGGTTCCAAGCGTCCAGACGTGGCAGCGCCGTTCGCAACGCCGCCGCCTGGACCTCGGCAAGGCGGGAATTGACGCCGGCATACTCGATCTCGTACCGGTCCCGCATGCCGTAGTTGCGGAGCAGCCGGACCCGTTCGGCCAGCTCGTCGTCGTCGGTCGTCACGGCGCCGCCGTCGCCGATACCGCCCAGGTTCTTGGTCGGGTAGAACGAGAAAGCCCCGGCATCGCCGATGGCGCCAACGGGCCGGGCTCGGTGGCAAGCTCCGTGGGCCTGGGCGGCGTCCTCGACCACGAGCAGGTCATGGTTCGCGGCCACTGCCTCGATTCCGTCCATGTCAGCCGGCTCCCCCCGCAGGTGAACCGGGACGATCGCCGTTGTCCGCTCGGTGACCGCCTCATCGATGAGCCGGGAATCGATGTTGTAGGTGGATTCCTCGACGTCGACTCCCACCGGGCGGGCGCCGACCCTCGTCACCGCCAGCCAGGTCGCGACCCAGGTATATGCGGGGACGATCACCTCGTCACCCGGGCCGACCCCGGCGGCGCGCAGGGCGAGCTCGATCGCACTGAGGCCGCTGGCCACCCCAACGCAGTGGCGCGTCCCACAGTGGGCGGCGAACTCACGCTCGAACTCCTCCAGCTCGGAGCCCAGCAGGTACCAGCCGGAATCGAGCGTTCTCGCCACCGCCGACTCCAGATCCCCGCCGAGTTCCAGGCGCATGGCGTTAAGGTCGATGAAGGGAATGGAGATCTTCAAACCCACGCTGAGGCTAGCGGCATCCTTGCCGGTCCGAGCATCGCCTAGTCGCCTTCGGTGTAGCGGATTAGCTCCTCGCGACCGGCCGCTCCGGAGACGTCGAGGACCAGCACCGGGCCGATGCCTCGAGCGTAAAGCTTGTACTCGAGCGCGTCCGGTTCGAGTGGGACGAGATCCTTGGTCAGCAGCACGTCGGAAAAGTGGCCGAAAGGCACCTCCGCTTGCTCGTTGAGGCTGAGGACCTTCGCCCGGTCCTCCGCCTCACCCGCATAGTGCTCCTGACGATAGGCCAACCCCGGCCGAGGCTTTGCGAGCATGATGACCCCAGGCTGAGCGCCGTCGACGCCGGCCTCCCATGAGCCCGCCCTGGAGACCACCTTGCCGTTCTCGTACTCTGCCGTGCGCTCACCCAGGTACCAGACGTTGCCATCTGAGTCCTGTGCGTACCAGTCGTCGGTGATCTCGACCGGCTTGCCGCCCTGGCTAACTACGTCGTGCACGACCCGCGCTTCGATGTCGTTGGCGATCAGCTTCGTCTCCTTCGTGACGGTGACCACGACTCGCTGCACCCCTCCTTCGCCATCCATCTCTCGATAAACCCAGCGGCTGCCGGGCCTCATCGGCCAGTAGGGGTTGTCGATCTCAATGCTGAACTCGGCTGGATTGAGATCGACGGGTGTGGCGCCTTGCGGCAGACTCGCGCCTGCGGCGCTCTCGTTCTCGCTGCCATCGCCATTTCCGCCGCAGGCGGCAAGGAGGAGCCCGAAGAGAAGCAGGAGACTGACGAAGGCGACCCGGTTGCTGATCTGGATGGACGGCATTGCGTACCCCCTCGCGACTGGACATCCTCTTTATCCCAGAGTGCTGATGAAATTCTGGTGAAAGGAACTTCATCACCTGGAGCAGCAGCGACCCGGTGAAGGACCCCCCGTCAGGCCTCTAGACCACGGTGAGCTGTAACAGCAACCCGATCGCGCCGCAGGTGAAGACGACGTAGAGCACGGTCAGCTTGCTGTGCCAGCGATTGAGGGCGAGGAAAGCTCCCACCGCGAGGATTGCGGTCGGCACGTCGACCACGCTCGTTTCGAGGATCGTCACGGTGACGGCGGCGATCAGGCCGATCACTCCGGCGGCGACGCCGAGCAGGAACGGCCTGATTCGCGGGTTCTCCGCGATGGAGACCAGGGTGCGGTGAAAGAAGATCGGAAAAACGAAAGCGGGAAGGAAGATTCCGAGCGTCATGGCGAGCCCCCCGGCCAGCCCGCCTGCCAGATAGCCGACGAAGGTGGAGAAGATGATCAACGGCGCGGGCAGCACGCCGCTGATCGCGAGGCCGTCGACGAACTGGCTGTCGGTGAGCCAGTGCTGGCCGTCGACAGCGCTGTCTTGAAGAAACGGGATCACCGTGTAGGCACCGCCGAAGGTGAGCAGCCCGGCCTTCAGCCCCTCGAAGAAGATCGAGGCGGTGAGCGAGAGGGTGATCGTGCCAAGGGCGAAAGCCACAATCGCTACCGGACCGAACGAGAAGGAGTGGGTGCGGCCTCGCCATTGCCGCCCGTTGGTCCACAGCTCATAGGCAAGCCCCGCTCCGATCAGCACCAAGACGAAGTTCGCCGAGACGAACACGGTGAGGGCAAAGGCAGCGATGGCGATGAGCGCCAGCGGAGAATCGGTGATGAAGTTGCCCCCAAGCCGCACCAGCGCCCGAGCCACCAGGGCGCCAACCGCAGCCGTCAACCCGTAGAACAACTCCTCCAGATGACCGGCGAGTTCCGCCTCGACGTAGAGGATCGACAGGCCCAGCATGAGCAGGAAGCCCGGCAGCATGAAGCCGAGCCCCGCGAGGAATCCGCCGAGCTTGCCTCCCCGCAGCCGCCCGAAGTAAACGCACAGCTCATGCGCCTCGGGTCCCGGCAGCACCTGGTAGACGGCGAGGGTCTTCTTGAACGTCTCCTCGGAAACCCACCCCTCCTCGTCAACGCACTCGCGCTTGATCATCGCGATCTGCGCCGCCGGGCCGCCCCAGGCGAGCAGGCCAAACTTCAGGAAACGCACGAAGATTGAGCCTGGGGAGTCGACCGAAGCGCTCATCGAGCGCCAGGTCGGTCGATTCCGAAGATCACGACGCCCTGGCCCTTCAAAGTGGTCTCTCGAAGGCGTCTCATTCCGAGCCGCTCAGCCACACGGATCGATCGGCTGTTGCCGGGCTGGATTACTGAGATCAGCTGGTCGGCGTCGAGGGTGTCCCAAGCCCAATCGATTGCCGCTTGACCGGCCTCGGTGGCATATCCCTGACCCCAGGCGTGGCGCGCGAGCCTCCAGCCGACCTCGAGGCCGGGCCACCCCGGGGGGTTCCAAAGGCCGGCCTGGCCCAGCGAGGCGCCGTCATCTTTTCGCTCGAGCGCCCACTGGCCGTATCCGCGCAGCGCCCAGTGGCCGATGTGCAGAGCGATCTCCCGCCAGCTCCTGGCTCGATCGAGCGTGTCGCCGTCGCCGATGTAGCGCATGACCTCGGGGTCGGCCGCCATCTCTGCATGAGCTTTGAGGTCACGTCCGCGCCACCCTCGGAGGAGCAGGCGCGACGTCTCCAGCTGGGGTGGTGTACGCAGGCTCGCCTCCTCGAACATCGACCGGAGAGACTATGCCTGGCGGGATTAGAGAGGAGGCGCCCCGGCGCCCCCTGCGCGCCAGAGCATGAGAGTTGCCGGTCTTCAGGTCGCGACCTGAGTCACGCCTTCCCAGGGGCACTTGCGGAAGATCTCTTGGATCGAGCTCCCTCTCGGTCGCTCCCCCGCCAGCCAAGCTCGAAGCTCAAGGGGACGCTGACCCGGTCTTTGGCCAGGCATCGAGGGCAAGCCTCCCACGCCGATGCCGCCCGAATCGAATAGCCACTTCCACAGTTGCCGCACCTGAACATCGTTGCCCTCCGAATCTCGCTCGTCCACTGGTGAGATTCTTTTACCCAGTGGCCTGCTGGCGCTAAACACGCGGGTGCGGGACTAGCTGGCGGGGTTCGGATCCGGCTCTGTCCCAGCGGCCGGCTGGTAGACCAGGATCGCTACACCATCGCCCACCATCTGCGAGTCGGTGAGGCGCAGGGGCTTCTTCCCGCTCGCTCCGAAGAGGCGCTTGCCGCTCCCGAGCACGACCGGGAAGACCATCAGCCGCAGCTCGTCGACGAGGTCGTTGTCGAGCAGGGCCTGCGCGAGCTGAGCGCTGCCGTGGACCACGATGTCCCCGTCGTGCTCCTCCCGCACCTTGGAGATCGCCTCCGCCAGGTCGCCCTCGAGCACGGTCGAGTTGGTCCATTCCGGATCCTCGAGGGTCGAGGAGACGACGTACTTGGGCATGTTGTTGAACTTGTCGGCGAACTCGCCCTCTCTGGACGGCCAAGCATCGGCGAAGCCTTCGTAGGTGACTCGCCCGAGCAGCAGCGCCTCTGCTCCCATCGTCTCGTCCAGCTTGAACTTGTCTCCCTCATCGCCACGAGCGATCTCGAAGCTCCAACCTCCGTGCTCGAAATCCTCCGACCCGCCGGGATCCTCAATGACGCCGTCCAGCGACACGAACTCGGTTACGACGATCCTTCCCATGGGCTCAGCTTATCCCCTCCTCCGAGTACCGCAGCGAGCCGGGGGTGTCGAGCAGCTCGCCCGTCTCGAGCAGTGTCTTCAGACCCGAGAGGATCATCGGCCAGCCGCCATAGAGTTCGCTGTTGGCGCCCTCGTTGAGCTGATCGTGGGTGACGGTGAGCCGGCAGGAGCTGCCAACCGGTTCGATCTCCCAGGTCACCCGCGAAACCCCTTCCGACTTGACCTGATCGCTCCAGAGAGCCGTGAAGCTCTGGACGAGACGACGCGGCGGGTCGATCTCCAGGTTCTCGCCCTCGCAGATCGAGATGCCGGCACCGGGGTGAACGCCCTCGTAGCCGGAGCCGGGAGCCCAGTCTGAGCTGACCCCCACCCCAAAGTTGTACTTCTGCCGTTGCGCGTTGTCGGTGATCGCCTCCCAGAGACGCTCCGGGGTCGTCTTGATGTAGATCTCAAATACCTTCTCCATGACTGTCCTCCTCGATGTCTTTCTTCAGCTCACTGAGGCCTGCGGCCCAGGGCTCTGCGTACTTGCTCACCCAGCGGTCGTGGATGAGCCGGATCGGGACGGGGTTCAGGAAGTGAAGCTTTTCCCGGCCTCGCCGCTTAGTCGTCACTAGGCCCGCCTCCTCGAGCACCTTCAGGTGCTTCATGACGCCGAAGCGCGTCATCGGTAGGCGCCCCTCCAGCGCGCTCAACGTCTGCCCGTCTTTCTCGAACAGCTCGTCGAGCAGGCTGCGGCGGGTTGGATCGGCCAGGGCCTTGAACACCTCATCCATGCTCCCCATTATAGGTGACTGTTTAGTCACATGTCAATCGTGAGACCATCTTTGGAGTGGAAGGCCTCGAGAACCGGCAAACGAAAAGCCCCACATCAGCTTCAGGTGAGGCCGGCGTCCGGCGAGCGAGTGTCGATGACGCTCCCGAGATAGCTCAGCTGCTGCACGACTTCAACACCGAGTTCTCCGATCCAACTCCCGGCACAGCTGTCCTCACCGACCGGGCTCGGCAGTTGCTGACAGACGAGGAGATCACCGTCCTGCTCAGCAGCGAGCCGTCGGTCGGGCTTGCGCTGCTCCGGTTCCGGCCCTCGCTATGGGACGAGACGCTGGAGGCATATCTGGAGGAGCTCTATGTGGCGCCGTCGCGGCGAGGCGAAGGAATCGGCCGCGCTCTGATGGAGACGTCGATGGAAGTTGCCCGGGAGGCGGGCGCTGCCTACATGAGCTTGTGCACCGGCGAAACCGACACCGCGGCGAGAGGGCTATACGAGAGCTGCGAGTTCACCAATCTCGAACGGCTGCCAGACGGTCCCAGGATGCTCTTCTACGAGCGCGACCTTTGACTAGGTCAGCGGGCAACGGGTAGGGGGACGTTGTGAGGCACTGGGTGACCCTCGCTGCTCTGATCGCCGGGGCCTTGCTGCCAAGCGCCGCCTCGGGAGCGGCGCTTGTGCCGCTGGCACCTTCCTCCGCCTGGCTCTCGACCCCGATCCACACAACGGCCCCACCGAGCGATCCACGCCTGTTCGTGGTCGAACGCGGGGGCGGAGTGCGGATCTTTGAGAACAACGTCCTGCATCCGACGCCGTTCCTCACTGTGCCCAACGTCGACACCTCCGGAGAGCGGGGGCTGCTGTCCATCGCCTTTGCCCCGGACTACCCCTCCAGCGGGCTTCTCTACGTCTTTACGGTGGCCAAAGCGGCCGGCGAATTCGGCGCCGAACCGGGCGAACTGCAGGTGATCGAGTACAGGCGCTCCTCCACCGACCCGGATCTCGCCGATCCCAGCTCTGCCCGGCTCGTAGTCGGCATTCCACACTCCACCGGCAACCACTACGGCGGCCAGCTTGCCTTTGGGCCGGACGGCCTCCTCTACGTGACGGTGGGAGACAACAAGAGCTCGGCCAACGCCCAGAGCCTGGCCAACCTGTTGGGCAAGGTGCTGCGGATCGACCCCCAGCCGGAAAGCGGGATCGGATACGAAGTGCCGCCCTCGAACCCGTTCGTCGGCGTCGTGGGCGCCAAAGAAGAGATCTTCGCGAGTGGCCTGCGCAACCCCTTCCGAGCCTCCTTCGCGCCGAGCGGCGCTCTGATCGTCGCCGACGTGGGCGAGAAAAGCTGGGAGGAGGTCAACGCCGGGATCCCCCCCGGCGCGAACCTCGGCTGGCCAATCTGCGAGGGCGCCTGCTCGCCGGCCAACCCGGAATTAACCGATCCTTTCTTCCAATACGCGAACGCCGAAACCCCGCTCGAGACAACCGGCTGCGCGATCGTCGGCGGCTACGTGGTTCGCGACCTGACCCTGACCGGGCTGACCGGCCGCTACCTCTATGGCGATTTCTGCCGCTCCGAACTGCGCACGATCGACCTCACAGCCGCGGGTGGCGACCCACGGTCGGTCGGCCTCGCCTTGCCGGAAGGAGACAGTCTGCTCGGCTTCGGAGAGGACTCGGGTTGCGGCGTCTATGTCCTGACCACCGAGACCGCCTACCGCATCGCCACGGATGCGTCAGCCCCGCCATCCGGGCCGGCACCGGCCTGCGCCATCGTGGACCCGGGCGGGAGGGACACCCAGAAACAGCTGCGCCTCAGGGTCCGAGCCGCGCGACACCAGAAGCTGCGTGGCGACATCAAGGTCGTGGCGACCTGCTCGGAGTCATGCGCATTGCGCGCCCGCGGAGCGCTGTTCTTCTTCAGGCGAGGCGCGAAAGCAGGCTCGGCGATGCTCGCCCCTGCTTCTCGATCGGCACAGGCGGGAGCACCAACCCGCTTTCGGCTTGCCATCTTGAAGGTGAAAGTGCGAAGAAGGGCCAAGCAAGCGCTGAAGGAGGGGCGCAAGGTGGCAGCCAGGGTGACCGTGACCGCCACCGACGACGCCGGAAACAAGGTCAGCAGAGTGGCTCTCGTAGAACTGACTCGCTAACGCGATCGCAGCCGGCTAAGCCCAATCTCCACCTAAGAGGAGGCTAGACCCTTCCTAAGTGCCATCGGACACCGTGGAAAGCTCCGTCTCCCGCTGGCGCTTGATCGCGTAGATCCCGACAGCCAGCAAGACCAATCCGACAGCCGCGACTGCCACCCAGCCGCCGTTGTCGAGGAAGTCCGAAGCCAAGTCTTGGCTTCCGGGCGGAAAGTCGAACACACCGATTGCCACCGCTGCTACGGGAAGTCCAACGATCGGGATGCCGACCATCGCAGCGACTGCAAGTACCCCCAGCAGGACATCCATGCACGCCTCCTAGCATCCGGCCCGACCAACGGACGGCAGACATCTGACTTGAGTTAAACAGCATACTTGAGTTCAACTCTATAGACCATTCGGGCGAAACAAGGAAACGTCTTGTCGGCGATGCCGCCCCGTAACGAGCCGCAGGTGGGCCTTGGTCGAGCCATCCGGCAACTGAGGACCGAAAAAGGCCTGAGCCAGGAGAAACTGGGCCACAACTCTGAGATTCATCCGACCTGGATTTCCCACATCGAGAGTGGGCGCAACAACCCGGCATGGGGGAGCGTCCGGCGCATAGCCGGAGCGCTTGGCGTCAAAGTCTCGGAGCTCGCGACGCTTGCCGAAGAGCTGGAGAGAGCTTCGGGACCCAGCAAATAATGCTGCGCCCCTTCCTTCCGTAGCGGTAGATCAACTTTCGGAGTAAGCAGGCTCGGCTTCGCTCGCCTCCGGCGAGGCGGTGGCCCCTTGCTCGCCCATAGCTGGTTCGGCAGCGGGCATCGGCGCTTCCCGCATTACAACGACGGCAATCACAAATGCGAGCCCGACCAGTGCGGCGCCAATCAGATAGGCGAGGTGAAAGCCGGAGTTGAGGGCGGCGTCGTGCGACACGCTGCCGCTGAGGCTGTCGGTGCGCTCGGTGGCGAGGGTCGCCAACACGGCAAGGCCGATAGCACCGCCTACCTGAGCCGTCGTGTTGACCAGTCCGGATGCGAGCCCCGAGTCCTGTGGTGTGGCCCCCGACATCGCCAGCGTCATCAGCGAGGGGAAGGAGGTGCCGATCCCAACCCCGACGAGGACCATCGGCGGCAGGACGTCCGTCGCGTAGTTGCCGTCGACCGGCGTACGGGCGAAGAGCAGCAGCCCCACGCCGATCAGAACAAGACCTGGGAGCAAAGTCCGCCGGGGCCCGAAGCGCATGATCAGCTTTTCCGAGAAGCCGAGCGACAGCGTCCCCATCACGAGGGTCGCCGGAAGGAAGGCGAGGCCGACGCCGAGAGCGTCGTAGCCAAGGATCTCCTGCAGGTACAGGGCGCCGAGGAAGAACATCGAGAACATCCCGGCCACGAGGAGAGCCTGAGCCGCATTGGCGCCGGAGACGTTCCGCGAGCGAAAGAGGCGCAGCGGCATCAGCGGGTTGGCAATTCGAGCCTGGCGGTAGATGAAGGCCACGGCCAGCGCGAGAGAGATGGACCCGAGCACCATCGTCTGGGTCGCCCCCCAGCCCACCTCGGTGACCTCGAGGATGTTGTAGGTGCCCAGCATCAGCGCCCCCGTGATCAGGAGCGCGCCGGGAACGTCGGCGCCCTCGCCGATCCCGATGCCCTCATGGGGCTCGACCAAGCGCCGGGTCAGCACCGCCGTGGCAATCCCGACCGGCAGGTTGATGAAGAAGATCCAGTGCCAGCTGATCGCCTCGGTCAGCACCCCGCCGGCGAGCAGGCCGATCGAGCCGCCGGCGGAGGCGACGAAGCCATAGACCCCGATCGCTTTCGCCTGGTCGGCCGGCCCCGGGAACATCGTCACGATCATCCCCAGGACCACCGCGGATGTGAGCGCGCCGCCGATCCCCTGGATGAAGCGCGCGCCGATCAACATCTCCTGGCTTTGCGAGAGAGCGCAGAGCAGCGAAGCGCTGACGAAGACGGCAAGGCCGGAAAGGAAGATGCGCCGTTGGCCGATCAGGTCGCCGAAGCGGCCGGCGAGCAGCAGCAGGCCGCCGAAGGGGATCAGATAAGCGTTGACGACCCAAGCCAGGTTGCTCTGTGAGAAGCCGAGGTCGTCCTGGATCGAGGGCAGCGCCACGTTCACGATCGTGATGTCGAGGACGATCATCAGCACCCCCGCGCAGAGCACGTAGAGGGCGATCCAGCGGTTCGGGTTGGTCGCGGTTGGCTCCACGAATGCGGCACCATAACAGATAGTTCTAAAAAACAACTACGAACTTGCAATTTCGTAGCAATTGCAGCTAGACTGGCTTTATGGGGAGCAAGCGCAGCTACGGTGACGCGTGTCGTCTCGCCCACGCCCTTGACGTGGTTGGAGAGCGTTGGGCCCTACTCGTCGTCCGCGAGCTGATGCTGGGGCCCAAGCGCTTCACGGACCTGCGGGCGGGCCTTCCCAACGTTAGCTCCAATGTCCTCGCGGAGCGGCTGCGCGAGCTGGAGCAAGGGGGCGTTGTGCGGCGGCACAAGCTCCCTCCCCCAGCGGGCTCCTGGGTGTATGAGCTGACCGACTGGGGGATGCGGCTGGAGCCGGTCGTGACGCAGCTTGGGGCATGGGGCGCCAGCTCCCCCCAACCCCCAGGCGAGGCCCCGATCGGAGCCGACTCGATCGTCCTCGCTCTGCGGTCGCTGTTCGATCCAAAAGCAGCCGGAAAGCTGCGGGCAACCTACGAACTGCGGTTTGAGGATGGGAGCTTCCGGGTTGAGGTCGCAAAAGGCAAGGTGGAGCTGAGCCGCGGCACCGCGGCCAAGCCGGAGGTCACGATCGAAGCAGACCCCGGTGCGCTTGCAGGCTTGCTCACAGGGCAGCTAAGCCTCGACGAAGCGCGCCGTGCGGGCGCGCGGATCGAGGGTGAGAAGAGCGCGGTCGTCCGCTTTCTCGATCTCTTCCCGATGCCCGAACCGTGCATGTCCGAGGCATCAAATCCCCTCAACGGGGAAGACGTACATAAGGCGCCTGTCGCCGTCTGAGGACAGGTGCGACCAGCCGGGAACGCAACGAAGGAGACCCAATGGCTTTGAGCGAGCACAGAGTGGGCGCGACAATCGCAGTGACCGACATGAGCCGCGCGAGGGATTTCTACGAGAGCAAGCTCGGTCTTTCCGCTGGAGACATGGACGATCCCGGAGGGGTTGTCTACGAATGCGGAGAGGGCACGTCGCTGCTCGTCTACTCCTCACCGGAGCGCGCGGGCAAATCGGAGGCGACGCTGGCTACCTGGGAGGTTCCGGATCTGGACCAGATCGTCGAGGAGCTGACGTCCAAAGGCGTCGTCTTCGAGCAATACGAGGAGCCGATGAAGACCGACGAGAGGGGAATCCACACGATGGAGGCCGGGAGCATCGCGTGGTTCAAAGACCCCGATGGCAACACGATCGCGGTGGGCCGGTTCAACTAGCGGGGACCGTCGACGCTCGCCACGCCTTCCGGCTGACCATGCCGGATGGATAATCCCGCGGATGCCCGCGCGGCTCAAGTACGTCGACCCCAACCACCGGCCTGGCCTGCTCAGCCGGGCCTATGCCGCGCTTGCCAACACCCGCCTGGGACGATCTGGGCACTAGCCGATCGTGTCTTCGCGCCCTACGCGGCATACCGTCGAGAAGCGGCGAAGGTGAACCGGACGATCCCGATTGTCCAGCTCACTGCGCGCGAGTCAGATGCCGTCGCGTAGCGGGGCGAAGTACTGCGTCTCAGTCATGCTCGGCGATCTCCGCCGCCTCAGCGGCGCCCAAATATGGCATCAGGACGAACTCGACCAGGTCGGGAAGGAGATCCTCGAGGTCAGCGGTCTGGCCGGCCATGATGCGGCGGGAGATCAACGAAATCATGCCGCCGACCAGCGCCTCCTCCGTGGTCGGCGATAGACGGGCGAGAGCCTCAGGCGAGCGCCCCTCGCGGCCCGAACGGAAATAGGGAACGAAGCTCCCGATCATCGCGTCGTAACGTTCGAGCACAACCGGGCCGGCTACGAGAGGCTCGACCATGCAGAGTCGGGCGAGGCTCGGCTCGGCTGCCAGGAACTGGAGCATCGCGCGAATCCCAGACTTGACCGCGTGAGGCCAGTCGTCGGCTTCCTCAAAGCCCTGCAACACACGCTCCTGCAGCCCGCTCATCACCGAGTCATAGGCAGCGAGGAAGCACTCGTCCTTACTCGAGAAGTGCTCGTAGAAAGTGCGGCGCGAGACAGCAGCGTGGCTGGTTACGTGACCAACGGTGGCACCGGCATAGCCATGCTCTGCGACCGCCTCCGCCATACCGGCAATCAGCCTTTCGCGTTGATTGAGGAGGACAAACTCGCGCGGTAGGCCATGGCGACCCGGCGGAAGGCGCGCCAGCTCTGGCGGATATTCATCCTCTCCATCGGGGGAACCGACTGAACTGTCGGTTTTCCCGACCACACTGCGACGATACCGAGACAAACCTCCCGCGTCATGTGCCGTAATGGCTAGAGCCTGATCAGGTTCTCTGCCGAGATGTCTCTAGTCACCCCTCGGAAATCGATAACCAACGGTGCGCCAGACACGACTTCCTCGTAGTCGACATGCTCATGCGGGGTGACTATCGCCGCGAGGTCGACGTTGGGAAGCGTCTCGGCGACGTCGACCGACGTCAACCCCAACTCGGCCAGCTCGGGGACGAAGGGGTCGTGGTAGACGACCTCGGCGTCGAGCTCGCGCAGGAGTCGGGCGATCTTCAGCGCGGGAGACTCGCGGATGTCACCCACCCCGGCCTTGTAGCTGACACCGAGCAGGAGGATCTTCGAGCCCTTGACCGGCTTGCCAACGCTGTTGAGGGCGCGGTCGATCCGCTCGGCACAGAAGGCCGGCTGGGCCTGGTTTACCTTCCCCGCCAGCTCGATGAACTCGGGGTAGAAGTCGTGCTCGCGGGCCTTGAAGGCGAGGTAGAAGGGATCGATCGGCAAACAGTGACCGCCCATGCCGGGGCCTGGGTCGAAGCGCATGAATCCGAACGGCTTGGTCGCCGCGGCGTCGATCACCTCCCAGATGTCGATGCCGAGCCGGTCGCAGAGCTGCGCCAGCTCGTTCACCAAGGCGATGTTGACCGAACGGAAGATGTTCTCCAGGAGCTTCGCCAACTCGGCCGCCTCCGGGCTGGAGAGGACCACAACCTCGTCGCAGATCAGCTCGTACAGATCGCGGGCGCGCTCGGCGCTGGCCTCGGATATCCCGCCTACCAGCTTCGGCGTGGTGCGGATGGTGTGGTCGGTCCGGCCGGGGTCTATCCGCTCCGGGGAGAAGGCGACGTGGAAGTCCGTGCCCGCCGACATCCCCGACTCCTCGAGAATCGGCTGCAGGCGCTCGCGGGTCGTGCCGGGGTAGGTGGTCGACTCCAGGACAACCAACTGACCCGGCTTGAGGATCACGGAGAGCGCTGTCGCCGCATCGATCAGATAGGCGAGGTCGGGCTGGCGCGAACCGGTCAGCGGAGTGGGAACGCAGATCACGATGGCCTCGCACGATGCGAGATCGGCGTAGCTGGAGGTGGCGGTCAGACGCTCGAGCAGCGGGGCCAGGGCGGCGTCAGGGACATCCTCGATGTAGCTGTGCCCCTGGCTCAGGGCCTCGATCTTGCCGGCGTCGGTGTCCAGCCCGACCACCTCGCTTCCGGCTTCGGCGAAGGCCACAGCAAGCGGCAGGCCAACGTAGCCGAGGCCGATGATCCCAATCTTCATCCGCAGGAGTGTAGGCGCCGGTCAAGGTCGGCAACGTGGTTTTGCTACACCTGGGAGATCGGCTGCGCTGGACTGTGGACAGCCCTTGGATCCTGCCCTACGCTGAAGCTATGGACTCACAAACCTCATCCAATCCGCAGCAGTTGACCGGGGAGGGGTTGCCACGGGCCTACGCGGCACGGTCTGAGCGGGAGAGGCTGCTGGAGGCAATGGTCAGAGTCGCCGCGGCGAAAAGCTATGAGGCGACCACCGTGGCCGACGTGATTGAGATGGCCGGTGTCTCGCCGGAGACCTTCGACCAAATGTTCGACGACAAGGCCGCGTGTTTCCTCGCGGCCTACGACGCGGTGATCGACGTCCTTGTCGCCCATGTCTCCAGCGCCTTCGCCTCAGCCGCCGACCAACCTTGGCCAGAGCAGGTCACCGCCGCGCTGCGCGCCCTGGTCGAGCTGCTTTCCCTCGAGGCTGACATCGCGCGAATGGCGATGGTCGAGGTGACGGCGGCCGGCGAGGGGGCGAGCGAGCGCTATCGCGGCGCGCTGGCCCGTTTCACGCCGTTGCTCGAGGAGGGGCGCGAGTACTCGGGTCGAGGCGAAGACCTTCCCTCCGACACCGCGCGCTTTGCGATCGGCGGCGCCACCTCGATGATCTTCGACGAGGTCCGCGCCGGCCGTGGAGGCGAGCTCAAAAAGGCTCTGCCCGACCTGGTCTTCGCAGTTCTCATGCCCTACCTCGGGCCAGAAGCAGCCGAAGAGGAGATGCGCCGCGTAGCTAGCGAAGCGGGCTAAGCCCTCCGCCCCTCATCTCATATGAGCCGGGGCTAGACGCCTTCGCCGTGGCGGCCCTCGCCGGCGGCAAAGCGAGCCGCACCGCGTACGGCCACCTCGAGCACCTCCCGGCCAAGGCGGTGCTCCAGCGCAAGACCATCGGCCAGCGGCATGCCGAATCCTTCGATCGCGGCACGGCGGTCGGCGAGCATCGTCTCCTGCGGGAAGGAGGCGATCTTCTCGGCAAGCTCGAGGGCTCGCTCCAGATGCTTGCCGGGCTCGACGACCTCGTTCGCCAGGCCGATCCGGTGGGCCTCTTCGGCATCGACGGGGCGTCCGGTGAGGATCAGCTCCAGCGCCCGGCCCATGCCAACGACACGCGGCAGGCGCTGCGTCCCGCCATCGACCAGCGGCACGCCCCAGCGGCGCTCGAAGAGCCCGAAAGTGGACTTGGGGGTCACGATCCGCATGTCGCACCAGAGCGCGAGCTCCACCCCACCGGCCAGGCACCAACCGTCGATCGCCGCGATCGCCGGCTTTGACGGGGTGAGCCGAGTGGGGCCCATCGGGCCCTCGAAGTGATCGACGTCCAGGTCCAGCGCCTTCAGGTCAGCCCCGGCGCAGAAAGCCTCCCCACCGGCGCCGGTGAGGATGAGGACGCGAGCGTCCTCATCGGCCTCAAACTCCCGCAGGCCCTGGCGAAAGAGCTCGGCGGTCGCGGCGTCGACGGCGTTGCGGCGCTCCGGCCGGTCAATGGTCAACACCGAAGCGGCGCCGACACGCTCGTAGCGAAGCTCATCGCTCATCGCACTGATCGCCGCGCATCCTCGCACAGCCGTTGTAGCTGAGTTCGCAGCGGTGGGAGTGGGCAGGCTATCCGCAGCGGGACTCACGGGGGTCCGCTGCTGGCGCCCGACTCCCCAAACGGCGCCCCGCACGCAAGGCCAGGAAGGGTCGGCTCTCCAGGGCCAACCGCAACGCTAGGCCCGCCGTCGGACGACACCCATAGGACTCGTGAGAGACATAGAGCTCATGTGAGGCATGCTCATGTGAGACATCGGCCCAAGGCCTCGTGTGAGGCATCGGCCGAGACCGAGCAGAAATCGCGGGCCTACTGCCACAACGAGAAACGCGACTGGGGACGATGCTTGTAGCCGACCTTGCACGTAGCCTTCGCGCGCAGAAGCTCTTCGCATCACCTTCGAAACGGTGTTCCGCTTGGCTTCCGCGGATCCTGTCTCTCCCAGTCGCAAAGCGAACATAGCGCCCTCGCTCTCAGAGCGCTAGGGGTCAGTTGGCTCTATTCCCGCAAACTCCGAAAAAACGCTTCGGAATGCCCTGCAAATGGGCCGGGGGGTCCACCGCAACCCCCTTGAAACAGGCGGTGCCGGACCTGGGTGCCAGCCCTGAGCGGTGCGGCTGGGGGTGCCACCCTTGAAGCAGGGGTGCCGCAGACGGTCTCGGTGGCATTCACGGTCGGTGGCATTCAGGCCGCCCGCGAGGTGGCGCGCCCACGCCTGGGGGCGGCTACCCTCCCCGAATGCGCATCGATGAGATCCTTGCCGCGAAGCGGCCCGTCTTCTCGGTCGAGTTCTTCCCCCCCAAGACCGAGGAGGCAACCGAGCAGCTGTTCGCGACAGCGCGATCGCTGCAGGAGCTCGAGCCCGATTTCGTCTCGGTGACCTACGGCGCGGGCGGATCCACTCGCGATGGGACGGTTGAGATCACGCGGGCCCTCAAGGACGAGGTCGGCCTGGAGACGATGGCTCACCTCAGCTGCGTCGGGGAGACGAGCGAGGGGCTGGCGGAGACGCTCGACCGGATCGCCGCGACCGGCATCGACAACGTCTTCGCCTTGCGCGGCGACCCGCCGCGAGGGGAGAAGGACTTCGTCCAGCCCGCGGGTGGCCTGGGAAGCGCCGCGGAGCTCTCCGCGTTCATCGCCTCCCGCTGGGACTTCGCGATCGGCGGCGCCTGCTTCCCGGAGGTGCACCCGGAGGCGCCGGACCTCGAAACCGATCTCAACTATCTGAAGACGAAGGTCGAGGCCGGCGCGTCGTTTCTGATCACCCAGCTCTTCTTCGACAATCAGGTCTACTTCGACTTCGTCGACGCCGCGCGGGAGAAGGGGATCGAGGTCCCGATCCTGGCCGGCGTGATCCCGGTCGCCAGCTTCGCCCAGACGAAGCGAATCTGCGATCTCTGCGACGCCTCGATACCGCCGCGCCTGGAAGAGGCATTCCGGGCCGCGGGCGGCGATGAGCAAGCCGAGTTCGAGCTGGGGGTTGCTTATGCCGCTCAGCAGTGCGCTGAGCTCTTGGTCGCCGGAGCGCCCGGCATCCACTTCTACGCGCTGAACAGGGCCCCGGCCACGCGAGCCGTGCTGGGTGCGCTGCAGGCCTCGCGACCGTGGGAGCGAACCCGCGCAGCCGAAACCGGCTCACCCTCAGCACAAGCCAACTAAACTGGCCTGAGCTGATGGGCGAGCTGCGCTGCCAGGGACACAGGATCAGATACGACGAGTACGGAGAGGGCGACCAGGCCCTCGTCCTCATCCACGGCCTACTGATGAACCGGCGGATGTTTGAACCACTCGGCCCGGCACTGGCCGAGCGCGGCAACCGGGTGGTCTGCATCGACCTGCTCGGCCACGGCGACTCCGATCAGCCGGAGGACTTGCGGCTCTACTCGATGCCGTTGTTCGCCCGTCAGATAACCGCGCTGCTGGACCATCTTGGGCTCGAAAAGGCGGTTGTCGGTGGCACCTCGCTCGGGGCGAATGTCGCCCTCGAGCTGGCCGTCCGCGACCCGGACCGAGTCGAGGGCCTCTTCATCGAGATGCCGGTGCTCGACAATGCCCTGGCGGCGGTAGCCGCGTTCTTCTCCCCGATCCTCCTTGGCCTGCGGCTCGGGCGTCCCGCCTTCGAGATCACTGCGCGCGTCGCCTCGGCCCTCCCGCGCACCACCTTTCTGGTCGACCTCGGACTCGACTGGGTGAGGCGGCGGCCCGGGCCTTCGGTGGCGGTCCTCGAGGGCCTGCTGCTGGGCGAGACCGCGCCCCATCGGGACGAACGGGAACGAATCACCCAACCGACGCTGATCGTCGGCCACCAACGCGACCCGGTGCATCCCTTCAGCGATTCCGGCATGCTGGCCGACGAGCTGCCTCAGTCGCGGCTGGTCGAGGCCAGCTCGATCTTGGAGTGGAGGGTCGCTCCGAAGCGGCTGACCGAGGAGCTGGCAGGGTTTCTGGATGAAGTTTGGGCCCGATCAGGGCAGAATCTCCACCCAAGTCACAGGGCGAACGGCAATGGGCGGCGCCCGGGTGCCGCCGTAGGAGGATAGGAAGACGTGACCAACCGCAGGGAAGAAGAGAGAGAACGGCTCCGTCAGGCACGGCAGGAGAACGAGTCAACGCAGGCCAAGCAGGAGCGGCGGCGGCTTATCGCCGTTTATGCGGTGGCTGGCGTTATCGGAGCGATGGTTCTCGCTGGCGTCGGCGTAGTCATCGCTTCTTCAGGTGGAGACGACGGGGGCGGGGGGGCGCACATCTACCAAGTGAGCGGCTCCACCAATGGGTTCGAGCCCGACGAAAGAGAGGGAACCGCTCCGCCGCCAGCCAAAGAGACGGACCTCGCGAAGGCCGCCAAGCAAGCCGACTGCACCCTGCGACTCGAACTCAAAGACGAGGGAGCCAAACATATCCCCGCGAGCTCTCCCACTCCGGACTACAAGACCAACCCGCCGACTTCCGGCAATCACGTGGAACCGCCGTTTCAGCAGGCGGACGGCGCGTACAGCGAGATGCCGGCCGAAATCTTCATGGTCCACAGCCTCGAGCACGGGCGAATGGAGATTCAGTACAGCCCAGAACTGTCCGAGGCCGACCAGCTGGAGCTGAAGGGCCTCTACGACACGATGTATGGGGGGACATTGCTCTTCCCCAACGAGAACATGGACTACGCGGTGGCGGCAACGACCTGGACCAACCTGCTCGGCTGTCGCGAGTACAAGGGGGCCGCCACCCTCGACGCGATCCGCGCCTTCGGCATGGAAACCTGGGGCCGGGCACCAGAGCAGGTCGAAACCGTTGGTCCGACGCCAGTCGAACCTAGTAGCTAGGCGTTACATAAAGCTAAACGTCAGTTTCCGCAGACGTCAGTTCCCGCAGTGGCGTCGGCCTAGCTGGGCCGGCGCCTCCGGAGGTCCGGTTCGTCAGCTTTGACCAGACGCCCGGTAGGCAGGGAAGAAGTCGCTCGGCGCGTCGGGTGGCGAGAGGCGCGCGTAGGCGTCTGCGTTGCAGACGATCTCCGAAGTGCTCCAGGCTTCCTCCCGGTTGGCGAAGCCGCGCTTGAACTCCTCGAGCCGGTCGCCGCGAGAGATACCGCCGCCAAGGTTGAGCGGCAGGCCCTGCTCTGAAGCGAACTCGACCAGGGTGGTCACGACGTTCTTCATCGGCGAGTCGCGCAGATGCTCGTCGCTGCTGCCGCTTAGGTAGTAGTGGAGGAAGCCATCGCTGCGCACGACGATCGAGGCCGCGGCGACCTCTCCCCCCGGAGCATGGGCAAGGGCAAGCCAGGAGCGATCCGATTTGAGCAGACGGTCGAAGTAGGCCTTGGAGAAGAAGTAGCGCTCGCCGGCATTGGTGCGGCGCATCGTCTCCTCATAGGCGGCGAAGAAGCCGGCGCGGTCGTCCGAGCTCGTCTCCGGTCCCGGCGCCAGCCGCACCTCATAGCCCGCCCGGCGGTTCTTGTTGACCTGATTGCGATCGCTCCCCCTGCTCTTCAGCGGCAGCTCCGGATCGGCGATCTGGACGATGTTGCGGCTGCTGGCACCATCGAGCGGAGCTGAGCCGAGCGCGTGCCGGAGGAAGATGCTGACGAGCCCCGTCGGGCTGAAGTCAACCGCAGCCGGATCCAGCGCGTCTGCTGATTCGGACCCTGGCAGCTGGCCATGGCCGCCGGAGGAGAACCCTGGATAGCCGTAGGGAGAGATCGCGTCGCGCTCGGTCGCGCTCGGAATGTCCCGCACGATCAGCGGCGCCAGCAGCTCAGCCTCATCGGAGGCGATGCGGAGGGTGTGGGTGACCCCCTCGGCGGCGAGGAAAGGGCGCGAGCGGAAGAACTCCTCGCTTGCCGCCGCCTCGCCGGCGTCCTCGATCAGCTCCGCCGCGGCGCTCACGGCAGAAGGTCCGCGGCGGCCTCGCGGAACTCGTCCGGCAGCACGCCCCAGACCTCGCAATCGTCGACGCCATCGGGCCGGTTTAGATGGGCACGCATCGTGCCCTCGTACTTCCAGCCAAGCCCCGCGACCGTCTTCTTCGCGATCTCATTGCGAGCGGGAATGCGCCCGTAGACCCGGTGGGCGCCGAACTCATCGAAGGCCTTGGCGATCGTCAGCGCCTCGGCACGGCGGCCAACCCCCTTGCCGCGGACTTCATCCCCGATCAGCGCCCCAAGCTCGGGGGCCGTCTGGCGGAAGAGCCCATAGAGGGCGGTGAACCCCACTGGCTCATCGTGAGCCTCGACCACGATCGCGTACTTGCGATCCTCGCCACCGTCATTCATCGCCCGCTGCACCCACCCTTCGGCGTCCTCGAGCGCGAAGCTCTCCCGCTGCTCCATCAGCGTCTTCGTCGCCTCGGGATTGTTGAACCAACGATGCACCGCGGCGGCATCGCCAGGCTGAAACGCCCGCAGGCTGACCGGGGAGGCTCCGCTCATCGTCAAGACCCTAGCTTTTGCCTGCCTGTCAATCGAGCCCGAGGATCATCCCCAGTGCCTGCTCTACCTCGCGAAGGGTGTCGGGGCGCGTTCTTCCCACTGACCGCAAGAGACGCTTGCGCGCAACCGCTCTGACCGCCCCGCAAACAGCAACACTCTCTCGCTCAACGCCTTCCTTGGGCGGGATCCCAGGTCGAAGCGGGGATGGCGCACGTGAGCTGGATATCGGGACGACAACAACCAGCTCATCCTCCGAGCCAACGGAGATCTCATCGACTGAAACGATGATTGCCGGTCGGTTCTTGCCTGGCTCTCCTTCTCGGGCTGAACCCAGCGAAACGAGCCAGATTTCGCCTCGGCGAGGATCAGTCGATGCCATCGCCGAGAACTGTTTCCCACTCGCGTTCCTCGGCACTCACGTCAGCGGGGCCGGTATCTGCCCGCATGGCATCGCGCTCTGCCCGAAAGATCGCCTCACGAGCGGCCTCATGAGCAAGGTCCGCCAGCATCGCCGACAGTGAGACGCCGCGCTCGCTCGCCTGCTGGGCAAGAAGATCTCGGGTCTCGCGGGTGACCCTGATTGTGGCGGTCTCGGCGGCCATCGCTGTAGTTTAGCGCTAAATTTTAGCGACAAGTAAGGCGCCATCGGTTGTAGGGGACCCAGGGCAACCCTGTTGACGAGTTAGTTAGCCCTGGGACTCACTTACTCGTCAACAGATCTCAGACATTCGTCATCAGAGCTCAGACCGTGATCGCCTGCGGCTTGGCAGCCTGGAGCCACTGGACCTTGTCGGCGATGCCAGCCTCCTCGAAGGCGCGCTCGACCTCGGCCCGTCCTTGGCGGAAGTGCTTCCATCCCTCGTAGTGGATTGGGATCACTGTGGCGAGATCGAAATCGCGGGCGACGCGGATCGCCTCGGCGGCATTCATCGTGTAGCGAGCGGGACCGGTGATTGGGAAGCGCACCCCGCCCAGATGGATGAGCGCCGAGCCCAAATCGAAGCGTTTGCCCACTTCGGCGACGCCGCCGAAGTAGACGGTGTCGCCGCTGATCCAGAGTGGCCCGTCGCGCTGTCCCTCCCACTCCAGAACGAAGCCGATCACTTCGCCGACTATTGGCTTGCTCAGGGGCGGGCCGTGGCGACAAGGGGTCGCGGTGATACGCAGCTCGCCGCCTTCGGGCATCTGCAGGACGGTCGTGCTCCACGGCGCCAGGCCCTCAGCGTTGCCACCCAGCCGCCCGGCACCCGCCGGAGTGGTGATCACCTTGCCCACCGAGGGCAGCATCTCCCGGCCCGCCGCATCGAGGTTGTCCTCATGGTGGTCGTGGCTGAGCAGCACCGCGTCGATCTGGCCAAGGTCGGCGGGGCCGAGCGCCGCGGCCTGGAGCTTTTGAGACATCGCTCCCCAACCGAAGTGGTAGCGCTTGCCGGGCGCATCGAAGGTCGGGTCGGTCAGCAGCCGCAGGCCTCCAACCTCCAGCAGCGCCGTCGGCCCTCCGACATAGGTGATCGTGATCGTCGACATATCGTCGAAGGGCAGGCTACTTGCAGACTGGGCGACCGCCACTGGGGGGCGTAGAATCCGACCGGATGGCTTCCCGTATCAACACCCTGATCGAGCCCGGCCACGAGGCCACGTGGGATCGACTGAACGCCGAAAAGCGCCAGACGCTGACTCTTGCGCCTGACACACCGATCGGTGAGTTGTTGCGACGCGGCCAGCAGCTCTCCGCCCAGGCGGCGGACCTGCTGCAAGCCATCGAGCGAGCCGATGAGCGCTCCGGGTCCTGAACTTGACGTCGTAGCCGCAGCGCTGGTCGGAGGAGAACGCGGGGTCGATCTCAGTCCGGGGCGAGGCCGTGACCGGTGATGAGGAGCCAGGTCGTCTTGGCGAGGATCGAGACGTCGAGGCGGGCGCTCCGGTGCTCGACGTAGTAGACGTCCAGATCGATTCGCTCCTCCCAGGGGATGCCGGCGCGTCCCTGGACCTGGGCCCAGCCGGTCAGCCCCGGGCGCACCTCGTGGCGACGTTTCTGGTGCGGGGTGTAGTCCTCGACCTGAGCCGGGATCGTCGGGCGGGGGCCAACGATCGCCATCTCGCCGCGCAGAACGTTGATCAGGTTGGGGATCTCGTCGAGCGAGGTTCGGCGTAGGAACCGCCCGGCGCCGGTGACTCTCGGGTCATCGCGGGTGACGACCGTGCCGACCCCGACCGGGTCTGAGCCCTGCACCATCGTGCGCAGCTTCAACATCTCGAACTCGCCGCCGTCCTTGCCGACGCGGGCCTGCCGGTAGAAGACCGGGCCGCGGCTGCCGAGCTTGATCGCGATCGCTGCGATCAACAGCACGGGCGAGAAGATGAGCAGCGCAACGGCGGCGATCGGGATGTCCAGAGCGCGAGGCATCGCCTACCTGGTTCCCTCCGCCTTCTCCCAGGCTCCCGGGGGGCCGTTGCGGAGGCGATCCCAGAGGCCGGCGGCGATCGAGGCGGTCGTCATCACGTAATAGCGGGCGACCCTGAATGGGGCGGCAGGCAGCCAGCGGCCGAGGATCGCGGCGGCGATCAGCCCGAGCTGCGCGACCAGCGTCGCCGTGTAGATCCAGCCGTGGCCAAGCAGCGCGAGGTTCGCAGCCAATGCAATCACGTGCAGGAACGGGGTCGCGTAACGGAGCAATCGGTGGGAGGCGAGCTCAAAGGCGTAGAGCGGCGAGTAGCCGACGGGGCTCAGCATGCCCTCGCCGATCACGATGTCCCAGAGCCCGACCATCATCCGCCGCTTGCGGGCGAACTCCCCCTCCAGCGTCGGGGTCATCTTCTCCTCCGCCTTAGCCCACGGCACGTAGAGCGAGCGCATCCCCAGCTTCGCGAACTGGAAGGGGAAAGAGAGGTCGTGGCTGCCCGAGGGGTCCAAGGGGATATAGGAATCGCGCCTGACCGCGTAGATCGCGCCGTTGCCGGCGGTGACTCCCCCCAGCGCCGACTCCATCTCGCGAACCGCCATCTCATACCGCCAGTAAGACCCCTCGAGGTTGTCGCCGTCGGCATCGAGGAAGCGAACCTGGCCGCAGACGTAGCCGACCATGGGATCGGCAAAGGCCTCGATCAGGTGGCTCAGGGCGTCCGGCGCCCAGAGGCTGTTGGCATCGGAGAAGGCGATCAGCTCACCGCTGGCCTGTTCGACCGCGGCGTTTTGGGCGGCGATCTTGCCACCGCGCGGCAGGTCCAGGACAAGGTCGGCGCCAGCGGAGCGAGCTCGCTCAGTCGTGGCATCGGCGGAGCCGTCGGAGGCGACGATCACCTCCAGCAGCTCGCGCGGGTAGTCGAGCGCCAAGGCGTTGGCGACCTTCGCGGCAATCACCTCCTCCTCGTCATAGGCGGCAATCACCAGCGAGACCTTCGGCAGCTCCTCCCAAGTGCCAGGGCTCAGGGTTGGATGGCGACGAAGGGAAACGAGAACGCGAAGGGCCAAGGGGTACCCCACGTGCGTATAGACGATCAACGCGGCGGCGGCCCAGAAGAGGATCGCGGCGACGATCATCCGCGTGCCTCGAGCAGCTCGCGGTAGAGCTCCACGGTCTGCCGGCCGATCTCATTCCACGAGTACCGCCCAGTCGCTGCTTGAGTCGCGGCGGTGGCCAACTTGACGCGGGCGGCTTCGAAACCAACCAGCTCGCGGAGCGCATCGGCAAGGGCCGTCGGGTCCTCCGGCGGCACGAGCAGCGCAGCTCCCTTCTCAGCGACCTCGGGGAAGCCCCCCACCGCACTCAGAATCATCGGCTTGCCGAAGGCAAGGCCGGTGTAGAGGACTCCTGAGTGCTCGGCGTCTCGGTAGGGCAGAACGACCACATCAGCGCGACGAAAGATCGACGGGATCTCAGGGTCCTCGATGAAGCGGACCAGGAACCGCACACGGCCCGAGGCTTCCGCCGCTGCCTTCCGCAACGGCTCGATGTCCATTCGCGGGTTGCCGGCGATCCACAGCTCGGCGCCCTCGACGTGCCGGAAGGCCTCGAGCAACGTGTCTAGCCCCTTGTAAGGGCGGAGCAGGCCGAAGAAGAGGATCACCGGCCCCTTGGCTCCCTCGAGCTCGGCCGGCAGCGGCTTCTCATCCGGCAGGCTGGTCAGGTAGTCGAAAGCCCCGTGGGGAATTACGCAGACTCGGTCTCGGTCCAAGCCGACCTCATCCCGCAGCCGCGATGCCCCGTGCTCAGAGTGGGCGATTACCGCGTCCATCTGGCCGAAGACGCGACGCGCTGCCCGCACCTGGCGGCGGCTCGGGTTCGGGGGAAGGATGTAGTGGGCGGTCATCACGCGTGGGCGCACGGAGGGAATGAGCGCTGCGTCGACCGCGGGCACGGTGAGCCACTGGTAGTGGATGACGTCGGCTGCGGCCTCCCGGCGAAAGCGAAGCATGTCGAGGAAGTGCTCGGCGAGCTTGACCGGCCGGCGGGCGGTGGCCTCGAGACCGCGAGCGGAACTGCGCCGATAGAAGCGCTCCGAGACCCGGTAGCCATCCGCGGCAGGGACTGGCCCGTAGAGAAACTGGCTGGTCACCAGTTCCACATCGACCCCCGTGCGAGCGAGCGCCGCGGCCAGCGCACGGTCATAGGGCGGCGTGAACGCCGACGGGTCGATGAGCTGAACGCGCATCGGGTCTGCCATCAGGCCGATTATCGTGGCGGTCTTGGCACCCGTGCTCTCTTACTGCGTGGTGAACACGAACGGTCGCGAGGACCTGCTCGCCTGCCTC
The DNA here is from genome assembly GCA_025450195.1 of Solirubrobacterales bacterium. GTDB lineage: Bacteria > Actinomycetota > Thermoleophilia > Solirubrobacterales > 70-9 > VRUE01. Next base: position 144,757 of record JANWHW010000016.1, on the reverse strand, counting down.
GACGCGATCGAACGCACCCATCCCGGGGGCGTTGAGCACGAGGTCCTCGTGTTGGACAACGCGTCGGACGACGGATCAGCCGACGCCGTCCGAGCGCGAAGCGGCGATATCCGCCTTTTCGCATTGGAGCGGCGGACTGGCAAGGCAGAGAACGACTCGACGCTGATGCGCGAGGCGAAAGGTCGTTACTGCCTGCTTCTCAACGAGGATTCCGAGCTGCAGCCAGGTGCCGTCGCTGCGCTGATCCAGGCACTCGACGCCGATGCGCGCGCGGGAGCCGCTGGTGCGCAGCTACTTGACTCAGATGGCCAGGCGGTCCCCTGCGCCTGGCGCTTCCCCGGAGTCGGCACAGCTCTCGTCGGTGCTCTCTTCCTGCACCGCTTCTTCACGGTGCAGAGCAAGGGCAACGAGACAAGGGCAGTCGACTGGGCGCAATCGAGTGCGCTGCTCATCAGACGCGAGGCCGCCACCGAAGTCGACTACCTAGACCCGGACTTCTTCGTCTACTACGACGAGTGCGACTTCTGCAAGCGACTCGTCGACGCCGGGTGGCACACCCTCTTCGTCCCCGCCGCGAGGGCCATCCACCACGATCAGCTTTCAACCGACCTCTCCGCCGGCCTCCCCCGCATCGTCGAATTCCACCGCAACCGCGACCTCTACATGCGCAAGCACCACTCCCGCGGCGCAGCCCTCGCCGTCCGCCTCCTCACCGCTTGGTCCTACGCCCTCCGCGCCCTAGCCGCGACCATCCTCCCCAACCACCCCGCGCCCATCTACTGGACCCACACCCGCCAGGCTCTGTCCCCAGCCCAGGGCAAGGGTCTCCGCCCATCGAGCTAGGACACCCGAGGTCTATGGCTCCGCCGCCTGGTTTGAAGCCAACGCGTGGGCGGTATCTCTGGGCATCACCGGCGACGCCTGCGAGAGGAGCTCACTGTTAATTGGTCTGCCTCAAGCACTCGCACGTACTCATCAAAGAGAAATGCCATTCGCTCAGCCTCTCCCAATCGGCTTCGGCGACCGAACGCTAGGTCCACCGCTCGGTCTAGCTCTCGATGAGCCTCAGCGAGATCACGAGGAGTGACGCGCGGGTCATAGAGATCAGCTAGCGATGCGCTCGCGTGAGCGTCGCGGGCCTCCAACACTTTTTCGACCGCCTCCTCGATGCGCACACGCTGCCGACTGCTCGGATCGGGAAACGGGAACGTGTTGTAGACGAGCCGGTTGTTGAAACGGTAGTCGCTCTTAATGCGTCCCCCGACGACACGCTGCCAGGTCGAAAACATTTCCGATTGAAGAAGTCCGAAGAGCACCAAGTCTGCGTCCTCAACAAACGATCCGCTGTTGTGGACAATCGCGCTGGCCCGGGCAGATACGAAACCCATCGGAATCAGTCGACGATCCCCGCTTGAGTGGAGAGGGATGAAAATGAAGTCGTTCATGGGAGTGCGGATCTCCGCAAACAAACCGGGTTCAGCCGCCTTTTCTCGGGTCTGCACCTTTTTCGATCCTTCCCGGAACAGCTTCACGGCATCGAGTCTGGCTAGCAGAATGGGGGATAAGCGGATCTCCTCGGGGGCGGCGTCCTCCAGCCAGAAGCAGAAGCGATCTACACCGGCAAGAAACTCCTCGGTGCTCAACAGTGGACGGATGTATTTCGCCGCCACCGGATCTGTCTCACGGACCTCGGTGGCCTCCTCGTTGGTTAGTAGGAGGTGTCCTTGATCCGTGGGCTTGGATCCGTACATGACAGGCAGTACGTTGGCCAGCGGTTTCGTTCTCGCTGTCGGATAGGTCTCGTCGAATGCAACGAGGTAGCCGTTGATTGTTGACGTCTCGCGCGCAACCGAGGTGTCCGTCTCGGCATCAAATTCGTAAATTGTCCCGGCCACCGGCCCTTGACTATGGACGAAGCCGACGATCACAACGTGGACATGCGCGCTGTGGCGGCCTTCGCTCGTCCAGTCGAATGTGCGCCAAGCGAAATTGATGTGAAGACCCGCTTGATGAAGGGCTGGCCACAGCGCTGGAACTTGCTCGCCCTGGGTCACACTGTTAGTCGCGACAAAGGCCCCTTTAATCGATCCGTCACCAGCAGCGAGGTAGTTAGCTGCGAGCTTGAACCAGCCGCTCACATAATCCACCGTGCCGCCCTGCGGATGGTCCGAAAACACGCCTGCGAGATCGACCTTCTGCTGGTCGTCAAGCAGATGCTTTCCGCCGTAGGGAGGGTTTCCGAGAAGAAAGGCGCATTTGAGAGGACCAAGGACCTCCTCCCATGGAGTCTCAAGGGCGTTTGCCCACCGGATCTCCGCGGACTCGGTGAGGGGAAGGTCTGCGATGTTCACCCCAAACGATGCGCCCAGGGCCTCATTCTCCAAATGGTCCACTAAATAAATCGCAGTTTCCGCGATCCGCACCGGAAACTCTTCTAGCTCGATTCCATAAAACTGATCGAGTGAAACTGCGCGCCATTCCTGAAGTTCCGTCGTCATCTGAACGTTTTGAGGATGGAGCTTGAGGAGTGTTTCCCGCTCCAGCCGACGCAACTCGCGATAGGCAATTACCAAGAAATTTCCGCATCCACACGCGGGGTCGAGGAATCTCAACTCGCCTAATTTCCGATGGAACGCACGAAGCCGTGTCGTTGAGGTTGCCGCTGCAAGCTCGGCCTCCAAGTCGTTTAGAAAAAGTGGCCGGATGACCTTAAAAATGTTGGGCTCGGACGTGTAGTGCGCGCCAAGATGGCGGCGGGCAACGGGGTCCATGACCGACTGGAACATCGATCCAAATACCGCTGGGCTGATCTTCGACCAGTCGAATGCGCTTGCCTTGAGCAGCCGGTCTCGCATCGCCCGCGTCGTGTCGGGCGGTTCGATGGACTCTTGATATAGGCCGCCATTTACATACGGAAATGCCGCCAAATCCTCATCGAGCGCCGTCGTTCGCTGATCCTCGCAAGTATTCAGTACCGAGAAAAGGCGGCCGAGCCACATTCCGAGATCTGAGCCATCATCAGCAGTTCGATTCCGAAGTAGATCTGCGAACTGCTGGCGTGGCCATAGGCCGGTGTCATCACCGAAAAGCAAGAAGAGGACCCGCACGATGAAGACCCGTAGCGAATGGTCGGAGTAGCCCGTTGCGTCGATCTCGTCGTAGACGCTCCCCAAGAGTTCAGCTGCCTCGACGTTGACTGCATCCTCCGTCTCGAATTTGAGGCTCGTGTAGCCAGCGAGAACGAGGAAACGATCCACTTCTCGCGGCAGCTCTCTCAGGGGGAACTCGAATGCCTCAGGGGTCTCGTCCTCAAGGTCCAAAACCTGGATACGGGCAAAGTCGGAAACCACGATCAGGCGAGGCGCATCCTGCTCCGGCAGGCTCTCTACATAATCAAGCGCTTGGCTCATCGCCGCGTTTAGATCCGCGCCGGCCGATTTGTGCTCCGCCAGCAGCATTCCCGGCCATAGCAAATCGATGAAGCCTCCTCCTCCAGTAGAGGTGCGGCGGGCGTGCCGCTCAAAGGCTGCATTGACCCGGCGGCGCTGAATTCCGAATATCAGGAGAAAGTCGGTCCAAAAGCTCTGCGCCTCCCCTCGCTCTCTCGTCTCGGCTTCCCACTCGTGGGCGAACCCGCGCGCAGACTCTCGAATGTCGTTTCGGCTGGGTCGGACCATTGGCGACAGCTTTTCTAATCGCTCGGACTGCCTATGGGGAGCTCGAAGGTCCGAGTTTGCCCGGCTCGCATGAGCTTTATGGGCGAGCTGGCCGTTGACAACGTGTACACCGCGATCTTCCTACCACAAGACCAACCGCGCGCAGGCCAGGCAGGCTGCAGCGATGGATAGGTGAGCAGCCGCAAGCGCTGGTGCTTGCGCCAGGCGATGCCGGAGGTGGCCTGCAGTTGACTCGCGAGCTGAGCGATAGCTGTTGAGCCTGAGAGCTGCTCAATCTCCCGGCTGCTTCGCAGGTGCAGGTCACCGAAGTAGATCAAGCCGGCTGGCGACTTTGATCCAGAGCGGCGCCAGCGAGGCTTGGGAGAACGATGGGGGCGACTACGTTTGGCATCTTGACGGGGAGAAACGTAAGCTAAGGCGCAGCTAGAAACACCTTCCTACGAAGCGATCTTCGCGACCTTTTACCCTGACGCGCGGGGCGGGTGAGATTTCGCTCAGCACCTAGCCAACCTCACGCTGGTCGGTTCGCTGGAAAAGAAGGCCCCCTAGGCGATTGGCTAAAGAACGACTGCCGCTTTGGCGGCGTCGATATAGCGAAAGCTTTGAGGAGGTCTAAAGCCAGCCCACCGTTGGCGGAGGCTGTCTAAGGGAATTGCCTTAGGGAGACGTTGAACGTCAGTGAGGCTGATAGCCACCGCTATGTGTACGCCGGCGAAATATTCTCGGTACTCAGCTCGTGTGAGTCCCGAAGCTTCTCCATGACTAGCCCAAACCGAAGTCGGGCTTGCGGTCTCGATTTTCGCGATGCGGCTGGTGCCGACGACCTGCTTCTTTGGCGAGGATGCGTAGAAGATGACAAGGGAGCCCGCCTCCAACGATGGCCGCACGCGCCGCAGCTCAACGGTCTTCTCGCCACGCAAGATCATCTCGGCGAAGCGAGGTTTCAGCGAGACGAAGAGGGCTGGATCAGCTATCGACATAGGCAGATGATTGCCGGTAAAGGCGACTGAAGATTTGCTCGTCGATTTGGAGCGGCGACTGCGGGGCCTGAAAGTTGGTGCCGGCTTCGGAGTAGAGCAAGCGCAGTTCATCCAGGGATAGGGGATGGTCAAAAACCTCGGTATCAAGGAATCGCAAGGCCATCACTTGACCGGAGTGATCGGCAGCATTACGGACCTGCGCCAGCGTCCAGGCACCAAGCTGGGAAAAGCGACGGTGCAGACTCTCGGGGCGGCCACGGAGGACGGCGGCGAGATGGGAGACGGCACGTAGATGCCCTTCCTCGTGGCCGACGCGACCCCCCTTTACGTACCAGAGGATGCGAGCGGGAGCGTCGATAAAATTGCCAGGCAAAGGAGAGCGGTAATAGACGTGCTCGCGGCTAAGGCCGAGGCCGAGCTCGCGGGAAAGAAGGGTCTGGGCCGCGAGGCCTTCATCGAAAAGGCCTTCCGCCCAGGTGGGATGGATCGAGATCATGTAGGTGGGAATCTCCTTGCCGGTCAGCTTTACCGGCCAGTGTGAGCGCTCGAGCGCTGCGGCACTTGTCCGATCGGCGGGAGGCTCGTAAAACTCGGAGCCGGCGAGGATCCCGGTTTCGATGAGGCAGGACCAGCGATTTGCGTCATAGCGCTCGAAGCCCTCAGCGCGTAGAGCATCCCGGATCGGTGAAGGGGGATGCGAGTCTTCGACCACGACCTCGCCCAGTCGTTCACTCGCAGCGGTCTGGCGCTGAGCGAAGACGAGCTGGCGAGCGACGGCTCTTGAGAGCGGATCGGTGCCGGCGACGCGCAGGAACTCAACGTGGAGTCGTTGGTCACAGCGGCGGCGGATGAAGCCACCGATCAGGCGTGAGCCGTCGCGAAGGGCAATGACCTCGTGACCAGAAGGGTCAGCGAGGGCAGGCCGAAGCGACTGACGCAGGTCAGCAGCGCGCTCACCGCTGCCGTTATTGAGCAGGGTCGCGGTGAACTCGTCCTGATCGGCGGCCGGTAGGCGTGAGCCGATGATCTGAGTTCCCTGCAGGACGATCGGCTCGTATAGGCCGACGCGACGGGCTCGGTCGAGGCGATCGATCAGTTGCTCGGGGCGAATGATGTTGACCCCAAGTGCAGCGCCGATTGCCTCAGATCCCTCCAACAGGAGACCATCGCGGGTGACGAAGTAGGTGGCACCCCCAGCGATCGCGGCAGCAACATGCTGGTGGTCGCCCTCCCCCGCTTGGGGTGCCAGTTCACCGACCCGCTCCACAAGCCCCGACGCCACGGTACTGCTGCGTGAGAGATTTCGCCACTCCCTTGCCTCGGTGAGCAATGCTTCCCGAAGGGCGTCTTCTTCGCAAGCGTTGCTCTCGAGGAAGACCTTGTCGGTAACGCAGAGCTCAACTAGCTCCTGGACCCAATCGTCGAAGAGGCGGCGGCTCTCCTCGGCATGGTCGCCGTCAACGACCAAGTCCTGGAAGACCATCTGATCTACTGCGACCAGATCGCGCTCCTCCTCAACGGCACTAAAGAGGTCAGGATGCCCATGATCGCGGAACCAAACCGTGAGCAGATGTCCCTCAAGGCTGCGGCCCGGGCGATTGCCGATAGGGCGAAATTCGAGTCGCGGCCAGAGATTCGCAGCGGGAAAGGAACGGCGACAGGAGAGTTGGATACCGAGACGGTCTCGGTGGCGGTCGCTGACCTCATCGATAAGGAGGCGCGCGACCCCCTCGCCACGAGCTATTGGGGCAACGCACAGGTGGACGATCTTGACCCGGTCTCCCGGTAGGTCGTAGAGGACGTAGCCAAGTAGGTGATCGTCGCGAATGGCGGCGAGCAGAGTGCCGGCGGCAGCGCGATCGTCGAAGCCGGCGTCGGGGAGAAAGCCGAGATAGCGCTTCTCGGCACGATGGAGATCCAAGATCTCTTTGATCCAGTGACTGCCCAGGTCGACCTGGGCGATCGTGAGGGTGAGTTCTTGGGTGGAAGGCATAACGCGGGATTAGAACATCTCGAGGACCTTCCGGGATTACAAGGTAGACCTAAGGCAGTAGCGGGCCTGAATTGCAGTTGCAATTTGACTCTCAGGACACCGTCTGAGAATGAGTTGCAGTCCGCCGGTCGAACGAGAAGTCATGAGTTTTCTCGCGAGGTACCTGAGCGAGATGACGCGCATTCGTGACTCCGGGGAGGCAAGTGATGAGACGTCGTACTACCCCGCGCTGTCGGAGCTTCTGAATAGCGTCGGCGCAACGCTAGATCCTGCAGTTCACTGCGTCCTAACACCGAAGAACCGGGGCGCAGGCATACCTGACGGCGCACTCTTTCTTGCCCGTAGTGGCGGATTAAAAATTGGAATGGAGGCTCTCGAGACGAGAGCACCGGAGCGGGGGGTCACTGAGGTCAAGGGTCTCAAGCAGAAGCTGAAGCGAGTAGCCGATACAGATCAGGTTCACCGATACCTTGAGCGCTACGGCCAGGTGCTGGTGACGAACTACCGCGAGTTCTTGCTGGTGCGCATGGGGCCAGAGGGCGTTGTCATCCCCGGTGAGCCTTATAGTCTCGCGGATTCAGAGGAGACCTTCTGGGCTCTCAAGGGTGATTCCCAAGGAGTCATGGAGACTGAGGCGGGGTTTGAACAATTCCTCCGTCGCGCTTTGCTGGCGGATGCCCCGCTTTCTTCGCCAGAGGATCTTGCATGCTTCTTAGCCGCCTACGCGCGAATTGCGCGTGAACGCATCGATGCCGCTGGTGAGCTTCGATCGCTCGACACTTTAAGAACAGCGCTGGAGGACGCGCTCGGCCTTCGTTTTGAGGGCGACGACGGACGCGACTTCTTTCACTCAGCGCTCGTTCAAACCCTGTTTTATGGTGTATTCGCTTCATGGGTTGACTGGAGCGGCAAGCATGCCCCGGATTCACCAGCACGGTTTTCCTGGCAAACCGCGCAGTGGACATTAAACGTACCTATGGTGCGAGTTCTATTCGAGCAGCTTGCGACGCCTCGCAATCTGCCAGCCGGGCTGGATGAAGTTCTCGACTGGACCGAGGATGTTTTTGCCAGAGTCGACCATGAGCCGTTCTTTGAGCGATTCGAGAGACGAGAGGCAGTCCAATACTTTTACGAGCACTTTCTACAGGCTTACGATCCAGATCTCCGTCGCGAGCTCGGCGTTTGGTATACGCCACCTGAGGTTGTGCGCTATATGGTGGCTCACGTTCACGAAGCACTCAAGCGTGATCTAGATGTTCCCCTTGGGCTAGCCGACGAGCGCGTGCATGTACTGGATCCGTGCACTGGCACTGGCTCATTTCTTGTGGAGGCTCTGCGTACGGCGGCGGCTGTCTTGGAGGAGGAGCACGGCGACACACTGGTTGCGCAGCACGCTAAGGAGGCCGCGCTCCAGCGGTTTCATGGCTTTGAGGTGCTCCCTGCGCCATTTATCATTACTCATCTGCAACTAGGACTCCTCTTGGCAGAGCTTGGTGCTCCACTTGACGCTAGTGCCGAAGAGCGCCCCTCGGTCTTTCTGACCAACGCTCTTACTGGATGGGTAGGGGACGACGAGACACTTCTACTTCCATTCGAGGAGTTTCGCACTGAGCGCGAAGCTGCCGGAAGCGTCAAGCGCACTGAGCCAATTCTAGTGGTACTCGGTAATCCACCGTACAATGGCTTTACAGGAGTCAGTGAGATAAATGAGAGTGACCTCTTACTGCCATACAAGGAAGGTCTATCTGATCCACCCTGGGAAGTGACAAAGAACAAGTTGGATGACTATTACGTTCGGTTTTTTCGCGTAGCGGAGCGACGTATCGCAGAGCAGACCGGCCGGGGTGTTATTTGCTTTATTTCAAACTTCGGTTGGCTAGGCGACCCATCGACGGTCCTCATGCGCCAGCATTTAATGCGAGCGTTCGATCACGCTTATGTGGACAATCTGAATGGTGATAGCCGAGAGACCGGAAAGAAAACCCCTGATGGCAAGCCAGACCCGAGCGTCTTTTCAAGCAAAGTCAGTCCAAGTGGCATTCAGGTGGGCACCGCGATCACACTGCTTGTGCGAACTGATGATCACAAGGACGGTGATTTTGAGACGATGTACCGTGACTTCTGGGGCGCAACTAAGCTCGCAGACCTTGAGGGGTCGCTTGAGAAGAACCAGGAAGAGCCTCACTACGAGCAGCTATCGCCAAACGAGAAGAATTGGTACCGATTACGGCGATGGAATCCGCGACCTGGCTATGAAGCCTGGCCCAAGCTGACGGAGCTTGCCGCAGCGCGAGCCGATCTCGGACTAAACGAGAATCGTGGCGAGGCTCTCATGGATCTCGACAGGGATGCGCTCGAGTGCCGCATGCGGCACTTTCTTGACGAAAAGAAGACCGTTGGACAACTTGATCCGGATGTCGCGGAGGGACTTCTCCAGCCATGGGCGGAGTACGACGCTGCTGCGACTAGGGAGCAAATACTTGAAAACGGCGGATTCGATATTGAGCGACTGAAGCTGTTTCAGACCAAACCATTTGACGTTCGGTGGGCATACATAGATCCCACGGCAAAGCTATGGAACCGGCCGCGTCCACAGTTCCTCGAGACGGCACGAGTGGGAAGTGACTTCTTGCTTTTTCGTAAACGCTCTCCTCGAGCTCTTGATGGAGCGGCGTTCATGTTGTCGCGTCATTTGGTTGATCAGCACGTGCTTCATAAAGATGCCTATGCAGTGCCGCTGCTGCTCGCAGAGGAGCCTATGGACGACGATGCAGATCGTCTATTCCCGGTGGGAGAGGTTGCCCACGCCGGGCTGCCATGGCGTCCTAACTTGTCGCAGCTAGGGCTCGACTATTTGGCTGAGTTCGGCTATGACGATGTAGAGACCTCGCGAAGCTCAGCGCGTCTGATCTGGCTTCACGCTTTGGCCATTGGATACTCGCCGCTCTACCTAGAAGAGAATGGGGATGCGATACGTAATGACTGGCCTCGCGTTCCACTGCCGATCACCCGAGATTACTTGGAGGACTCAGCAAGCCTTGGTGCGCGGATTGCTGGGCTGCTCGACATTGACACACCTCTTCCAGGTTTAGATACCTCGGCGTCAGATCGGCTGCAATCGATCGCTTCCATTGAGCACAAGGGGGGAGGTCCGCCACCTGCTTCCGATCTTGATCTAACGGCCGGTTGGGGACATGCCCAGATCCGAAAGCAGAAAAAAAGTGGAGCTATCAGTCGCATCGTGATGCCCGGCACGGGAGTGATCGTGAGGCGACCCCGGACGGCAGAGGAACACGCGACTCTTAGTGCTAGCCAACTTGATTTGCTCGGAGATACCGTCGTCGACGTCTATCTCAATGACAAAACGTATTGGCGGGGGGTTCCCGAGACTGTCTGGAGTTTCAAGGTCGGTGGCTTTCAGGTACTTCGAAAGTGGCTGTCGTATCGAGAGAGCGTAATTCTTGGCCGACCCTTGACATTCGTCGAGATAAGACAGTTTCGAAGTATTGCCCGACGACTGACGGAGCTGGTGTTGATGGGACCAGCGCTTGATGCGAACTACCGTGCCGCAACAGGCAGTGTAGATCAGGATCCGCTGCCTGAACTTACGGCTCTGGAGTTACGGGTCTAGTAGAGCCAAAAGTGCTTCAGAAAAGCTGGATCTGCTGGGCAACCGGCTCGCTCATTGATGAATGATGCTCAGCGGGCTCAAGTACCACGAGCATGGCATTGGGAAAACGCCAGGCGTTGATGTGGACCATGTCTTCGCGACCAGCGAGGCGGAGCATTTCCGTTGCTTTACCGTGCTGTCCTGGTTTTAGCGCGACCAGGGAGCTCTTCAGCGACTCGCCCTGAGCGATGAATCGCTCTGAAGCGGCACCCCAATCAACCCGCATAGTTTCAAAGCCGCCGCGAACTGGATGTGGTGCGTGCCGTAGCCAGAGCAACACAATTGAAGGTCTTGCCCGTGCGACCGCCCAAGCTGCAACCCGGCGCGATACGTCGTAGCGCCGAGCCAGACTAAAGAGACCATCCGGTTCTAGCGGGGCATTCCTTGCTGCAGATGGCGGCACTAGGAGGGAATTTGCGAAGTTGTGGCAAAATCGCTCCTCCAGTCGGTCTGGAGGATAACTGCGCGTCGGCGGTTTACCGGGTCGGTAGAAAAGCGTGTGACCTAGCTCGTGAGCTAAGACGAACCGCAAGCGATGGCGCCCCCAGTCATCGTGCCTGGCTCCCTCCCAGATCGCCGAATCGACCGTCGCATGAAACCCATTGTTTGTCGGAACGAGCATGGCGGTGTGTCGATGGCGTCCTACGCTCAGTGGACGACTATCGACACTGACTCTTGCGGCTTGACAGGCCTGTCGTACGGGGAGCGCTCCGTCGTCGGGTACAAATGCGCGGCGTGCAGTTTCCGCCAACTTGTCCACCTGGGTCAGCGCAGACCTGGTGGATGAGATCTGCGGCCACGCGCTCACTATGTGAGCCTCTGCTGGGAGTCAGCATCTTGATCGATCTGTGGGACTGGATCCGCCTCGGTCGATGTGTCGTCGGCCCCGTCACCATCAGAGACGCGGGAGGTGTCCCAGGCAAGCTTGTACTCCTCGACTATCTCGTCAAGCGTTTGTTCCTCGCTGAGACTGAAAGACCCGTCATAAAAGGACGGAACCAGCTCCTTAAGCTCCTCTTCCTGGTTCCGAGAAAGGTTTAACTCTTGACCAGCTCGACGGCGTGCAACATCCGCCGGGAATACAGGGGCTTCAGGGTCATCCCAATCTTTGAGATGGAGCTGCTGCGCAATAGCGCTAAGTAGCGCATCGCATTTCCCTTTATCCGGCTTTACCGTTGGGTGAACGAACACCTCGAGTGCCCAAAGCTCGCGGTGCGCATCATAGATCTCGCTTCCCCGCTGCTGCCCACGCGGGCTGCGCTCACGGTTGAGCATGGTGTCAATAAGGGTTTCATCATCAACCAGCACTAGGGCAGGCTTAAGCCGCATCCGCTCAGGGGGAATCCACATCACCGCATACCAGGCTGGCTTAATATCTGCAAAGCGAGCTGCGACCTGCTCGATCTGGCGACGTTCGTCGGGTTTGGTTCCGTAGTCCTCCCAGAGACGCTTGGCGTGACTACGATCGCTCATACGGGCCAGTGGTTTGAAGAGCTGGCGATTGAGCAGAGCCTCCGCCAGGGCACGGATTCCCGTCCAACGCGAATCAGTCTCGTGCTGCTCCCCTTGCGCTCGGAGATGCTCAAGTAGTCCATCGTCGCCGTGGCGCAACAGAGTTTCCTCCAGCTTTGTCTTCGCGGCATCCGAAATCTTCTTAAGCCCCGTTTTTTTGAGGCGTTTCTGAGCCTTCTGTCGAAGTTCATCAAGGTCGCTACGGGAGACACCATCAAGGTCGCTGGCGAGACCTGAATCGCGAGCAACCTCCTCTTCGAGCTCGTCAACCCAGAGGCCATCACTAAAGAGCTGCAGTAGCTTGCCCACCATTGCATCCGCCGCGAGCTTGGCGTGATGAGTCAAAGCCCGCTCTGATAGCTCGTAGCGATAGCGCAAGAACTTGAGAAGCTCTGTAAGCGTGTCCTTTCTTTCACGATCTTGTTTGACCACTCGCAGAACCATGCGCTTGGGCTTGAACGGATCAGTTGTTGGCGAAACGTAGAAAGAGTCGAGAAACCGATGGCCCATGGCGGCCGGCAGCCCCGTGAACAGGTGGTCGCGCGTGAGGTAGTCCATGAGATCAGCCGAAATTGTGTTTCCGACGATGTCCTGCACAAAGGGATAAGAGAGATTCTCTGTAACGCCGGGGTCCTCTCCCTCCTCCGCAGTGGCAGGCTTGTGGAGGCCGGAGAGAACGATCGGCATCAGATCCTCGAGTAATGGCTGGCCGCTGAGTGAGCGCCCTGCTTCAATGGCCTTGCGGGCAGTCAGGTCTATCTTTTGCCAGAGGTCATCGAAGCGCTCCTGGTTCTCGTCATGAGGCTTCAGAAGCTGTAGCTCGTCCTCAACGGAGTGCCCAAAGGGCACGTGACAGAGATCGTGGAGCAATGCACCGAGACGGGTAAGTACGAGCCCCTCGGCGACTCGCATCAGGAAGTCCGGGCCATGGTCGCGCTCTTCCTCTTCCCACTCGGCGAAGAGATCGTGTTTCGCTCGGGGCTCATCACGTTGCTCAAGCACGATGTCGAACAGCATCTGCGCCGCTACCACAGCACCGAGCGAATGCGAGAACCGCGTGTGAGTTGCTCCGGGGTAGATGAAATGGGTGGAGCCAAGTTGCTTGACTCGCCGCAGGCGCTGGAACGGGGGGCTATCCACGATGCAGCGCTCTATCTCACAAAGCCGCACATCGCCATGAACAGGATCGGTAATGATCTTGGCTGGGGCGAGCAACGCGGGATCAAGTCCATAAGGGCGCCGCTCGCGCATCGCTGAGGTCAGACCCCACTTGGGCATGGCAATGAGCCTACTCTCGGTCACGGCGCTGCGCCATTCTGTCTGGCGCATTAGGCGCGCTCTTTCCGGACTCGAGAACGCACGAAGGGGACCAATCCGCGGATCGACCCTGTCTCCGATCGGGGGCCTCGTGACATCCGCCTCAAAGACGTTCTTGAGGCTCGGGCAGATACCCATTGTTGCTCACCCTCTGCCTGCCCCGACAGGCAGTCCCGCCGATAGGCATTGGAAAAATGACGGGGTATGGCGGAATCCGATAGCTGATCGCCCGGTTCAAATTCCTGTCCATTTGCGCAAATCGAAGCCTGATGGCAGCAAGTCTGGGAGGGAGGAACCCGCTCAAAAGGAGCACATCAGTCTTGCTGAACTGCCCTGGGCTAGAAGGCAGAATCCGAACGCCAGTTGGCCACGATCTCTGCGTCGTCGAGCTCTCCGACGGGCCTCCAGGAGTCGACGTGAGCGGCGAAACAAGCCTCGCTCTTGAAGATATTGCCGATGCCAGAAACCAGGCTCTGGTCGAGTAGAGCGTCGCCGAAGCCGCGGGCGGGATCGACGCTAAACCCCCGAGCGACAGCCTCGATGTCGAAGTTGGGGACGAGGCGGGAAAGTTGGGGATCGCGGCGAACGCTGTCGGGCCGGAAGGATCCGCAGCGTCGGGCTGTCGAACTGGACTGCCTCCTGCCCCTCCCTCCCCTGCCAGCACCGCCCAGGCCGAGCGCCGCGGCTTGCGCCAGCGGCCAGCGGGGGGTAGACGTGCCAGGAGCCGCTCATCCCCAGGTGGCTGTGCAGGATCAGGTCACCGAAGTGGAGCAGCAGGTTCTTGCCGTGCGACTCGACCCCGCTCGAGGCGGCGGCCTCGCGCCCGCGCGGGTTGGGCGCGCTCGCGGCCACGGTCTCGCCCTCGAGGGCTGCGCTGAGACACCGTGCCGCGCGCACGATCATGTCGCCCTCAGCCATCGACCCATGATGACTGGGCACTGGCGGCGGCACTGCTGATTCAGCTCAGCGGTGCGAACTTGCCGGCGTTCACACCCGGGAATCTTCGTCCATGAGGCCCGCCTCGTAGGCCTCAGGGATCTGGCCATCGACCGCCGCTGGCTGGTCCCGAAGAGAGCGGAAGCGCTCCACGAGTTGGTCGGGGTGGCGGAGGAGGGAGAGCCAGCGGCGCTCCTCTGCGCTGAAGAAGCCTCCGATTAGAAGAGCTGCGGGGTAGAGGAGCCAGATAGCGATGCGGCCTGCCAGGCCGAGGACACCGTCGGTCGGCATCAGCAGCTCGCCGAGCACGACCAAAGCTGTGGAGACGAGCACGACCCGGGCGAGGCGGCCCCATTCGTAGGGGACCGGGAAGAGTCGCTGCGTGAACCCATACATCAGCGCCACCACCACGATGTAGGAGACGAGCAGGGCGATCCCGGCGCCGACGATGCCCATCGACGGGACGAGGATCAGGTTGAGGGCGACGTTGACGACAAGGGCTGTGATCGTCGCTGGGAAGTTGAACTCGGTGCGGCCGGTCCTGCCGAGGATCACGAGCTGGACCATGTAGAGGGCATAGAGAGTGACGGCGGTCGAGATCAGGCCAACCGCTTCGTAGGAATCGAAGAACTCCGGGGCGGCGAAGATGCGGGCGAACCAGCGCGAGAAGAGCCACATGCCGACGACGAAGAAGGCGCAGCCCGCCACAAACAGGGTGACGACCCTGGCGTAGGCGTTGCGGGCCTCATCGTCGTCGCGAATCGAGTAGGCGAGGGGCGGCCAGGCGAGCTGGAAGCCCCGCACCAGGATGTTCACCCCCTGGGCGAACTTGACGGCGAGCGAGTAGAGGCCCGCCTCGGCAAGGCCGACGGTGCGGACGATGATGATCCGGTCGACGAAGTTGAGGGCGTAGAGCGAGAGCTCCGCCGGCATGGTCGGCAGGCCGAAGCGAAGCATCCGGCGCAGCAGGTGGCGATCCACCCACAGCGACAGGCGGCGCCAGTGGACGACGATCAGACCCAGAACGAAGACCGCGCCGGAGGCGTAGCTGCCGATCAAAAGGCCACGCGCACCCTCGTCCTGCCCGACGACGAGCACGACCGTCAGCGCAATCGCCGCCAGTACGTTGCCGATCGTCACCAGGAAGAAGGCGCGGGCTCGCTCCTCAAGCCGGAAGAGGGTGAGCAGGTACTCGTGGAGGGTCAAAACCCACAGCCCGCCGATCGCGATCCGGGCGAGATCGGGGGCGGGTTCGTTGAGCAGTGCTTCAGAGATCGGCTCCGCGAACGGCAGCGCGACCAGGGCCGCCACCGTCGAGAACCAGAAGAGTGCGGCAAAAGAGGTGGAAACGACCTTGGCCTGATCCTCGCCTCCCTTGTAATAGAAGCGCAGGATCGCCTCGATGACCCCGAGGCGGATGACGATGCTGGCCGCGACCACCGAGGCGAAGAGGACCTCCGCGGTGCCGTAGTCGGTGGGCGTTAGGTAGCGCGTGTAGAGCGGCAGTAGGGCTACCGCGATCAGCTTCGAGAGGATGCTCGCCGCCGTGTAGGCGGCGCCGGTCGTCGCTAAGCGGCGCAGGTATCCCGACACGGAAACGAGCCTATGCGGAGCCGCGGACCGCGGCCACCGGCGTCGGTGAGGAGCTTGAGACCGTCGGCATCGCCGCCAGCGAGGCACCGAGGGCGAGGAGTGTCCAGGTGATCGGGTCCTCGTAGAAGCCCGCGTAGGCCATGGTGTGGACCAGGAGGGCCACGAAGGCGGCTAGGACGGCGACGCGGGCGGCGGGTCCTGTCGCCGCCGGACCAGCCCTGATGCCCGAGGCCATGGCCCACAAAGCGGCCACGAGGAGGGCGGCGTAGAGAAGGAGGCCGATGAGGCCCTGCTCGGCGGCGACGGTCACAGGCTCGGTGTGGGAGACGGCCACCGGGGCCTCTTTGGTCGCCGCGTGTTCGCGATAGGCAAGGGGAAAGGAGCCCGCGCCGTAGCCCCATACGGGGCGTTGCGCGAAGAGCTCGGTGCCGCCGGAGACCAGGTTCGCCCGGCCGCCCGTGTCGATGTTGATCCGCGAGAGACTGAGCTTCGAGACCCCGCCGGCGAAGAGGACGATGACGATCGCGAGGACGGCGCCCGCGCCCACGGCGGCGAGCGTCCAGCGAAGGCTCCAGCGCAGCGCCGCCAGAACGGCGAGGCCGGCGAGCAGGGCGGCGAAGCTCGACTGGGAAAAGGTCGGGACGAGACCGACCCAAAGGACCGCGGTGAGTGCGGTTAGGACAGCCTGGCTGCGCCGTTCTCTTGCCCACAGCAACGCCGTCATCGCAATCACGATCGTCAGAGCCAGGTAGCGCCCATAGATGTTGGGGTCCCAGAAGACCGAGTTGACCCGGAAGTAGGTGTGGAATTCGTTCGAGCGGATCACCTGGTCGTTCCAGAACAGGCTCCTCGTCAGGTACTCGACAGAGCCCACCGCAACGAAGGCCAGCGCCTCCAGAGCAACGACCCAGAGCGCGAGAGTCAGCAGCTTGCGATCCCACTTGACGTCGCGCAGCAACACGTAAGCGAGCGAGAAGGGGACGAAGAAGAAGCAGACGTTCTGGAGGCTCTTGGAGAAGTCGGGGGCGTAGAGGGACTGGAATGCGTAGAGGACCACGACCGCAGCGAGGATTCGGGGGAGCCATGTGAGGGCACCGCGGGCGACTGGGCGTGTCGGAGCTGCCGCACTCCTGCCCGCCCATTCCTTGAGGAGGGTGGCGACAACTCCACCTCCGATGACTAGATAAAGCGGGACGAGGAGGTTGGCGGTGTCGCCGCCCGCCTCAAGCGGGACGCGAAAGGGAAGGGTGAAGACAATCGCGAGGGGAAGCGCGATTGGCCAGCGCCGGAAGGCGAGGCCAAGTGCGGTGGCCGCCGCCACTGCAGCAATGCCCAGGAGGGCCAAGCGGGCGGATCCTTCGCGTAGGTCGGCGATCTCGGGCGAGTGCCACTGGTCGGCGAGGATCAGGACGGGGCTGAGGACAAGAGCGATGAGCATCGCCGCCGAGCGGGCGCGACCCGGCGGCAGCAAGATCGCCGTGGCTGCTGCGGCTGCGGCGATGACAACGCCGGCGCCGGCGAGGAAGTCGCTCAATGCCCGACCTCAATCGGCCGCCCGCGTGGCGGGCAATTACGAGTGGGCTCTCGCGGCGCCTCGTGCAGCCGCATCACCCCGCCGGGCACAAGCGTCCGATCCTGGTCGAGCAGTTTCACCCGCAGCTTGTAGCGGCCTGGGTCCGCCTTGCCGTCGTTGCGAACGCGGCCGTCCCAGTAGAAGGTGAAAAAGCGGTAGCGCTTCAGGAACTCGTCGCGGGCGAGGGTGACTACGAGCTTGCCCCCCGGCTTGATGACCTGGACGTTGGCGTTATCTGAGCGGGTGACGCGGAAGCGGATGCGGATGCGGTCGAAGTGGCAATCGCGGTTCGGCGTGAACGCCCGGCTGGCCGGCGTTCCGAAGCTGACGCGATCGAGGACGAGTGGGTCTCGCTTCAATCGCTGGGACCAAGCGAACGCGGCGAGAGTGGCGACGACCAGCAGCGCGAAGACGACTGCGCCGAGGCTAGGGGCTCGTCGCATGGGGCGAGCCCCTCAACCTGGTGACGAGGCATTGTCCTCGCCGACCACGACCGAAACCGGCGCGCCACCCGAGACGGCGGCGATGTCCGAGGTCATCAGGCGCACCTGAGAGATTCCCAGCTCATTCGCGACGCGATGCGCCTCGCGTCCGCTGCCTTGTTCGAACATCACCACGCTGTCGACGAAGCTAGAGGCGCTGTTGGTGACCTCGCCCAGCTTGTACCCGCTGCGCTCGACTTCATTGCCGTAGCTGGCAGCCAGGCCGGGTACCGCGGTTCCGTTAAGCACCGTGACGGTGATTTCGCTCGGCTTGAGGGTGGTGGCGGCGTTCTTGCCGCTCTTGCCACCGTTGCCGTCATCCCCGCCAAATCCGTGCAGCACAGCGTAGGCGACCCCACCCCCGGCGATCAACATCACGGCGAAGAGGGCGATCAAGTACCGCGGTTCTCCCAGGCTGTCGCCTGTGCCGCGGAAGCGTTGGCGCAACCGTTCCATCCTGGTCATTTCCGGCAAGCCGGCCTCGCGCCGGTCGCGGCGTTTCTCGCGAAGGCCCACCGCCTCGCGCTCGGCGTCGCGCGCCTCTTCCAGCTTGCGAAGCTCCTCGGCTCGTTGCGCGGCGGCCGCCGAGGTCGACTCCTTGCGCTCCGCGTCGCGCTCGGGCGCCGAGCCCGCCCACTCGCGCAAGCGGCGGATATCGCGCCCCTGCGCGAAGGAGAGCAAGGCGAGCACGGCGAGGCCCAAAAACGCAGCCAAGCCTGCAAATGCGCCGATTTTCGTAATCAGCTCCAAGGGACTGGCTGCGAGAGGCTACCCGTCGTAGCTGACCGTCGCCGTGTCCCCGCCCTGCGAGGTGATCAGCTCCACCACTCGCTCGGACAGGTTGGCCTCGTTGCCGGCCATGACCATGTGCTCGAGCGAGTTGAGCGTGCCGTCGACCCAATCGGGGTCGATCGGCACCTCCCGCACCGCACGGCGGATCCGGCGCGCGGCGGTCGGCTGCCGCGTCTCGCCGATTCCGATCAGCTCCTCGTGCAGCTTCTCCCCCGGTCGCGGCTTGGTGAACTCGACCGCGATGTCGGCTTCCGGCTCATAGCCGGCGAGGCGGATCATGTTGTGGGCTAGGTCGACGATCTTCACCGGTTCGCCCATGTCGAGGACGAAGACCTCGCCCTTCCCGGCGCCGATGTCTCCGGCCCTGATGACCAGCTGCACCGCCTCGGGGATCGTCATGAAGTAGCGGGTCATCTCCGGATGGGTGACGGTGACCGGGCCGCCCCGCTCGATCTGGCTGCGGAAGATCGGTACGACGCTCCCCGAAGAAGCGAGCACGTTTCCGAAGCGGACGCTGGCGAACCGCGTGCCGGGATGCTTCTGGCCCGCTGCCTCGACGATCCACTCGGCCATCGCCTTGGAGGCGCCCATCACGGTCTGCGGATTGACCGCCTTGTCGGTCGAAATCAACACGAAGCGCTCGACGCTCGAGGCGGCCGCCGTCTCGGCGGTGATCCGGGTCGCGATCGCGTTGTTGCGAACGGCCTCGAGCGGATTGGCCTCCATCAGCGGGACGTGCTTGTAGGCGGCTGCGTGGAAGACCACTGACGGTTTGAACCGCTGCATCGTCTCCAGCATTCGATGCGGCTCCTTGCAGTCGGCCAGCACCGACTCAACCGTGCTGAAGTGCCGCTCCTCGACCATCTCGCGGTCGATCTCAAACAGGTTGTCCTCGGCGTGATCGAGCATCACCAGCAGGCGTGGTTCTACGCTGGCGATCTGGCGGCATAGCTCAGAGCCGATCGACCCACCCGCTCCGGTGACGAGCACGATGCGGTCGCGCAGGTAGGCGCCGACGCGGTCCAGCTCGAAGACGACCGGGTCCCTTCCCAGCACGTCCTCGACCTGGACGTCGCGCAGCTGCTTGTTGAGCTGAACGCCGCCCCGCAGCAGCTCGAAGACCGTGGGCAGCGTACGGACGCGGATCTGGCGATCGCGGCATGCGGCGACGACCTTCGCTCGCAGGGTCCCCGGCGCCGAGGGGATCGCGATCACGACCTCATCCGGCGAGGTCTCATCGAGGATGGTTGCGATCTCCTTGGTCGAGCCCAGGACCTTCAGACCGCCCGACATGCGCATGCCGCGCTTGCGGGGGTCGTCGTCGACGAATCCGATCGCGGTGGAGCCGAGGTTGGGGTTGAGCTGCAGCTCGCGGACGACCATCTGGCCGCCGGAGCCGGCGCCGACCACCAGCACCTCGTGCTTGGGGACGCGATCGCCGCGCGTTGGGCGCTCGACGATCAGGCGCACCGCGAGGCGAGCACCGGTGATCAACAGCAGCGTCAGGATGAAATCCATGACCGCAACCGAGCGTGGAAGGTCGTGGTCGAACGGCTGCACAACCGTGAACAGGACGACGAGGACCCCACTGGCAACGGCGACGGCACGGACGATCGTCATGAAGTCTCGACCGCTTACGTAGCGCCACCACTTTTGGTAGAGGCCAAACATCGCGAAAACGGTGATCTTGCCGACCACGACGAAGGGAACTGCCTGCGAAAAGAGGACCTCGTAGCGGTGCGGCATCCCATGCTGGTCGTCGAGGAAGCGCAGCCGGAACGCAAGGTAGAAGGCAGCGGCGATCAGCAGCGCATCGGCCACCACCTGAAGGAACCGATTGCGATAGACGGGATGGTTCAACCGGTGCATAAGAGAAGTCGGGCTCGCGCTTCGTTCGCTGCGCGAAGAACCAGAAATGGACGCTTGCTCCCTCCGCGCTCCAGCGAGTTTAGTTGGTAGGGGACCTGCCACCTACAATCCCCGCTTCGCGCATGCTCTTCGCCAGCGTCACAGACTTCTTCCTCGACCCGATCGTCAACGCGGGGACCGACTTCATCAGCACGACCGGCCTGCCGGCCGTCTTCATCCTGATGGCGCTGGAGTCCGCCTGCCTGCCGGTGCCAAGCGAGGCAATCATGCTCTTCGCGGGAGCGAGCGTCGCCGAAGGAGAGCTGACGCTGTTCGGGGTCGTCGCCGCGGGAGTGCTCGGCAACCTGGTCGGCTCCTGGGCTGCCTATGCCATCGGTTACTACGGACGGATCGACCTGCTCGATAAGAACAAGCTGATCCACATCAGTCCCAAACACCTGAAATGGGCCGACGACTGGTTCGAGCGCTACGGCAGCGCGACCGTCTTCTTCTCGAGGATGCTGCCAATCGTTCGCACCTTCATCTCGCTGCCGGCTGGCGTCGCAAAGATGCCGTTCTGGCGATTCACAGTGCTAACCCTGCTCGGCTGCATCCCGTGGGTCCTGATGCTGGCGCTGATCGGCGAACAGGTGGGAGAGAACTGGGAAGAGTGGCGCGACCACCTGCACTTCCTGGACTACGCGGTGGTGGCTGCGGTCCTGATCGGCATCGTCTACCTGCTGATCCGGCGGCGGCGCGGCGGCGGGCCCACCGCAAAGCCTGAGACGGTGGGTGACGGCGCCAATGCCGAGCCGGCGGGCTCGAGCGACGCTTGAGCCCTGCCGCCGACGGAGCGATCCCTGCCCGGCGCGCACTTGCGCTGGGAATCGTCCAAGGTCCTGCCGAGCTGCTGCCGGTCTCCAGCTCCGCCCACATCGTTCTGATCCCGTGGCTCGCGGGCTGGGACTGGGAGCTGCTCGATCCTGAGGTGCGGAAGAGCTTCGAGGTGGCGCTGCACGCGGGTGCGGCTGCGGCGTTGCTGATCGGCCAGCGCGAGGCGATCGTAGAAGAGCTGCGTTCCTTCGATGGAAGGCGGGCCCTCATCCTTGGGCTCTCGTTCCTTCCCGCCGCCGCGGTCGGGTACACGCTCGAGCGGCCGATCGAGCAGCGCCTGGGCGGCCCGAAGGCCACGGCGATCGGACTGCTGGCTGGGGCAGCCGCAATGCTGCTGGCGGACATGCGGCCCCAGCGACGAGGGGGCGGCGAGGCGACCGGTGCCGACGGTCTAGCGCTCGGCATCGCGCAGGCGGCGGCGCTCGCCCCAGGCGTGTCGCGCAACGGCATCACTCTGGCGGCAGCCCGGTGGCGGCTCTTCTCGCGAGACCAGGCCAACCTGCTCTCACGGACGATTGCCCTGCCGATCATCGTCGGCGCCACCGCCTTGAAGGGGGTGCGGCTGAGGCGACGAGGGGCAGCACCGGGACTGCAGCGCTCGATGGCGATCGGAGCCGTGGCCTCCTTCGCCTCGACCCTCGCTTCCCAGCGCCTCATCCGCCTCGTCGAGCGCGACCGCGCCCTGTGGCCATACGCGGCCTACCGCGCGGGCCTCGCCGCCGTGGTCCTCGCCAAGCTGTCAAGAGGCCGGGGGGCCTGAGAGAATCGGCCGGTGAGCGTAGAGCAGGCGAAGCGCGGGGGCTTGCGGTGAGCAGCGAGGACGCCTACGCGAAGGCCGGTGTGGACCAGGAGGCCGCAGACTCGGCGGTTGCCGGCCTGGTCAAGGCCCTGAGCGCGATAGAGCTGGAGCGCCCAACGCGCCAGGTTTCGTTGCCGGGGCATTACGCGAGCGTCATTCGCATCGATGAGCGGCTTGGGATCGCGCTGTCCACTGACGGCGTGGGGACCAAGCTGCGGATCGCCGAGGAGCTGGGCCGGGCCGACACAGTCGGCATCGATTGCGTGGCGATGAATGTCAACGACGTGATTTGCGTTGGGGCCGAGCCGCTCGCGATGCTCGATTACATCGCGACCGACCGCGCCGACCCCCAGGTCTGCGAACAGATCGGCGTCGGGCTGGCCCGCGGTGCCGAGCTGGCGGGGATCGAGATCCCGGGCGGCGAGCTGGCGCAGCTTGGCGACATGGTGAGCGGCTTCGACGTTGCCGGCGCCTGCTTCGGGACCGTCGAGCTGGACTCGATCATCGATGGCTTCGACGTTGGGGTCGGAGATGTGGTGATCGGACTCCCTTCCTCCGGGATCCACTCCAACGGCTACACGCTCGCCCGCTCGGCGCTGGAGGGGATCCCGCTCGACAGCGACCCCGATGGCCGGCTCGGCCGCCCGCTCGGCGAGGTGCTGCTGGAGCCAACCGAGATCTACGTCAAGCCGATACTGGAGCTGCTGCGCTCGAGCGTTGACGTGCGCGGGCTCGCCCACATCACCTCGGGGGGGCTCGGCAACCTCCTGCGCCTCGCCGCCGAGGTCGGCTATGAGATCGATGACCCGATGCCCGTACACCCGGTCTTCGAGCTGATCCAGGAGCGGGGAGGCGTTTCAGAGGACGAGATGCACGAGGTCTTCAATATGGGCTGCGGCTTTTGCGTCGTCGTCGGCGCCGCCGACGAAGCCGAGGCGCTGAGCCTGCTTCGAGGGCATTACCCTGAAGCGAAGCGGGTAGGCCAGGTCGTCGGTGGGCCCGCAGAGGTCCGCCGGAATCCCTAAGCCCGGCTCTAACGATCAGAGCGACAGCCTGCCGCCCGACACGACCCGCCCACGGGAAGGCCGCAGTCAAGGTGCCTCGAAACCTAGACCCACATTGCTCGACAATATGAACGCCTAGATGGAAGCCCGCTCCTCCAGCTCGATGATTGGCACGGTCTTGTCGGGTCGCTACCGGCTGGAGGCAAAGCTGGGCAGCGGTGGGATGTCGACGGTTTACCTGGCACGCGACGAAACGCTCGACCGGCCGGTGGCGGTGAAGGTGATGCACCGTGAGATGTCCGAGCAGCCGGACCAGCTTGAGCGGTTCCGGCAGGAGGCGCGGGCTGTCGCGAAGCTGTCTCACCCGAACGTCGTCTCTGTGATCGACGCGGGTGAGGACGGCGGGCACCCCTACATCGTCTTCGAGTACGTAAAGGGGGAGACGCTCAAGCAGCGGATCTCTCGGGTCGGCGCGCTCGACACCCAGGAGGCGATCGCCTACGCGATCGAGATCGGCCGCGGCCTCAGCGTCGCCCATGGACGCAGCATGGTTCACCGGGACATCAAGCCGCAAAACGTCCTGATCGACGACGAGGGGCGAGCCAAGCTGACCGACTTCGGTATTTCCCGCCAGCTCGAACAGGACGGAATGACGGCGACCGGTCGCGTTCTTGGCACCACGGATTACGTGGCGCCCGAGCAGGCGATGGGACAGGAGGTGGACCCTCGCTCCGATGTCTACTCGCTGGGCGTCGTCCTCTACGAGATGCTGGTCGGCCAGGTTCCCTTCCACGCCGACAGCCAGGTCGGGGTGGCGATGAAACACGTCAACGAGGAGCTTCCCGACGTGCAGAGGCGACGGCCGGAAGCCTCGGCCGCCGTGGCTCTGGTGGTGGAGCGTTCGACCGCCAAGAACCCGGCCGAGCGCTACGAGGGGATCGACGCGATGATCGACGACCTCGAGACCGCGCTCGAGGTCGAGGCCGCTCGGGCTGGGTCGACAACCGGTGAGGCAACCAGCGTGCTCGATGCGGTGCCGCCGCCGAAGCGGAAGCTCTCCAGCCGCGCTCGCTGGTCTTGGACCGCGATCATCGTCCTGTTGCTGGTGGCCGGAGGAGCGCTCCTCGTCGTGCAGCTGATCTCAAGCGGGATCGGGGGAGGCGGCGCCGACGATGGCAAGGGCACTCCGGTGGCGATCACGGCGGCGACCGACTACGACCCCCAGGGCGATGGCGAAGAGATAGGCAGCAAGGTGGGGCTGGCAGCGGACGGAGACCCGACCGGGACCGCCTGGGAATCGGAGCACTACGACTCCGACACCTTTGCCGGCACCAAGTCGGGGCCCGAACCGGGCGTCGGCGTCTACGTGACCGCCGCCTCGCCGGGCAACCCGTCGAAGATGGTCGTCCGCAGCCCCAGCCCCGGCTGGGACGCCAAGGTCTATGCAGCTCCCGCCGGACCGCCGTCGGAGCTTTCGGGGTGGGGCGAACCGGTGGGCGAAGTGGCCGACGCCGGAACGACTCAGGACATCGACCTCGCCGCGCGGCAGCCGTCGACCTACTTCCTCCTCTGGTTCACCAAGGCATCGGAAGCCCGCGATCAGGCGGGTCGCTACCAGATCGAGATCAGCGACATCAAGCTGTTGGATTGAGAACCTGCTCCTTGATCGACCCAGCGTCGGTTAGAACTCGAACGAGCGAGCGGCGCGGTGGCGGTCGATCGCCAGGGAGATGAGGCGGTCGCAGAGGTCGGGGTAGCTGAGGCCACTCGCCTCCCAGAGCTTGGCGTAGACGCTGGTCTCGGTGAAGCCGGGCATCGTGTTGATCTCGTTGACGAGCACCTCCCCGTCGGGCTCGACGAAGAAGTCGCAACGGGCAAGGCCCGAGCAGCCGCCCAGCCGAAACGACTCGACGGCGAGGTCGCGAAGGCGGCTGGCCTGATCGGCGGGAATCGGGGCCGGGACGACCAGCTCCATACCGCCGTCGCTGTACTTGTGCTCGTAGTCGTACCAGTCGCCATGGGCGATCACCTCACCCGGCACCGAGGCTTCGACCGTCTCGTTGCCCAGCAGGGAGCACTCGAGCTCGCGGCCCTGGGCTGAGGCCTCGACGATCACGCGGGGATCGTGGCGAAGCGCCAGCTCTACCGCCGCATCCAGCTCCGCCAGTCCTTCGACCTTGCTGATCCCGACGCTCGAGCCCAGCCGGGAGGGCTTCACCCAAAGGGGCAGCCCGAGCCCTGAGCAGCGACCGCGCCAGTCCTCCTCATCGACGCCGACGAAATCGACCTGCGGAATCCCCCGACCGGCAAAGAGCCGCTTCAGCGTCAGCTTGTCCATGCAGACCGCCGAGGAGAGGACGTCGGAGCCGACGTAGGGGACATCGAGCCACTCGAGCAGCCCCTGCGCGCTTCCATCCTCGCCAAACGGGCCGTGGAGCGCGGGGAAGACAGCGTCGGCGGCGAGGAGGCCCCGCCCGGGCGAGAGCTCCACAGGCCCCCCATCGTGGCTCCAACCGCCGCTCCGATCGATCTTGACCAGCAGTGAGTCGTGGCCTGCCTGCTCCAAGCCCTTGGCCACCGCTTCGCCTGAGCGCAGCGACACCTCGTGCTCAGACGAACGACCGCCGCAGAGCACGGCGACCTTCATCCGGCGCCTCGCGAACGTATCCGAAGACCGGTCATTCGGATTCGGGAGTGGTCGAGCCCGCCGCTCGCTTGCCGACGACCAACGTCACGGTCGAGCCGGCCTGGACTTCCGAACCAGGCGGGGGGAATTGATCGGTGACGCGGCCAACCTGAGAGGGAACTTCGGTTTCCTGTTCTTGCACGGTCGGATTGAGCCCAGCCGCGCGCATTTCTTCGACCGCGGTCTTGCGTTCCACTCCGATCGCGTTGGGCACGGTCAGCGACTCCTCTTCCTTGGAAACCACGATCATCACCGACGCCCCGCGCGGCAGTTCGGAGCCGGCGCTGGGGGACTGGCGGATCACCTCTCCGGCAGGGGCGGAGCTCTCCTCTTCCGTGACGTCTGGGACGAGGCCTCGCTCGTGGATTTGCTCCACCGCCACGCCGTGCGGGGAGCCGACCAGGACCGGCACCTTCTGCAGCTTGGGGCCTTTCGAAACCTTCAGGATCACGGTCGAGCCGCGCATCACTGTGGTGCCCGCGGAGGGTTCGGAGTGGATGACGGTCCCCGCATCGACGTCTTCGGAATTGGCGCCTACCACCTGTGGCTCAAAGCCGGCGTCCCTCAGCGCTTCGCTCGCTTTTTGCTGGGCCAGGCCAGCGGTCGCGGGGACTTTTTCCGTACCGGGGCCGGCGCTAACCGTCAGCGCCACCTCGGGCTTCGAGCAAAACAGATTGAGGAAGCTGCAGTCGAGTGAGACCTCGCCGTCCGTGGGATCCTGCTCGAGCACTTCGTTCGCCGGGGCTACGCGCTCAACCCGCTTCACTTCCCCCACCGTGAAGCCGTTGTTCTTCAGCAGACGTTCGGCGTCGCCGAGTTGGCTGCCGGTTACGTTCGGCACCTCGGCTGTCGTGTCGCGGGTGGCGAGGAACCCGATCAAGGCGCCGATCAGAACCGCCAGCGCCACGGCCATCCAGATCCGTCGTCGTCGCTTGCGGGCGGCTTCCTCCTCGGCGCTCAGCTCATCGTTCGCTTGGCCAGGGGCCGCAACGATTGGCGGCAGCGGCGCAAACATCGCTGTGCCGCGGCCCCCGGCAGGGTCCTGAAGCGCCGCGTCGAGCGCGGCGATGAACGCATCGGCGTTCTGGAAGCGATTCCCGGGTTCCTTTTCCAGCGCCCGCATCACGACTGCGTCGAGGGCCGGGGAGACTTTGGGATTGATCGAGCTGGGGCGCTGGGGCGCCTGCGAGACCTGTTTCATCGCGATCGCCACAGCGGAGTCGGCTTCGAATGGGACGCGCCCGGTGAGCGCCTCGAAGAGAACCATCCCTATCGAGTAGAGGTCTGAGACCGCGGTCACGTCGAAGCCCTGTGCCTGCTCCGGCGAGAGGTAGTGCGGCGTGCCCATCACCGAGCCCGCCCTGGTGATTTCCGAGGCGCCGGCACGGGCGATGCCAAAGTCGGTGACGATCGCCTTGCCGTCGGCGTCGACGATCACGTTCTGCGGCTTCAGGTCCCGGTGCACCACGCCGTTGCGATGGGCAAAGCCCGCTGCCTCCAGGACCTGGCGAATCAGCCCAACGGCCTTCTCGGGGCTGAGCCCCTCGTCGATCAGCTGCTTCAGCGAGCGGCCCTGGATGTACTGCATCGCGATGTAGTAGGTCCCGTTTACCTCCCCCCGGTCGAAGATCGAGACGATGTTCGGGTGCTGCAGCCCGGCGGCGGCCTCGGCCTCGCGGCGGAAGCGTTCGACGAATTCGCGATCCTGAGCAAAGTGCTGATGCAAGACCTTGAGCGCGACGTGGCGCTGCAGGTGGGGGTCTTCGGCGAGCCAGACATCGGCCATCCCGCCCGAGCCGAGTTTCTGCACGAGGCGGTAGCGGCCGTCGACCACCGCTCCCTGATCCATGTCAGGCACCTGCTCCTCCCCTGGAAGGACTCATCACACCGTCATTCAACATGCTCAGCCCTCATCGAGGATTGCTTCCGCGACTTCGCGGAAGATCGGTGCCGCTACGTCGTTTCCGAACTGTTCGGTGCACTCGACCGTCGCGGCGATCGCGATCTCGGGATCGTCGGCGGGCGCGAAGCCGATGAACCAAGCCTGGTTCTCGTCGACACCCCCGCCACAGGCCTCGTTGCCCGGCGTTTCGGCGGTGCCCGTCTTGCCGGCCACAGCGACGCCGGGGATTGCCGCGTTGGTACCGGTTCCGGAGCTGACCACCCCTTCCATCGCCGTCGTCAGCTCCGCCGCCGTCTCCTCGTCAATCGGCTGGCTGTACTCGGAGGGATCGAGACGATCGGTAACGCGGCCATCGGGGTCGATAACCCGGTTCCAGATCTGCGGCTTCATCAACCTGCCTTCATTGGCGACCGCTGCGGTAACCATCGTCATCTGCAACGGCGTCACCGCCAACCGCTCCTGCCCAATCGCCATCCGCGCCAGGTCGACCGGATCGTTGTGATCGAGCAGCTCTTCTTCGAAGAAGACCCCACTGGGGGAAACCTCGTCTTCGGGCAGGTCAATCGGCGGGATCGAATTGAATCCGAACCGTTCCATGTATTCGAACATCGTGTCGTTGCCGAGCTGCTGGCCCAGCTGCCCGAACCAGGTGTTGACCGAGTTGGTCAGCGCCGTGTCGAGGGTGGCCCCGAAGAAGTCCTGGCCGAAGTCGTTTTCCAGCGCGGTGCCTTCGACTTCGAGCGACCCCGGCGCGTCGATCGGCGTTTCGGCAGTGATTGCGCCGCTGTCGAGGCCGGCTGCCGCGGTGACGACCTTGAAAGTCGAGCCTGGCGGGTACTGCCCCTGGGTCGCTCGGTTGAATAGCGGCGCTTCGATTTCGTTCTGGTTCAGCTCGGTCAATTCGAAGGGGACGCGGTTGGGGTCGAAGGGAGGGTTGGAGGCGAGCACCTTCACCTCACCACTGCTCGGCTCTATCGCCACCACCGCTCCGAAGCCTGCCGATTCGAGAGCGCTCAGAGCGACCCGCTGAGCATTGGAATCGATGTTGGTGACGATGTCGTTGCCCTTCTGCTGATGGCCGAGGAGCTCATCGACGATGGAGGCGAACTCCGACTCGTTGCCGATCAGCTCGTCGTTGTGGAACTGCTCGAACTCGGAATCTCCCTCGCGCACGAAGCTGTAGCCGATCGGGTGTCCGTACAGGGCCCCTTCCGGATAGCGGCGGACGTAGCGCTTGTTGGCGCCCCTGCCCTTGGAGACCGAGCGGGCGATCACCGTGCCGTCGGCGGTGAGGATCCTGCCGCGCTCGATTCGCTGTTGCTCCAGCAGCGGGCGCTTGTTCGCGTCCTTTTCCTTCAGGGCCTTGGCCTCGAAGACCGCCCAGTAGGAAGTGAAGCCGATCAGCACCGCAAAGAGAGCCATGACCAGCCCGAACAGCTTGACGATTTGGCGGTTCACGAGCCCCCCATCGCCGGTTCGCCGAGGCGGCCCGAAGAGCCGGCCTCACGGCGGGCGCGATCGGAGATCAGGAGCAGCAGGGCCAGCAAGACGAAGTTGGCGACGATCGAGCTGCCGCCGTAGCTGATGAAGGGCAGGGTGACGCCGGTCAGCGGGATCACCCGAGTTACGCCGCCGATGATCACGAAGGCCTGGATCGCGAAGACCGCGGTCAGTCCGGTCGCGAGCAGCTTTGAGAAGCCGTCGGCGGCCAGCAGCGCGATCTTGAAGCCCCGGGCGGTGATCAGCAAATAGATCAGCACCACGCCGCAGGCCCCGAACAGGCCCAGCTCGTTGACGATCAACGCGTAGATCGTGTCGGTCTGCGCGGCGGGCAGAAGGGCGTCGTTGCTCCCCGGGATCGTCACCAACGCCTGACCGAACCCTTTGCCGAACAGTCCCCCATCGGCCTGGGCGAAGATCGATTGCAGGACCTGATAGCCGCTTTCGGTCGGATCGCTGTAGGGATCGAGCCACACCTCGATCCGGTCGTGCACGTGAGGCACGGTCGAGGAGAAGAACCAGGCGCCGAGGAGGAACATCGCCATCCCGATCACGACGAAGGAGAAGCGCCCGGTCGCCACGTAGAGCAGGGCCAGGAAGGCCGCGAAGAACATCAGTGAGCTGCCCAGATCGCGGATGAAGACGAGCATGAACATCGACGCGCCCCAGACGACCAGCAGCGGGCCGAGGTGCTTCAGCGGCGGCAGCGTCACCCCCAGTACGCGGCGGGCGCCGACGATCAGCACCTCGCGATGCTCGCGCAGGTAGCTGGCGAGGAAGACGACGATGCAGATCTTTGAGAACTCGGCGGGCTGAAAGGCGAGCGGGCCGAGCTCTACCCCGAGGTAGGCCCCGTTCACCTGCTGGCCTATCCCCGGCAGGCGCGGCGCCAAGAGCAACAGCAGGCCGACGGCGGCGATCGTGTATCGGTAGCGCTCCAGCACGTCGTAGTCACGCAGGAAGTGGATGGTCAGCGCAAAGAGGACAAGGCCGAGTACGAACCAGTTGGCCTGGTCGCGAGCCAGATCGGCGTCGATCCGGTAGATCATCACCAGCCCGAAGGCGGTCAACAGAGCAACTAGTGGGAAGAGGTAGGGGTCGGCGTCGGGGAGGCGGATCCGCAGGTAGATGTGGGCGGCGAGGCAAACCGCGAGGAAGTAGGCGCCGTAGACCAAGCTGAGATCGCCCAGCCGAGTGTTCTCCTGGGCGAAGACGGCGGCGAATCCGGCTGTGAGGAGTAAGGCGACCGGGATCAGGGCAGCCAGCTCCCGGTTTCTCGCCGAGATCACGAAATACGCCCCACAGAGCTCATGGAACTCCCTGGCTGCGTTCGATGTCTTCCACCAGCGAAGCCGCGTCGTCGCGGGAACGAAGATCGTGGCCGCTCACCGCTTCTCTGCGCCGTGGCGGCAGTGAGGTGGTTTGGATCGGCGTCGCGTAGCGCTGCTGGTAAAGCTCGATACCGAAGGGAAGCTCGTAGGGAAGGCCGCGATAGAGAGCGACGCGGCCCCCGGAATCGGTGCCGAGGAACCACACCTGTCGGCTGCCGTAAAAGGCGCCGAGCGCTAGGGCGGCGAGCACAACCACGGCGGCGAGCACCTTTACCGTCGTGCGCAGGCGTCGCCCCTTCGGCTTGGCCGCCAGCTGCTCGCGTCGCTCCTTGGCCGCTGCCGTCGCGGCGCGGCGGCGGACCTCGGCGGCAGTGAGCCCGGCCTCCTCCGCGGCTGAGCCGACCAGAGTCGGACTCTCGGGTGCACGCTGCGGTGCGGCGGCGTCTTCGAGGCGGAAGGCGAGGGCGGTGATGTTGTCGCGCCCACCGGCCCGGTTTGCCTCCTCGATCAGGCTGCGCACCGCTTCATCCACAGACTGGACCCCGGCCAGGACCTCACGGATCCGGTCCTCGTCGACCATCGTGGTCAGCCCGTCGGAGCAAATCAGGAAGACATCGCCGGGTGCGGCGGGAACCGTCTGCACGTCGACCTCAACCTCGGGCTCGGGGCCCAGGGCCCGGGTGATGATCGAGCGCTGGGGATGGTCCTCGGCCTGGGCATCGGTGATCTGGCCTTTGCGACGCATCTCCTCGACCAGCGAGTGGTCGCGGGTGAGGCGCTCGAGCTTGCCGCCACGCAGCCGGTAGGCGCGGCTGTCTCCAACGTGGCCGATCGAAACCTCTTCGCTCTGGGCATCGACGATTGCCGCTGTGATCGTCGTTCCCATCCCCGCCCGAGACGGATCGGCGCGAGCGAGCTCGTGGATCTGGCGATTGGCGTCCTCGATCGTCTCGCGAAGGACCTGCTCAGGCGGCGCATCGGGCAGGTCGATGGCGAATGCCTCAGCCGCGGTCTTCGAAGCCACCTCTCCCGCTTGCGCGCCTCCCATGCCGTCCGCGACGACGAAGATCGGCGAGCGGACGAAGAAGGAGTCCTCGTTGGCACTGCGCTGGCGGCCGGTGTCCGTGCGGGAGACCTGTTCGTCGACTCGCAGCATCAGCCACCCGCCTCGTACCTGAAAGACGTATCGCCGATCCGGACCACGTCGCCGTCGATCAGCTCGACCTCGCCTCTCAGTTTCGCGTCGTTCACGAGCGTGCCGTTCGTGGAGTCCATGTCTTCGACGTAGGTGCGTCCATCTCGCGAGAAGATCCTGGCGTGAAGGCCGGAGGCATAGCGGTCCTCGATCTGCACGTCGGCTTCGCCGGAGCGCCCAATCGAAAGGCCGCCGATCAGGTCAAACCGCTTGCCCTCGGTCAGACCGCCGCCGTGCTCGGCCACCAACCAGGACTCCGTGGCGCCTACCGGCTCGCCGTACGGCGCCGCATGGAAGCCAGTCGCATCAGGCGCCGGGGCGATGGTGCCGCGGAGGTCCTTCAGAGCGCTGCGAGCTATCCAGAGCAGGAAGAAGTAGAGGACGGCGAGGAAGCCGAACTTGAGGGCGACGGAGATCGGGTCGTAGTCCACGCGTCAGAGACTCTCACTGCTCGATGTCGAACACGAAGGTCGTCGCTCCCACGGTCACCTGATCGCCCGGGTTGAGCCGGGTTGAGCCGACGCGGCGGCCGTTGACCTTGATCCCATTTGTGGAGCCAAGGTCGGCGACAGTCCAATCGCCCGAGGGCGAGCGGCGAAGCTCGGCGTGATGGCGGGAGACGTTTGGGTCGCGCAGTACGCAATCGGCGTCTTTGGACCGGCCGATTGTCGCGCGAGGGCCATCCAGCACATAGCGGCGGTCATCGAGTGAGATGACGGCCCGCGTGGTGACGGAGGCTGGAGCCGAAGGGGAAGGGTCCTTGGAGGAGGCCGCGTCGCGGACCGCCGAGTAGACCATTGTGTGGCCCTCCTCGCCCTGGCTGGGACTCTCGCCCTCGTGAGCAGGAGGCTTGACCAAACGGGTCTGAATGCCGAACTCTCCCAGCCGCAAGCGCTCGTCTGTTTTGAAATCGACGGTGGGTCGGGTCAGCAGGTCATAGGCGCGGCGGCGAGCGTGATCGAGCAGATAGCCGGACAGCTCCTGCTCTAGCGAGCGCTCATAGCCCTCGACCCTGGCACGGTCCTTGCTGGAGAGGAAGACTGTGTACTCGTTCGGGACATACACCCGAGCCACCCCGGCGGTCTTGTGCGCATCCATCTCCTTGGCGAGCTTGCGAGCAAGCTCGACCGGCTGGACCTCCGAGCTGAAAGCACGGCTGAAGACCCCCTCGACGAGGCCTTCGATCCGACTCTCAAGGTTGCGTAGAACGCTGATCTGAGCCTCCTCCTTGGCGCCAGCCGAGGGCAGTCCTGTTTGGCCGGGAAATCGGCTGAAATCCTACGGCAGCACGGCTCCGTGGCCGATCGCGAGCCAAGCGCCGAGCACGGCGGCGGCCGCGGCAAGGCCCAACCGTAGCCCGATCGGCTGGGCGGCGCGAGGAGGGCGATCCTCGAGCTGGTCGAGCGAGCCCTCGATCGCGACGCCAAGATCCTCGAGGCTCGGCCGGCGCGACGGGCGCTGCTCGAGGCAATCGTCGATCGTCCTGGTCAGCTCACGAGGCAGGTCCGCACGGAGCCGGTGAAGCGGGCGTGGGCGGGAGCCGATCGCGCGGGCCGTCGCCGCCGGCGTCGTTCGCCGGTTTGGGTTCTCCCCGCTCCAACACTCATAGAGCGTCAGCGCAAGCGAATAGACATCCGCCTCCACTCCCGCCGCTCGGCCTTCGGCCTGCTCGGGAGACATATAGGCAAGCGTTCCGACGACGTCTCCCGGCACCGTGATCGTCGCGGCATCCGTAAGACGGGCGATTCCGAAATCCATCAGCTTGGCCCGAGGCTCGCCGTCCTCGGGAACGAGAACGTTCTGCGGCTTGATGTCGCGGTGGACGACGGCGTGGGCGTGGGCGTGATCGAGGGCCTCGCAGAGATCGGCGCCGATCTCGCCGATCTCGCGGTCGCTCAACTCTCCTTCACGGCTCAGCCGAGACAAGGTCGAGCCTTCGACCAGCTCGCTGACGAGCAGGGCGTGGCCGTCCTCCTCGCCGATCTCATAGAGAGTGACGATGCCGGGGTGGTTGAGCCGGGCGGCGGCCTGCGCCTCGCGGAGCACCCGCCCACCGGCGTCGTTCTTCGATTCGATTGCCTTGACGGCCACCGGGCGCTCCAAACGACCGTCCCAGGCCTCGTAGACAACCCCAAAGCCGCCGCTGCCGAGCCGACGCTCGATCAGAAAACGGTTGAGGACAAGGGAGCCGACCACAGCCTCTTCGAGTTCGCCGCCCTGCGTGGCTTTCCTGCGGGCGGAAACGCCCAAAAACGCAAGGTTTGCTGCGGGTCTTGACGTCACGACCTCACCAGCGTGCATACTCTCCGCCCAGTCAACCAGCTTCGGAGAGCCATTTTTGGAGGATTCGCTTGCAACCGAGCCGCGTCGCAGAGCGCGGCCCCCACGACGCCCTGAGCGGCAGCAGATCATGCTGCGACGTGGTCTGGCACTCGGTGCCGGCCTGCTCGTGCTCATTTTGCTCGTGCTTGGCGTCAAGGGCTGTCTCAACGCCCGTCAGAACCGAGCGTTGAGCGACTACGCGGAGAACGTCACTCAGATCGTTGACGAGACGGCGACGACCAGCGAAACCTTCTTCGGCAAGCTGGCCGATCCCGGCAGCCTCACGGTCACCGAGTTCGTGGCGGAGGTCAACGCCGACCGAAGCGCGATGGACAGCTACGTGGCTCGGATCGACGGGCTCGATGCACCCGGAGACATGAGCGACGCACAGACTGCGCTGGAGCTGGTCTACGAATTGCGTGGCAGCGCGATGAACGAAATCGCCGAACAGATGAGCACGGCCCTTGGGGATGTCGGCTCCGAGAAGGCCACGGCCACCATCGCCGCACAGATGAAGAAGCTGGTGGCCAGCGACGTCCTCTACTCCACCGTCGCACGACCCAAGATCAACGGCGTGCTCGCCGACAACGGGGTCGAAGGGGACGACGTGCCGAACAGCGTCTTCGTGCCGGACGGGACGACGTGGCTCGACGAAGCAGCCGTCACCTCAGCGCTGGGCTCAGTCAGTGGGGCGACCGGCGGGGCGACCCCAGGCGTTCATGGGTTGGGCTTGATCGCGACCAGCATCAACGGCACCGAACTGACAGCCGAATCCACAACCGCCGTAACGGCTGAAGAAACGCCGGAAGTCGAAGTCCAAGTCCAAAACCAGGGCGAATCGACTGAGAACGGGGTCACCGTCTCGGTCAATGTGAACGGCAACACCTTGCAGCAGAGCATCAGCAGCATCGCGGCGGGGGAAACCGAAACCGTGACGATTCTGCTCACCCCGGCACCCCAGGGAACGGTGACGTTGGAAGTTGAGGCCCAGCCCGTACCCGGCGAGCAGGTGTCCTCGAACAACGAAGCCAGCTACACCGTCGAATTCCAGTGAGCGGGCAGAGCCGGGTCGCTTACCTCGGACCTGCTGGGACCTTCACCGAAGATGCGTTGCGCGACGCGGCGCCGGATGGAGATTTCGAGCCGATGCGGACCTCGACCGTCTATGACGCGATCCTCGCCGTCGAGAAAGGCGAGGCGGACCGGGCCTTCGTGCCGTTCGAGAACTCGATCGAGGGCTCCGTGCGCAGCACCCTCGACACTCTCGCCTTCGAGGCAGAGGCGGTGACGATCGTCGGCGAGTACGACTTCACCGTCCACGCTCACCTGATCGTCCGCGAGCCGGTCGACCTGTCTCAAATCGAGGCGGTGCTCTCCCATCCACAGCCGCTCGCCCAGTGCGCCAGATACCTCCGCGACCAACTGCCGGGTGTGGAACGGCGGAGCGTCAGCAGCACCGCGGCCGCGGTTCGCATGGTGGGAGAGTCGAGCCGGCCCTGGGCCGCCCTCGGCGCCCGCTCGGCGGCGGCGTTCTACGACTGCACGATCCTGAGCGAAGACGTCGAGGACGAGCCGGACAACGTGACCCGCTTCGTCTGGATCGCGCCAATCGGCACCGAGCCGAGCGGGGTCGGGCAATGGAAGACCTCCCTGGTCTTCTCCGAGCTCGGGGAGGACCATCCCGGGGCCCTGGTGGAAGCGCTTCAGGAGTTCTCCAGCCGAGATATCAACCTGAGCCGGATCGAGTCCCGACCGCTGCGGCAGGGCCTGGGGCGCTACATGTTCTTCTGCGACCTTGAAGGAGGCCTCGACGACGAGGTCCTCTCCGAGGCGATCGCCCAGCTCAAAACGAAGGCCGACTCGGTGCGAATTCTCGGCTCCTACCCTTTGGGTTAAGAAGGCCTGCGTAGAATCTCGGCCACCATGGCACGGGTACTCGTACTCAATGCAACGTATGAGCCGATCAACGTCTGCACACTGAGACGGGCTGCCGTGCTCCTGCTGAAGGAGAAGGCTGAACTGCTCGAGCGGCGCGAGGGCGCGCTTCACTCCGAGCGGATGACGATGGAGCGGCCCGACGTGATCCGCCTGGTCAGCTACGTGCGCGTGCCGCGCCAGGCTCATCGACGCAAGATCACCAGGCGCGCGGTGCTCGCCCGCGATGCTTGGACCTGTCAGTACTGCGGCTCGCGGAAATCCGGTCTGACCGTTGACCACGTGATCCCACGAAGCAGGGGCGGCAAATCGGTGTGGGAGAACATCGTCGCCGCTTGCGCCAACTGCAACCGTCGCAAGGGCAATCGCCTGCCGCGCGAGATCGAGATGCACCCGCGAACGCGGCCGAAGGCCCCCGGGCCCTCTGTCTTCATCCAGGTGGCCAGCCCGACCATCCCTCCCGCTTGGGAGCAGTACCTGCCGACAGCTGCCTAAGGCTGAGGGGAACTCAGTCGTCTTCGGTTTGGGGCTGCTCGGGTGGTGCGGTCTCGTCTGCGGTTGGGAGCTCGTCGGCCGTGGGGATCTCATCGACGGCTGGGGCTTCCTCTGATTCCACCACCAGCGCCACAGCGCTGACCCGGTCGTCGTCCTTGATGTTCATCACCCTGACGCCCTGGGTTGGCCGCCCCATCTGCGATATCCCGCCTGCCGGAGTGCGCTGCACCATCCCGTTCTGGGAGATGAACAGCAGGTCCTGGTGCTCGCGAACGATCAGGGCGCCCGCGAGCCCGCCCTTCTTCTCGGTCAGCTTCGCGGTCAGTACTCCCTTGGTGCCACGGCCCTTGACTGGGTATTCGGCCACCGAGGTCCGCTTGCCGTAGCCGTTCTCGGTGACGACGAAGAGCTCGGAATCGTCGCGGGCGACGTCCATCGCCAGCACCCTGTTCTGCTCGCCATTGACTTTGGCGGAGACGTTCATCCCCTTGACGCCACTGGTGTCGCGTCCCATCGGCCGCACCACCTGCTCGGAGAACCGCGAAGCGTGGCCCGACTTGGAGACCATCAGCAGGTCGTCGTCGCCCGAGGTCAGGCGGACCTGGACCAGCTCATCGTTGTCGCGAATCTTGATCGCGATGATCCCGTCGGCCCGGATCGGCGTGTTGTAGGTGAGGAACTCGGTCTTCTTGATCAGCCCGTTCGCGGTGGCGAAGGCGAGGTATTTGTTCTCCTT
The DNA here is from genome assembly GCA_025450195.1 of Solirubrobacterales bacterium. GTDB lineage: Bacteria > Actinomycetota > Thermoleophilia > Solirubrobacterales > 70-9 > VRUE01. Next base: position 107,584 of record JANWHW010000016.1, on the reverse strand, counting down.
GAAGTCGCGGGTGGGGATCACCGCCATCACTCGCTCGCCATCGCGCAGCGGCAGCACGTTGACCAACGCTCGCCCCTTCGAGGTGCGCGAGCCCTCCGGCAGCTCGTAGACCTTGAGCCGGTAGACCTTGCCGCGGTTGGTGAAGAAGAGCAGGAAGTCGTGGGTCGAGCAAATGTGGAGATGCTCGATGTAGTCGTCCTCCTTCAGGTCCATTCCCATCACGCCTCGACCGCCGCGGTGCTGCTGGCGGTAGGTGGCAAGTGGCAGCCGCTTGGCGTAACCGGAGTGCGTAAGCGAGATCACCATCTGCTGGTCGGCGATCATGTCCTCGATGTTCATGTCGCCCTCGAAGTGGGTGACCTCGGTGCGACGCTCGTCGCCGTAGCGCTCGTCGATCTCGTTGAGCTCCTGGGCGATCAGGGCATTGACGTGGGCTGGGTCACCGAGGATCGTGCGCAGCTCGGCAATCCGTTTCACCAGTTCGTCGTGCTCCTCGCGGACCTTGCCGGACTCCAGCGCGGTGAGCCGGGCAAGGCGCATGTCGAGGATCGCCTGGGCCTGCTCATCGCTCAGCGTGAAGCGCTCGGCCAGGCCGCTCTTCGCTGCATCGGTGTCGGGCGAGGCCCGGATCAGCTCGATCACCGCGTCGAGATGGTCGAGCGCGATCAGCAGCCCCTCGAGGATGTGTGCGCGGGCCTCTGCTCGGCGGAGGTCGTACTGGGTGCGGCGAATTACGACCTCACGCTGGTGGGAGACGTAGTAGCCGATCAGCTCCTTGAGGCCCAGCGTGCGCGGTACGCCGTCGACCAGGGCGACCATGTTGATGCCGAAGGTGCTCTGCATCGGGGTGCGTTTGTAGAGCTGGTTGAGAACGACCTCGGGCGGGTCGCCGCCTCGCTTGGTCTCGATCACAAGCCGCATGCCCGAGCGATCGGACTCGTCGCGCAGATCGGAGATCCCGGTGATTTTTTTGTCCCTGACGAGCTCGGCGATCTTCGTGATCAAGCCGCCTTCGCCGCCCTTCTTGACCATGAACGGCAGCTCGGTGACGATGATCGCGTCGCGGCCGCCCTTCAGCGGCTCGACGTGGGCGCGGGCGCGGATCCGGACCGAAGCTCGTCCCGAGGCGTAGGCGTCGCGGATCCCTTCAGCGCTCATCAACCCGCCGCCGGGGAAGTCCGGCCCTTTGACGTGCTCCATCAATCCCGCCAAGTCGATCTCGGGGTTGTCGATGTAGGCCTTGACCGCGCCGATCGACTCGCGCAGGTTGTGCGGCGGGATGTTGGTCGCCATCCCCACGGCGATCCCGGAGGAGCCGTTGACCAGCAGGTTCGGGAACCGCGCCGGCATCACCAGCGGCTCCTGCTGGGACTCGTCGTAGTTCGGGCCCCACTCGACCGTGTCGGATTCGATGTCGCGCAACATCTCGGTCGAGAGGCGGGCCAGGCGCGCCTCGGTGTTGTGACTTACGAAACCGTTGGTCAGAAACGAGTGATCATCGGTATCGACGCGGAGCGAGTAGACAGGCTGCACACCGCCGTCCTCAACAGACTCGACCTCCGCATAGAGGTAGTCGCCGGTGGTCAGGGGCGCGATGACCTCGTGGACCTCCTGCGATTGGATCCGCCCCAGGATCGCAGTTCCACCCTGCTCCCAACGCTCGATCCGATCGATGTTGTGGCGCTGCAGCCAATCGCGGTCAGTCCACCGGGAGCCACACTCTGAGCGAATGTAGTCAGCCATGAAGGGAACGTGGTCGTGACTGAGCGCCCGACTTCTCACCGGAATTCGAACCAGGTCTCGCTCGAGCTTCCTCTGCTTCTTACCGAGGAACCCAACTTTGGCTGAGAAGAGACGTGCGTCGCGTCGGTTGGTGATCACGACCTTGAACTCGCCCTTCGCGTAACGGCAGATTCGCGAGATAACACCTGACTCGACGAGGAGCAGCTGTACATCGCGGGCAAGGCCCTCGCTGTAGGTTGAGTAGGAGACCTGGATCGAGTTCCTCGGCAAGCGAGAGGACGAACCGTCTCCCGTGAACAATGAGCGCAGGAATTCGCGCTTGAATTCCGCGTCAGACCGCCAGACGAACTCAGGAACTCGCTTCTCTCTGGAAGGTCCCGTCAGCTCAGCGAGTGGACTGCATAGGAGCTTCTCGAGATTCTGCACATCTAGCTCGTGGAGCGTGCTGCCAGAGGCGATCGTGCGCGAGGAGACGTATCGACGGCCCCCGACGACCGAATCGTACGCGTCGACCACTCGATCGAAGAAGTCCTTGTCGACATTGTTGAAGCTGGCCCGCGACTGACCGATCCACCCCTCGGAGACAAACGCGCCGGCGAGCAGGGCAAGTGAGCGGCAGGGCTCTGTGAGGGCACCGCCCGATTGGTGGGGCATGCGGGAAACGAGCACTCGGTCCCCCGGCCGGATCTCCTCCAGCAGCTTCCACAGGAGCAGAGGCACGCCCGCCATGTCGACGAGACAGAGCAGGGGGTGGTTGTGCGTTCCGGTGACTTCATAGCCCTGTGTGGTGCGCAGACGGAGCGTTGGATGCTCGCCCGAGTGGAAAAGGCGAGAGGCGCGAACCGGCCTTCCTAGCCGATCGAGGACCTCAAGATCGACTTCGTTGTCCGAATCGCAATCAACGTCGGGAACGATCGAGTCGATTCGAACGGTTCCGGCGGGAGTCGCCACCCGTGTGTCCCCTGCCACGCAGTACCGCATGGCGGCCGGCGGGTCGTCGTCGATCGAGCCGAAGTTGCCCTGGCCGTCGACGAGCATGTAGCGCAGCGAGAAGGGCTGCGCCATCCGCGCCAGCGTGTCGTAGATCGCCGAGTCGCCGTGAGGGTGGTACTTGCCCATCACCTCGCCGACGATGAAGGCGGACTTTCGGTAGGGCCGGTTCGGCTGGAGGCCGAGGTCGTGCATCGCGTAGAGCACCCGGCGGTGGACGGGCTTCAGCCCATCGCGAACGTCGGGCAAGGCCCGCCCGACGATCACGCTCATCGCGTAGTCGAGATACGACGAGCGCATCTCGTTGGTCAGGTCTCGCTCTTCTATCCGCCCTCCCGTCAGGGCCTCCGCGCCCTCCATCTACACCGCCCTCCTACACGTCAAGGAAGCGCACCTCCTTGGCGTGGCGTTCGATGAACATCTTGCGCGGCTCGACCTTGTCGCCCATCAGGTCTGTGAAGACCCGCTCGGCGAGAGCCGCGTCGTCGATCCTGACCCGTTCCAAGGTGCGGCTGCTGGGGTCCATCGTCGTTTCGCGCAGCTGTTCGGCGTTCATCTCGCCGAGTCCCTTGAAGCGCTGCATCGTCACGCCATGGCGGGCCAGCTCGAGCACTGCGCTCCGCAGGTCGGCGAACGACTTCGCCTCGCGGCTTTTCTGATCCAGAGAGACCTGGAAAGGCGGGCGACCCACCTGCTTCAGCAGCTCGGCGTGGGACTCGACCAGGCGCCGATAGTCATGAGAGGCGATCAGCTCGTTTGAGAGGTCAAAGGTGCGGGCCAGCCCGTCCTTGCGGTGCACCGCCTTGATTTTGATCCCGTTGTCTGACTCGGAGAGGATCTCGGTCTCGAACGACGGATCGTCATCGCTGCTCCCGCCCATCAGCTCCTTTACTCCCGAGACGGTCGCCGCCCCACGATCGAGGATCTGCGACTCGCCGAGGAAGCGAACCAGCTCATGGCCGAACTCCGCCTGCAGTGAGTCGGCCCAGCCCTCGTGCTCCTTGAGGCGGCGATTGAAGCGCTGCCAGCGCGTCGCGGTCAGCTTGTGCGAGGCGCCATCGGCATCGGTCAGCTCGAGTTGCTCGAGCTTGTCGCGCAGCAGCAGCTCCTCGAGCGCCGACTCCTTCTCGACGTAGGTCTCCTGTTTGCCGTGTTTCAGCCTGTAGAGCGGCGGCTTGGCGATGTAGATGTAGCCGGCCTCGATCAGGTCGCGCATCTCGCGGTAGAGGAAGGTGAGGACCAGGGTGCGAATGTGGGCGCCGTCGACGTCGGCGTCGGTCATCAGCACCACCTTGTGGTAGCGCGCCTCTTTCAGATCGAACTCCTCACGGATGCCGGTGCCAACCGCGGTGATCAGCGCCTGGATCTCGTGATTGGAGAGGACCTTGTCGATTCGGGCCTTCTCAACGTTGATGATCTTGCCGCGCAGCGGCAGCACCGCCTGGGTGTTGCGATCACGCCCCTGCTTCGCCGAGCCGCCGGCGGAATCTCCCTCGACGATGAACAGCTCGGCCAGGGCCGGGTCGCGGACGGTGCAGTCGGCGAGCTTGCCCGGCAAGGTCGAGTTCTCGAGCGCCGACTTGCGGCGAGTCAGGTCGCGGGCCTTGCGGGCGGCCTGACGAGCGCGAGCGGCGTCGACGGCCTTGCCGACAATTAGTTTCCCCTCGCTGGGATTCTCCTCGAAGAACTCGGCGAGCTTGCGGTTGACGGTCTCCTTGACCAAGCCCTCGATCGGAGGGTTGCCGAGTTTCGTCTTCGTCTGGCCCTCGAACTGAGGATCGGCGAGCTTCACCGAGATCACTGCCGTCAAGCCCTCTCGCACGTCGTCGCCGGTCAGGTTCTCGTCTTTCTCTTTGAGCACCCCCTTGCCGCGCGCGTAGGCGTTCAATGTCCGGGTCAGCGCCGAACGGAAGCCGGAGAGATGCGAGCCGCCCTCGTGGGTGTTGATGTTGTTGGCGAAGCTAAAGACGGATTCCTGGTAGGAGGAGTTCCACTGCATCGCCACCTCGACCTGACCGTCCTCGGTCTCGCTCTCGAAGTAGACGGTCTTGCTGTGCAGCGCGTCCTTGTTCTCGTTGAGGTGGGCAACGAAATCAACGATCCCACCCTCGTAGTGGAAGCTGTCGCTCTGCCCGGCGCCGCGCTCGTCGATCAGCTCGATCTTTAGGCCGCGGGTGAGGAACGCCGTCTCGCGGAGGCGCTCAGCCAGAGTCGCGTAGTCAAACTCGAGCTCGTCGAAGATCTCGGCGTCGGGGGAGAAGGTGATCGAGGTGCCGGTCGACTTGGTTTCGGGGCCTTTGGCAAGGTCCGCGCGGGGCTTACCGCGCTCGTAGTCCTGGGTCCAGACGTGGCCGTCGCGACTGATTTCCAGATGCAGGGACTCGGAAAGGGCGTTGACAACTGAGACGCCGACGCCATGCAGTCCGCCGGACACCTTGTATCCCCCGCCGTCTCCGAACTTGCCACCGGCGTGAAGCGTGGTGAGCACGACCTCGGCCGCGGGCCGTTTCTCCTTTGCATGCATTTCGACCGGAATTCCCCGCCCGTCGTCGATAACGGTGCAGCTGTTGTCCGGGTGAAGGACGACGCGAACGCTGTCGCAATGGCCGGCGATCGCCTCGTCAACCGAGTTGTCAACGACCTCGTAGACCAGATGGTGCAGGCCTCGCGGGCCGGTCGATCCGATGTACATGCCGGGGCGCTTGCGAACCGCCTCCAGCCCCTCCAGCACCGTGATGTCCTTGGCGCCATAGGAACCGGCGGGTCCCTTTCCTTTGGCGTCAGTCTTCTTGGCTTCTGGCAACTAGTCCCTTTCGGATCTCACAAAAAAGCCCCAGCTGTTGGACGACTTCTCCGACACCAAGCCGGGGCAAACTCAGGTTGACATAAGGATACCAGTTCGGTCCCCCGTAAGGAGGCTCGAAGAAAGACAAAATCCCTGCAAATCACGCAAAACTGTGAAAGGTTGCGCAAAGAAACAGGGGAGCGGAGTGAACAACCGCCGTGCTGGCCCATTTGGGTCTATAACCGATGCCGGAGGAGGGGCTCGGTTCTTGCCGCGAGGCTCGCCTATTAGTCGATGCTCGACCGAAGGTCGTCCAGAAGTCTTTGTGCTCGTCTTCGATCTACGCGGAGTTCGCTCGTCAACGGCACAGGTCGATCGCCCAGGACCACTCGCGCTAGCTTCTCAGCCTGTTCCGGCGATGCTGAGGCCACCCCTACTGCTCGGACCGCGTCGACCAGGGGCGCCACTTCGCCTGGGTCCACGCGAACCCATCCGGTTAGAGGGATGGCGGGGGCTGTGGCGAGTACCCCTTCGAGTGCAGCGATTGCGTCGTGTCCCTGTGTAGCTGGAAGATGCCGGGCCGCCGAGTGTTCTTTCTGACTCTGCTTCTGGCGAAGAAGACCGGCCATGTAACCGCTGACCACGACGATCACCAGCGCAAGCGCGAGAACCGGGCTCAGCGATCCGATCGCGCTCGCGATCGTCGCGAGAAGGAAAAGGCCCAGCAACAGATCGACGGCTCGGTGGGGTCGGTGCCGGAAGAGCGCGGACCTACGAAACGCGATCCCTGATCGTGACCTCGAGCTTTGCACCCTCCTTGGATCGACCAGGGGCTGCAACGACTTGAAAGTGGCGCCCAAATGAGATCGGGAGAGTTGACGTCCGTTCTACACCGAGGAAGCGCGATGCCGGAGGAGGGACTCGAACCCCCGACACGCGGATTATGATTCCGCTGCTCTAACCAGCTGAGCTACTCCGGCGGGAGGGCGCATAGTAGCGGCGAGAGGAGTGGTGGCTCAGGCCTACGCCCGGCCGTCTTCCACCCGGAAGCGCAAGCTATCTGGGGTCTGCTCGCCGAGCCGATCCCGCAGTCGTTCCAGGAGCTGGCGCTGCATCAGGTCGAGCTCCTGGGCCCAGACGGAATCGCTGCAGTTGATCACCACCACCCCCTCGTGTTCGGAGGCTGGCTCCGCCATCGCTGCCACCCGCTCGCCGACGGCGGAAGGCCACACCGCCTGCACTGCCGCAAGGCGCGTCTTCGGAGCAGCCCGATCGAGGGCGGCGCGCAGCGCGCTCGCAGCAGGGCGGGGGGCACGGCGGCGGGTCATGCCGCCACCGCAGCGGGCGCTTCGATTGGGATTCGCACCGAGCTCTCCAGAGCGTGCGGAGGGACAGACTCTTCCGCCGCTGCCGTAATAAGCGTCTGCCCGCGCCCGCGCAGCCGCTCTACCAAGCGATTTCGCCGCTCAGGGTCCAGCTCACTCATCACGTCGTCGAGGAGCAGCAGCGGCGCCACTCGGCGGGCCTCGAGGAGCGCTTCGCGCTCGGCGAAGAGGAGGGCGAGGAGAGCAGCGCGCTGCTGGCCCTGCGAGCCATAGCGCCGCAAGGACTTCGACGTCGAGGTGATCTTCAGCTCGTCGAGGTGAGGGCCCCAGGTGCTCCTGCCCAGTTTCAGATCAGCCTCACGGCGCTCACCCAGGCCATCGCGAATCTCAGTAGCGGAGCCCGCGGCCCGAGGCGCGTACTCGATAGCCGCAACGCCCTCCAGTCCGAGCTCGGCCGCGGCCTCAGTGAAAGGCGAAGCTAGCTCCGCCACCGCCTCACTCCGTGCTGCCACCAAGTCTGCGGCCGCCTCGGCCATCGCCTCATCCCAAACATCCAGCCCGCCGGCGACCCGGTGGCCTGCGAGGCGGGCAAGCAGGGCGTTGCGCTGGGCGAGGGCCTGCCCGTAGCGCTGCCTCAGCCCAGCCCGAGACGGCCAGCGGGCCGCTATGTAGCGGTCGAGGTGGGCGCGGCGCTCTCCCGGTGGGCCCTTCACCAAAGCAAGGCGATCTGGAGCGAAAACCGCGACTGGCGGACGGTGGCGGGCCAGCGTTGTTGGGTCGGCCTGATTGCCGTCGAGAAGGTGGCGGCGCCCCTCGTCGCGGCTGACCGATGCGAGGAGAGTGCGTTCGATGCCCGCCTCGTCGCGAATGCTCGCTTCGGCCCTTGCGAACTTGGAGCCAAAGGGGATCAGGTCACGCCGATCGGCGGTGCGAAAAGAACGGCCTGTCAGGGCAAAGTAGAGCGACTCAAGCAAGTTCGTCTTACCGGCACCGTTGGGTCCGATCAGAGTGACGATGCCGGGCTCCAACTCAACGCGCACGTCCATCAGGCTGCGCAGCGGCTTGGCTTCGATGGCGGTGACCAGCACCCGGGCTCCTCCCTTACACGTTGAGGCGAATCGGCATCACCAGGTAGCGGAAATCGTCATTGTCAACCGGCTGCAGCAGGCCGGGTCGCAGGGGTGAGATCAACCGCAACATCACCTCGTCTCCGGTCACGCTTTCGATCCCCTCTCTGAGGAACTCCGGGTTGAAACCGATCTCCAACGGCTCGCCCTCAAACACAGCCGGCATCGTCTCTTCGGCATCGCCGACATCTGGGGTTGAAGCAGATACCTGGAGCTCGCCCTCGCTGAATGAGAGGCGAAGGGGCGCGTTGCGCTGGGCCAGCTGACTGACGCGCCGTGTCACCTCGATGAATTCAGCGCGTGGCAAGCGCACATCGTGCTCATAGGATTCCGGCAAGAGCTGTCGAAAGTTGGGGAACTGGCCCTCGATCAACCTCGTGTTGAGGGTTATGGCACCGACCTTGAACACCGCCTGATTGGTCAACAGGCTCACCGCGACCTCGTCGCGCTCGTCGGCGGACACGATCCTGCTGAGCTCGCGCAGCGCGCGGGCTGGGATATTCGCCTCCAGGTCGCCCCCGATGCCGCCCTCGAGAGCCGTGCGCTTAACCGCCAGCCGGTAGGAGTCTGTGGCGACCATCGTCATCTCCTCACCGCTCGCGGTCACCAGGACGCCCGTCAGAACCGGGCGCATGTCATCGCGCGAGGCGGCGCCCGCCACCAGCTCAATGGTCTCCGCCAGCGCCTGAGCTGGGATTCTCATCGGCTCCCCCGCGTCCTCTGGAAACTTGGGGAAGTCCTCCGCCGCGAGGGTGCGAAGGTGAAAGCTCGAGCCGCCGCTTCGAATCTCGACGTCGTTCTCTGCGTCGCGGACCTCGATCTCGACATCTGAGTCACCAAGCGAACGTGCGAGCTCCGAAAGGAGACGGCCTGGCAGGAGGACCGAGCCAGGGGCGGAGACATTGGCCTCCAGCTCCGTTCGCAGGCCCATCTCGCCGTCGGTAGCCGAGAGGAGGACGCCATTCTCTGTAGCGGCAAGGAGGATTCCTGCCAACGCTTGTGTATTGGCGCGGGTCGATACAGCGCGAGAGACAACTGACAGCTTTGATGTCAGCTCGTCTCGTTTGGTAGTCAGCTTCAAGTGATGAACTCTCTCTTGAGTTGGATTAGTACCTGTGGAAACTGCTTTGAACACCCCGGAACTGGCTCCAGCATTGGATTTCCAGGGGTGTGGAAAGCGTTGTGCGGCAGTGTGGATTCTTGCAGCGCCATCGGCTGTTAGAGCGATTTGCCGGTGTGGCTGTGGATTGTTGAGCGCAATGCCTCGACGCGCTCAGCGAGAGCGGAGTCGCTGGAGATGTTCGCTTTGGCACGACGTAGCGAGTTAAGGACGGTGGAGTGGTCGCGCCCTCCAAACAAGCGCCCGATCTCAGGCAGCGAGAGGTCGGTCAGCTCTCGGGTGAGGGAGATGGCGATGTGGCGGGCTCTCGCTGGAGCCATGGCTCGAGAGGGCCCGATCAGATCGCCGCACGAGATCCCAAAGCCCTTTGCCACCTGCGTTTGAATTTCCTCCACGACAGTGAGTTCGTAGGAGCCGGTGCCTTGGGGCAGCGGAATCAGCTGTGCGATCAGCTCGGGAGTGAGCGGCGCATCGGTCAGCGAGGTATGGGCGAGCACCTTGGTCAGGTCTCCATGAAGGCGCCGCACGTTCGCGTCGCTGCGTCGCGCCAACTCGTTCAACGTCTCCGGGTCGGCCTTTGCGATTCCTGCCTCCTGGGCCAGGCGCTGGAGCACCACAGTCCTGGTCGGCAAATCAGGGGGTTTGACGGCGATTGTCAGCCCCCACTCAAAGCGATCGCGCAGGCGGGCCTCGAGAGTCGACAGCTCGCTGGGTATCCGGTCTGCCGAGAGCACCAGCTGGCTGCCCCCCTCATATAGGGCGTTGAAGGTGTGGAAGAACTCCTCTTCGGTGTGATGCTTTCCCTCGAGGAATTGGACATCGTCCACCAAGAGAACGTCTAGGTCTCTGTAGCGGTTCTTGAAGCGCTCGGCGCCACTGGAGCGCAGGGCGGTAACGAACTCATTCGTGAAGCACTCCGCCGTTGTGTAGCGGAGGCTGAGGCCAGGCGCGTTGGCTCGCAGGTAGTTGGCGAGCGCCCCCAATAGATGGGTCTTGCCAAGCCCGGGGGGGCCGTGGAGGAAGAGGGGGTTGTAGGCCTCAGACGGGGCCTCGGCGACAGCGAGCGCAGCGGCATGCGCAACGCGATTTCCTTCGCCTATGACAAATCGCTCGAAGGTGTAGTTGGGATTGAGGCCGGCTCCTACTCCGCCTTCGTCCTCCGCTCCGCCCTCACCTGCTGCGAAGCTGATCTCCTTCAACGACGGCGCCGAACTGGCCATCGCTTGCCGGATCAATGGGAAGTAGCGCCGCTCGACCCAGGCGCGGATGCCATCTGGAGCGTCGAGATACAGAGTGCCTTCCCGTACATCAACAGCACGCAGGGGCTCCATCCAGAGCTTGAAAGTGGAGTTCGGGACCGCCCCGCGCAGCTGGCTCTGGATGTCTTGCCAGAGCTCGTTGAGGTTCTGTCGGCCCGCGTTTTCCTCCACCGCGCGCGACCATAGCGCCGTGTTGTGCGGCGCGATTGAGGCCCTCCGCAAATGCCGAGGAAAGCCTCCAGCCTCGACCTCGCACCTGCGCCCTCTCCAAAGCACAGCGTCCGTATACTGCGACGCCGAATGAAGCGCACCTATCAGCCGAAGAGACGCAAGCGGGCGAAGACCCACGGCTTCCGAGCGAGGATGCAGACGCGCGGCGGACGCGCGATCATCAAGCGACGTCGGCGCAGGGGCCGGAAGCGCCTCACTCCCTAGATGGCGGCGAAGCGGCGCCGCCTCTCGCGAAGCGGCGATTTCGACCGTGTCTACCGTGATGGTGCGTCTCACGCCACACGCCACCTGGTCCTCTACAGCTTTCCGCGCGGAGACGATGCCGAGGGCGGCGTGAGGCTGGGAGTATCGGCGAGCCGCAAAGTCGGCGGCGCAGTCGACCGGAATCGCGTCAAGCGAGCCCTCCGAGAAGCGTTCTGGAGCCTTGCCGACAAGCTCCCAGCCGGATACGACTTTGTGCTCGTGGCCAGGCCGGAAATCGACGAGCTGATTTCCCGTGAAGGCACGGATGGGGTCCGCGCAAGCATCGAAGAGGCTCTTTCCCAGGCAGCACCAGGCGGGCGTTCCACGTGAAACGCGCAGCTTTGGCCCCCATTCGGGCCTATCAACGCTGGATCTCGCCTATGTTCCCGCGGCGTTGCAAGTACGAGCCGACCTGCTCTGCCTACGCGATCTCGTCGATAAGCCGCTTTGGCGTGGCGCGCGGCCTCGTGCTCGCTGCCTGGCGCCTTCTCCGCTGCAACCCCTTCAGCCACGGTGGCTTCGACCCTGTTCCTAAGCAGTTCACCCTCCGGGTCGGCCCTGTCGATCCAGCCGAGTACCACGGTGAGGTGAAGGCTTGATCCCGTTTGCGGACATCCTCCAGCCGCTCGAGGACGGGGCCGAAGCGATACTCGATTTCTTCCATGACAACGTGGGATTGAGCTGGGGGACTTCGATCATCGCCCTCACGATCGTCGTAAGGGCGCTGCTGGTCCCACTTACCTACCGGCAGATCAAGGGAATGCGCGCTCTGCAAGCGCTCCAGCCCCAGCTCAAACAGATCCAGGAGAAATTCAAAAACGACCGAGAGCGCATGCAGCAGGAAATGATGCGCTTCTACAAAGAGAACAAAATCAACCCGCTTGCCTCCTGCCTGCCGCTTCTCCTCCAGCTGCCGATTTTCTTCGCGCTCTTTCGACTGCTCCAAGGCGACAGCTTCGAACAGGAGGTCCTGAGCAGCGGCGAACCGGGCTGGTTCTTCATCAACTCGGTGATCGAGAAGCCCGAAGGTGCCGAGACGGTCATCCTCATGGTGCTTTTTGCCGTTTCGACGGTGGCCTCGATGTTCGTCACGATGCGCTCCTCGCCCACTAGCGCCGGAAGCCAGCAGTACATCCTCTTCGGTGTCTTCGCGCTGGTGGGCGTCTTCTTCGTACCTCGATTCCCAGCCGGCCTGAGCCTCTACTGGATCACGACCAACCTCTGGACCTTGATGCAGTCCTATGCAGCCGCCAAGCTGATCCCGGCGCCGGAGATGCCGACCCCCGAAGAGGTTGCGGCGGCCAAGCCGCCTCCCCCGCCGCCTCGCAAAAAGAAGCGCAGGCGGTAGTCGCGGAGATGAGCGCCGATACAGACTGGCCCCAGGAGCCGGCGCAGCGTGCGCAGAAGCTCGTCGAACGCGTCCTCTCTGAGCTTGACCTCGAGGGTGAGGTTGAGGTTCGGGAGGACGACGACCAGATTGAACTGATCGTCGAGGGTGATGGGGACTACGGCCTGCTGATCGGCAAGCGCGGGCAAACGATCGACGCACTGCAGCTGCTCTCCTACCAGGCGGCATTTCGGGGGTTGCGGGAGCGCAAGCGAGTCATCGTCGACGTGGCCGGGTATCGCGAGCGCCGCCGCGAGCTGCTCATCGCCCGCGCCGACCGCGCCGCGGAGGAGGCCCTTTCCGCGAATCGGGCGGTCCAGCTGGACCCTATGAGCGCGCAAGAACGCCGCGTTGTGCACGAGCACCTCAAGGAGCGAGCGCAGATCGAGACCTACAGCGAAGGCGACGATCCACACCGTTGCGTGGTCGTTGCACCCTTGGTCTCGGGTTGAGCGCTCCCGCGCCACTCGACCCCCAAGCACACGCGTCCCTACAGAAGGTGCTCGACCTGCTCGCCGTCGAGCGTGCCTCCGTTAGTTCCGTCACCGACCCGGACTCCGCCTGGAAGGTCCATGTGCAAGACAGCCTCACCGGCTTGGAGGTCCCCGAGCTTCGAGCCGCGACGAATGTGGCCGATATTGGCTCTGGAGCTGGGTTTCCGGGCCTTGTACTCGCCGTAGCGCTGCCCGCTGCTCAGCTAGACCTGATCGAGTCGGTGGGCCGCAAGTGCGAGTTCATCCGCAGCGCGATCGTGACTGGGGAAATCGCCAACGCAGCTGTCATCCACGCCCGCTCCGAGGAGGTCGCATCGGGTCCAGGCCGCGAGGCCTACGACGTTGTCACCGCCCGCGCCGTCGGCCGCCTCTCCACGCTCGCCGAGCTGGCTTCCCCCTTGCTACGAGAAAACGGCGTTTTGATCGCCTGGAAGGGCAAGCGCGACCCAGACGAGGAGGCACAACTGGGCAGAGCCTCCGACGGCCTCGCGATTCAGCCGGAGCAAATCCTCCATGTGGGACCGTATGCGGGCAGCAAGAACCGACACCTTCACGTCATCCGCAAGACGGGCCCCACACCCCCCGATCTCCCTCGTCGACCGGGCGTGGCCAAGAAGCGACCCCGTGGCTGACCGCCTTCGCGTCCGCTCCTAACTACTCTGCCCGAACGCATGGGTGCCGTCTACGCGGTCGCAAACCAAAAGGGTGGAGTGGGAAAGACGACGACCGCCGTCAATCTCACTGCCTGCGTTGCCGCCGACGGCTCCCAAACCCTGCTCGTCGACCTCGACCCACAGTGCAACGCAACGGTGGCCCTGGGAGCCGATCGCGAGTTGCGGCCCTCCTCTTATGACTGCCTGATCGGTGAGGTGTCGGTCGCGGAGGCCGCCCGCCCGGCGGGCCCGGACAATCTATGGCTGGTCCCCGCAAATCGCGATCTGGCCGGTGCCGCAGTCGAGCTGCCTCGCCTCGAGGGCTCCGAGACGCGGTTGCGCGAGCGGCTCGGCCCGGTGCGCGAGCGGTTCGCGTTCACGATGCTGGATTGCCCACCCTCGCTCGGGCCGGTCAGCGTCAACGCCCTGGTGGCGGCCGATCGCTTGATCGTGCCTGTGCAGGCCGAGTATCTGGCCCTCGAGGGCCTCGTCCAGTTCCTTGACACCCTCAGCATGATTCGCCGTGATTACAACCCGTCGCTGAATGTGTCGGGTCTGTTGATCACCATGCATGACGAGCGCACTCGACTTGCCCGCGATGTGGAGCGAGAACTGCGCGAGCATTTCCCGGAAATGGTCTTCGAGACGGTCATACCCCGCAGCGTCAGGGTCGCCGAGGCGCCGAGCCACGGCCTGCCGATAACCGAGCATGCTCCGTCGTCTTCGGGATCCGTCGCCTACCGCAACCTGGCCGCTGAGCTGATCGCCCGTGGCTAGCGCCGCCAAGCCGGGGATAGGCCGCGGCCTCGCCGCGATCCTGCCGAAGGCCTCATCCGCCGACATCGGCGAGCTGCAGGAGCTTCCTGTTGGGCTGATCAAACCCAACCCAAAGCAGCCCCGCACCAAGTTCGACCCCGACTCTCTCGCCGGGCTCGCCTCTTCGATCGAAAGCACCGGCGTGATCCAGCCGCTACTGGTCCGACCTCTGCACGACGGCAGCTACGAGCTGATCGCCGGCGAGCGGCGCTGGCGCGCCTCTCAGCAGGCCGGGCTGGAGAGGGTGCCGGCAATAGTTCGCGATCCCGAGCAGGCCGAGAGGCTGCAGGTGGCTCTGATCGAGAACATGGTCCGCGAGGACCTGAACCCGGTCGAGGAGGCACGTGCATGCGCGGCGCTGGTCGATGATTTGGGTCTCTCCAAGGAGGAGCTGGCGAAGCGCATAGGACGGAGCCGCCCAGCCGTCTCCAATCTGATCCGCCTCCTCGACCTGCCTGACGAAGCACTTGCCCTGCTCGAGTCGAGGGAGCTCAGCGAGGGCCACGGAAAGGCGCTGCTTGGCATCCCGGGCAACGATGAGCGCCGTCGTCTCGCCCGCGCCGCCGCGGATGGCGGCTGGTCGGTCCGTGAGACTGAGAGAAAGGTCCGGCTGGCTAGCCAGCCAAAGAGAGGAAAGGGCTCCACAAAAAGGATTGACGCCGAACAAGAGGCCGCCCTGAGAGAGGTTGCCGACCAACTTGAGTCCGCCCTTGGCTTGGAGGTCAAGGTGAGGCTGAGAGGAGAGTCGATCGCAGTCGAGGTCCACTTCGACGACATCGACGAGGCAATGGACCTGGCTCGTCGGGTCAAAGGCGGAGGGACCTGAGATCCGGCACTTGGGGGCGCCTTTGCCTCGCTATCATCGCCTCTTCTCGATGGGCGATTAGCTCAGTTGGTTAGAGCGCGTCTCTGATAAGGACGAGGTCCCTGGTTCGAATCCAGGATCGCCCACTGCTGTGTCTACTTGTCCACGTTGCAGGTGACTTGGCGCCCCGACCTATAATGAGCGGCCCCACGGCCCACGGCGCGGAGCGAATTTTGCAGCAGATGCAGATCTACGGCGTCAGTTTCGACATGGTCGGCAAGCAGCCGATCGTCTTGCTGAAGACTGTCGACGGCAACAAGTTCCTGCCGATATGGATCGGGCATCCTGAGGCCGCCGCGATCTTGATGAAGTTGCAGGGCGCCTCGACGCCCCGGCCGATGACCCACGACCTGCTCTCCGAAGTGATCGAGCAGCTCGACGGCAAATGCGAGCGGGTCTCTGTGACCGAGCTGCGCGAGAACACCTTCTACGCTTCGATCACGGTCTCGATCAACGGCTCTGAGCTCGAGATCGACTCCCGCCCCTCCGACGCCCTCGCCCTCGCGGTCCGCGTCTCGGCGCCGATCTTCGCTGCTGAGGAGGTCATCGAGGAGTCGGCGATCGAGTTCGAGCATGAGGTTGAGGACACCGAGGAGGTCGTCGACAAGTTCAAGGAGTTCCTCGACGAGGTCTCGCCTGAGGATTTCGCCCAGGGCGAGGACTAAGAGGTCTAGACCTCTTAGGCCAAGGCGCTGTCTTCGGCGGCCCTTGTCCGCGAACGGACGCCACGCCTCCACGTCACGAAGCGGGCCGCGTAGACCCCCACTGCCGCCAGCAGCGGCGGCAGCCACGCAACGATCCCTTCGGCCACCGCGCCCGCCATGGTGAACGTGAAGACGGCGAAGACCCAGTGTTCGCCCAGCCGCTGGAGCAGCTCGACCCGGGCGGAGCCCAGCTTGGCTCTGAAGCCGTCGAACGAGGTCAGCACAATCCCGCCGATCAGAAGATAGGCGAGGCCGCCCCCGAGTAGCGAGAGCGCCAGCGGGGCAACACCCGCGAAGACGACCAAGGCGGCAATCAGGACGAGATGGACTGCGAAGATCGCGGCGAATGCGCGCCAAAGTTGCCCTTGCACTGCCGGCAGCCATGGGAGCGGCCCCCCGCGCATCGCCGCCAGTGCCGGTGCCGCGTAGGCGGCGGCGAGGAAGGGGAATGCCCAGCCCGCGGTGAGGCGCAGCCCGACCTCCAACCCGTGCTGCCCCGTCCCCGCGATTGCTACAGAGCCGATCGCGAGCGCGACAGCCACTGCTGCGGCGCCCAACACCATCTCGGCTTCTCGACCTCGTTTCACTCATTCACCACGCACGGTTCAGAGAGCGCTCGAGCGCGACGGCTGCAGGGCCAGCTCGAGGATCCGCTCAACGAGCTCCTCGAACGACATGCCAGCTGCCTCTGCCGCTTGGGGCAGCAGACTCGTATCGGTGAGGCCCGGGATCGCATTCACCTCGAGCACCTGAGGACGCTCCTCGGCGAGGATCAGGTCGACGCGCGAGAACCCCGAACAGCCAAGCGCCCGGTATGCGTTGAGCGCCGCGTCGGTTACGGCAGCGGCAGCCGCCTCGCCCAGCTCGGCTGGGCAGACGAAGTTAGTGCGGCCAATCTCGTAGCGAGCCTCGAAGTCGTAGCGGTCGCCGTCGCTGGGGATCGCCTCTACGACTGGCAGCGGCTCCTCGCCGAGGACGCTCACCGCCAGCTCTCTTCCGTCTACGAACCTCTCGATCAGGACCCGATCGTCGTAGCTGAAGGCCGAGACCAGTGCCTCCGGCAGCTCGCTCGCCGACGCGACGAACTTAACTCCGAGCGCGGACCCGCCACGGCTTGGCTTAATGACCAGCGGGAACCCAAGCCGCTCCTCCAGAGCCGACAAGACATCGGCGGCGCCGAGCTCCCGGAACGCGGTCTCGTTGAAGGCAAACCAGTCCGCCGTCGGCACATTGGCCGTGCGCAGCTCGTGCTTGGCAAGGACCTTGTCCATGCAGCGCGAGCAGGCGGCCACACCGGGGCCCGTGAACGGGATGTCGAGGATCTCGAGCAGCTCTTGCGTCGTCCCGTCCTCGCCACCCGGCCCGTGCATCGCGACGAAGGCCACATCGGGACGCTCTGCGATCAGGCACTTGACGAGGGCGCCATCTACATCCAGGGGCACCGCCTCATGCCCGAGCCGCTCGAGCGCGTCCTCGACCCGCGCCGCCGAGCGCAGCGAGACTCCCCGCTCCAGCGACCGGCCGCCCTTGAGGACCGCGACCTTCACGCCGATTCCTCTCCTGCCCTCCGAAAAGGAAGAACGTCCCCTCCCTCGTCGTCCTTCCCTGACCCCGCCGCCTCCGAACCCGGGGGTGAAGGCGCCTCCTCCTCCCCTTCGCGTCCGGGTGTGCCGGGGTGGTGCGTCCTCTGCTGCGCCGGACGTTCGCCGGTGAGGGTCCCGTACAGCTCGACCTGCTCGGCAATCGCTTTCCCGATCCGCTTGATCCCCTCGCGAATTTCGGCATCGTCGACTCCGGAGAAATTGAGCCGCATCGAGTTGTGGCCGCGCCCGTCCGTGTAGGCGGCCTGGCCGGGGACGAACGCAACGTCCTCGCGCAGCGCCTTCGCCAGCAAGTCGCTGGTGTCGATGAAGTCGGGGAGGGTCGCCCAGATGAAGAGGCCGCCTTCCGGCTCGGTCCAGGTGGCCTGGGCGGGGAAATGCTCGCGCAGCGCCGCCAGCATCGTGTCTCGCCGACCCCTGTAGATCTCGATCAGGCTCTCGATGTACTCGCGCCAGCGCCCTTCGGCGAAATACTCCTGCACGAATCGCTGGGTGAGGGTCGAGCTGCAGAGGTCAGCCGCCTGCTTGCCGAGCACGATCTTCTCCATCACGGGCGGCGGCGCAACGGCCCAGCCGAGCCGGATGCCGGGCGAGAGGATCTTCGAGAAGGTGCCGACGTAGATCACGAAGTCGCCGCCGTCGAGCTGGTAAAGCGGCGGCAGGGGATCGCCGCCGAAGCGAAGCAGCCCGTAGGGGTTGTCCTCGACGACGAGCAGTTCGCGATGGCGGGCCAGCTCGACCAGCCGACGCCGCCGGGCGAGAGACAGCGTCACCCCGGCCGGGTTCTGAAAGCTCGGCACCGAGTAGACGAACTTCACCCGCCGTTTTTCGCTGTCCAGCTCCTCCAGCACCCGCTCGAGCTCATCGATGCGCATTCCCTCCGAATCGCACTCAATCTGCACCACGTCGGCCTGGTAGCTGCAGAAGACCGGCACGGCGCCCGGATAGGTCGGCGCCTCGCAGACGACGACGTCGCCCGGGTCGACGAGTGTCTTGCAGATCAGGTCGATTGCCTGCTGCCCACCGGTGGTGACGATCACGTCGTCGGGGTCGGGCAGCATGCCCTCCGCCCCCATCACCTCGACGATGCAGTCGACGGTCTCGGCGAAGCCCTCGGTTGGCCCGTACTGCAGGGCTTCGGCAGCGGACTCCTGGGCGATCCGCGTCATCTGGGCGGCAAAGGTGGCGGCTGGGAAGGTCGAGGTGTCGGGCAGGCCGCCGGCGAGCGAGATCACCTCAGGCCGCGCGGTGACCGCCATCAGGTCGCGCATGGCCGAGGAGCGCATCACCCGGGTTCGCTCGGCGAAGAGATCGGCATAGCGCTCCAGATCTCGTGTGCGGGTATGCGCCCGTCGTCTGTGAGGTGGTTCAGGCATCCCTGAAGTGTAGGTTTAAGCCAGTGAGCTTCCTCTCCGGGATGGGTTTCGAGCTGGGAATAGGCATCGCGATCGGGATGCTGGCCGGCACCACGGGGACGCGCGGATCGGCTCGCGGCCGCATGACCCTCCTCGCCGCGGTCATAGGTCTCGTGGTCGGAATCCTGCTCGCCGGCACGGCCGACCTCAGCACCCTTGCGGGCGGCCTCTTCTGCCTGATTGGCGCGGGGGTGGGCTGCATCGTGATCAGCGACGTTGTCCATAGGGCCGGCCAGCGTGAGGGAGGCCGATCCGGGCCGCTCGGATTTTTCGTTTCGCTGGCGGCCCTGGTCGTGGCGGTCGCATCGGTCCTCGTGCACGAGTTAGGGCTGGTGGCCCTCGTCGGCTTGATCTGGCTCGGCGTGATGCGCCGTCGTCAGGCTCAGCGCAAGCACGCCGGCCTGCGGATCCTCCGCTAGCAGGGCACTAGCCGCCTCCGACTGGCTTCATCATTCGGCCTGCGATGGCTGTTCCTGCCAAGAAGCTCGTTCTCACCTACGTCGACTCGCTGCGCACCGACATGCTGCAACGCGCCGTGGCGGAGGGCCAAGCCCCCAACTTCAAGGTGCTGCTGGACCGCGGGGTCCTCATTCCCGACTGCGTCTCCAGCTTTCCCTCGGTAACTCCGGTGGCTTGCGCGGAGATGGTCACCGGATCGGCCGCCGACGGCCACTGGATCAGCGGGATGAATTGGTACCACCGGTTGGAGCGCCGCTATGTCGAGTACGGCTCTTCGCTGGAGGCCACCCGCACCGTCGGGGTGTTCAGGGCGCTCTATGACCTCGTTTACAACATGAACCTCGCCCATCTGAACCCCGATCTCGACACGCTGTTCGAGCGACTCGACGACGCCGGCGCGAACACCGCCTGTACGCCGTTCCTGATCTACCGCGGTCGTCATCGCCACCGGGTCTCTCTCGACGGCCTGCTGCGCCGCGCCGTCGACGCGACCCAGCTCAAGTTCCGCCATCACACTTGGGGCCCCCGCGAGCTCTTCTACGGTGAGCTCTATGCCAGCCGCCAGGTTCCCTGCCGCGCTACTTCGATCCCCGGCAACCGGGACGGCTACGCGGCGTGCTGCGCCGCCGAGCTGGCGAAGGACGACGGCTTCGACTTCCTGCTCCTCTCGCTCCCCGACAACGACAACTACTCGCACCGGCACGGCCCGGAAGCCAGCGTCGAGTCGATCGCGAAGGCCGACCGCGCCTTCTCATTACTGGTCGAGGCTGTCGGCGGCATGGACGCTTTCTTGGAGGAGCACGCGGTGATCCTCCTCGCGGATCACGCTCAAACGGCGGTGCGCCGGGGTCTGCCGCTGGCGGAGTTGCTCGATCGGGAATGGCGGGTGCTGAAGCCTTCCGAAGACCGGGCCGAGCGGGCGCAGCTGGCGGTCAGCCCAACCGGGCGGGCCGCCCATGTGTATCTGTTGGACGGCGGCGTGTTGGACGGCGGCGGCGATCGGGCGGCGCCTCGCGAGGTCGGCCGCCGGCTCGCCGAGACGGAAGGGGTCGACCTGGTCTGCTGGCTCGAGGACCGGAAGGGCGAGCCGCTGCTGCGAGAGGGGGCAGGCGTAGGCGCAGCCGGGGAAGTGACAGCCGTCGTGGAGCGAAACGGACAGCAATTGCGCTTTCGCCCCGGGAAAGAGGTCGAGGATCTGCGCGGCCGTCGCTGGGACCTAGACGGCGAGCTGTCAGCTCTGGAGGCGGCGATGGTCGAAGACCGCCTCCAGAGCGAGGAATACCCGGATGCGCTCTCCCGACTGTTCTCCGCGCTGACCGCCCCTCATGCCGGCGACTTCATCGTCTCGCTGGCGCTTGGCTATGAGGCGCTCGACTGGGGAGGCGTCAGCCACGCGGGCGGCGGAAGTCATGGCGCGCTGCATCGCGGCGACTCGCTTGGTCCTCTGCTCTTCGTCGGCTGCGGCCCAAGCGATCCAGGCGAGCGGGCTCAGTGGGCCCTGCGCGATGTCGCACCGGTCGTGCTCGAGCATTTCGGGATCGGCGACGACTGATGCCGCGGGCGCCCGGCACGCTGTTCCTGCTGCTCGCCCTCTTGCTTCTAACCGCCTCTCCGGCTTCCGCCTCGGTCGAAGAGATCGGCCCGGACAGAGCGACGCGAATCGCCGACCGCGATCCCAACGTGATCGAGTTGAGGCAGGCGAATCCAGATCTGACCTCGACCGCCGGCATGGTCGACGGCAACTGGGAGGTCGGCTATTTCGCGGATGAAGTCGAGCTGGCACTGGTCATCGTCGACCCATTGACCGGCGCCGTTCGGGAGTCGTGGACCGGATATCAGGTGGCGTGGAAGATGGCCCGCGGCTATCCGAGCTCTTTTGGGCACAAGCTCAACGCTCCCTATGTCTTCCTGCCGCTCTGCGCGCTTTTCCTGATCGGCCTCTTGGATTGGCGCCGCCCCTGGCGAGTTGCCAGTCTCGATCTCATCGTCCTGCTCGGCTTCGGGGTGTCGCACTGGTTCTTCAACCGCGCCGAGATAGGCGTATCGGTCCCCCTTCAGTACCCGGTGCTGCTCTATCTCCTGTTCAGGATGATCTGGATCGGGGTGCGCGGGCGTGGGGAGGGGTTGCGGCCGGTCTGGCCGGCGACCTGGCTGCTGATTGCGGCTCTTTTCCTGGTTGGCCTCCGGGTTGGGCTCAACGTCGCCGACTCCGGGACGATCGACGTTGGCTATGCCAGCGTGGTGGGGGCTGACCGGATCGCCCACGGCAATCAGCTCTACGACAACTTCCCCAGTGACGTTTCCGAGGGCGATACCTACGGCCCGATCAGCTACCTGGCCTATGTCCCCTTTGAGTCGATCTGGCCCTGGGAGGGGAGCTGGGACGACCTTCCCGCCGCGCATTCCGCGGCCGTCTTCTTCGACCTCGGGACGCTCGTCCTGTTGATCCTGCTTGGCCTTCGAACTCGCAGCGGCAAGAGTGGCCGCAAGCTGGCGGCGACCCTTGCCTTCGGCTGGGCCGCCTACCCCTACACCGCCTTGTCGTTGGAGTCGAACTCCAACGACACCCTCGTCGCCATGCTCCTAGTAGCCACTCTGCTCGTCATCGCCCGCCCGGCAGCTCGCGGCTTCATGGCGGCGCTGACCACGCTGACCAAGTTCGCTCCGGTGCTCCTGGTCCCAATGCTTGCCACGTATCGGCCCGCGGGTGGCGCCGTAGGGGGACCCGCCCCCGAGGAAGCTTTAGTTACCGGAGGGGGTGGGGGGTCTCCTGCGGCGACAGGACCCGCGCTCGCGAAGTTCGCGGTTGCCTTTGCTGCCACGGCGGTCCTGTTGATGGCATGGCCGGCGATTGACCCAGGGCTCGCCACCGTTTGGGAGAGGACAATCGGTTACCAGTCGGGTCGCAACTCCCCGTTTAGCTTGTGGGGGCAGGTGGGTGGGCTGGAGCCTCTTCGCGTCCTCATCCTGGCAGCGGTCGGCGCGGCCGCAGTTGCCTTTGCCTTCTGGCCGAAGCAGAAGACCCTGCCCCAGGTCGCTGGCCTTGGAGCGGCGCTCCTGATCGGCCTCCAGCTGACGGCCCAGCATTGGTTCTACCTCTACATCGTCTGGTTCTTCCCCCTGCTCCTGGTCAGCCTCGCAATGGTGAATGAGGGAGAAAGGACGCTCTCGACGGACACACTCAGAGCGGGCGAAGGCCGCGAGTCCGGGGAGGAGGCCTTCCGCCTCCCTAACCAACCGGCGCCGGGACCATGACCTGCTCGATCGAGTCGGCCAGTCCTTCGGAGTTCACCTCGACCACGGCTCCCATGACCCAAATGTCGTCCTCGGCGGTTTCGAACCTGACCGGCATCTGAGTCGTGAAGGCCGCCATCGCCTGCTCCGCCTTCACTCCTAGGACGCTATTTCGAGATCCGGTCATCCCCACGTCGGAGATGAATGCCGTGCCCTTGGGCAGGACTCGCGCATCGGCGGTGGGAACGTGGGTGTGCGTTCCCAGCACCGCCGCGACGCGACCGTCGAGATGCCACCCCATCGCGACCTTCTCGCTGGTCATCTCCGCGTGGAAGTCGACGATCGCGCAGTCGGCTTTGAGTGTGTCGAGGATGCTGTCGGCCTCGTGGAAGGGCAGCCGTGCGACCCGCAGGCCCATTGCTCCGCTGAGGTTGATCACGCCGACTTTCATTCCGGCGGCTTCGACCACGACATGGCCCCGCCCGGGGTTGGCGCGCGGATAGTTGGCTGGACGGATCACTCGCTCAGTGCGACTCAGGAAGTCATACGCCTCACGGTGGCGGTAGACGTGATTGCCGGTGGTGATCACATCGACTCCCGAATCGATCAGGTCGTTCGCGGTTCGCTCGGTGATGCCGACGCCGCCGGCCGAGTTCTCTCCGTTGACGATCACCAGATCGGGCTGGTGGCGATCGCGCAGCTCCGGCATCGCTGCCTTCAATCCCCGCCGACCAGGCCCCCCGACCACGTCCCCGATGAAGAGCACCCGCATGGTCTGACCCTAGACGTTTGTCGCGGTCAAACCACGGCGAAGCGGCGCAAGGCGAGGCGGGCGAGGGCCGCATAGACGACGGTCAGCGCGGCCAGGTGGAGCAGCGGGCCACCGATGCCGGGGCCGGCTGAATCGAGCGCGGCGGTCATCGCCCGCAGGGACGGCTTGAAGGGGAAGAGAGCGGTCACCACCTCGATCACGTCGTAGAGGCCACCACCGATGGCCCCAGAGGGGATCAGCGAGAGGAAGGCAATTGGCAGCGAGACCATGAAAGCGAGCAGAGATACCGTGCGGACTTCGCGAGCCGCCGCCCCGAGTGCCGCCCCCGCCGCGCCAAAAGCGGCTCCACCGACGAGGATCGCCACCAGCCAGAGACCGAAGCGGCCCCACTCGAGTGAGACGAAGAGCTCCAACCCTGCCAGCAGCAGCAGCGTCACCACCAGCCCCACCGCGATCCCAAGCCCGATCTTCTCGCCGAGCAGCCCGGAGCGCGAGACGAGCCCGCGCGTCAGCCGTGGGAACGCGTTCTCCTCGCGCTCCAGGGCAAGAGAGCCGGCAACCAAGAGGACGACGACAAAGGTCAGGGTGAGGGTCGCCGCCACCGCGATCGCGAAGATTTCGAGCGGCGGGGTCGAGGCGCTGACCACCTGCTTGTCGACTGCGATCGGCTGGGTGAGGCGCGAGATCAGCACCCCGCCAACATCGAGGTTGCTGCGAGACAGAACCGTGAAGCGGATCACCTGATCGAGCGATTCGCGCAGGGCTCCCGGCGGCAATGAGGGACGGAGCGCCTGGAGGATCTGCGCCGAGGCCCGAAGCCCAAGGATCTCGACCGACTGCCCGATCACCTCGAAGCTGCCGCCGTTGAGGACGAGGTTGAGGAATTTGCCGCCTTCTTTTGCGATTCGCTTGGCGATCACCAAGTTGGCCTGCGCCAGCAGCGAGGAGATTCGATCGTCGACCAGCTGCGCCTTGACCGGGTCCTCC
Organism: Solirubrobacterales bacterium; assembly: GCA_025450195.1. Lineage (GTDB taxonomy): Bacteria > Actinomycetota > Thermoleophilia > Solirubrobacterales > 70-9 > VRUE01. Next base: position 83,374 of record JANWHW010000016.1, on the reverse strand, counting down.
TCGTTGACGATCACCTCGACCGTCGGCGTGCCGGGGTTCTGCGTCGAGAGCGAATTGATCTGGTCGACCAGATCGCCGGGCAAGACCAGGGCGGCGAGGACGTTGCCGGAGCGGACTTCCTCTTCGGCCTCCTCGCGAGTGTCCACGTTCACGCACTCGACCCTGCCGCAGATGCGATCGTCGACGTTGATCGACGGCAGCTCGGTCTGACCGACACTTACCCGGGAGTCGGCTGGGACTTCGTTGAGGAAGGCAACGCGAGGCTTGTCGGAGTCGCGGGAGATGGCAAAGCCGACCAGCAGCGCGATCAGCACCGGGTAGACGACCAGCAACGTCGCCTGCAGGGGTGAGCGGCGAAGGATCTGGAGGTCCTTGAGAAGGAGCCAGCGCATCGTCGATCAGAGGGCTTCGCCCATGCTCCCGTCGCGAAGAATCAGATATGCACGCTCCCTCCGCATGGGCTCGCTAGTGCCCTCTGTGGTGGAGGAAGGCCACGAAGGCGGTCTCGAAATCGCTGCTGGCGGCCTCTGGGGCCTCGCGCCGAACCGCGTCACGCAGCTCCTCGGGGGTCCCCTGGAAGAGGCTCTCCCCGTCGGCCAGCACGAGCAGCTGCTTGCCGTAGCGCTCCGCCTCCTGGATGTCGTGGGTCGAGAAGATCACCGTCGTGCCGCGTTCGGCCAAGGTCGAGACGAACTGCCAGAGTCGCGCTCGCTGTCGGGGGTCGAGCCCGACGCTGGGCTCGTCCAGCAACAGGACCACGGGCCGCGACAGCAAGCCGATCGCGATGTTGATGCGCTGCTGGTTTCCTCCTGAGAGCCGCGCGACGAGCTCCCCGCGGCGGTCGCTGAGGCCGGAGAGCTCGAGCATCTCCTCGACTGAGGCCCGCGGATCCTCGTGGCTCTCCAGCCGGGCGAAGAGCAGCAGGTTCTCCTCGACGGTGAGCCGCCGATAGAGCGCCGCCTGCTGCGGCACCCAGCCGACGTCGCCGTTCGGCAGGTGGACCTCACCCTCCTCCGGCCGCGCTATTCCGGCGAGGATCGTGAGCAACGTCGTCTTTCCGGCCCCGTTTGGCCCGATCACCGCCATCAGCTCGCCGCTATGGACCGAGAAGCCGACTCCCCGCAGCGCTTCTCGCTCTCCATAGCGCTTCACGATCCCCCGCGCTTCAAGTGCCGCCGTAGCGCTCGCCTCCATGAGCTCGAACGCTACTGGCACGGCATCCATTGCATTGTTAGGCGCTGCTTGAGAGAGGACGTCCTCTCTCACCCACCTCCCTAGAATCGACCGGATGCCGTTTCCCACCACACGTTTGCGCCGCATGAGGCGGACCGAGACGCTGCGCGGCCTGGTCCGCGAGTCGCACCTCGCGCCGGCTCACCTGATCCAGCCCGCCTTTGTCGTCCCCGGCGAAGGAGTGCGCGAGGAGGTCGATTCGATGCCGGGCGTCGAGCGCTTCTCGATCTCAGAGCTGGTTGCCGAGGCGACCGAGCTCACCTCGGTTGGAATCGGCGCCGTGCTGCTCTTCGGCATCCCGTCCGCCAAGGACGAGACAGGCTCGGGCGCCTACGACGACGAGGGGGTGGTGCAGATGGCGGTCCGGGCCCTCAAGGAGGCCCACCCGGACCTGATCGTGATCACCGATGTCTGCCTCTGCGCCTACACCTCGCATGGCCATTGCGGCTTCGTCCGCGATGGGGAGATCGACAACGACCTGACCAACGAGCTGCTCGCCAAGACGGCGATCTCACATGCCGAGGCGGGCGCCGACGCGGTCGCGCCGAGCGACATGATGGACGGGCGGGTCGGCACGATTCGCTTCCAGCTTGACGAGGAGGGGCATCCCAACGTGCCGATCGTGGCCTACAGCGCCAAGTACGCCTCCGCTTTCTACGGGCCATTCCGCGAGGCTGCTGAGTCAACACCGGAGTTCGGAGACCGCCGTAGCTACCAGTTGGACCCCGCGAACTCAGATGAAGCCGTGCGCGAGGCAAAGCTCGACCTCGAAGAGGGAGCGGACATGCTGATGGTGAAGCCGGCCACGCCCTACCTGGACGTCGTGCGCCGGGTGAAGGATGAGACCGGCGCTCCGGTTGCCGCCTACCATGTCTCCGGCGAGTACTCGATGCTGAAGGCCGCCGCCGCCAACGGTTGGATCGACGAGCGAGCCGCGGTGCTGGAGACGCTCACTTCGATCCGCCGTGCGGGTGCCGACGCAATCGTTACCTACTACGCGAAGGAGGCGGCCGGATGGCTCCGGTGAAGCTCCCCAAATCGAAGGCTCGATCCCGCAAGGACGGCGCCGCGATTCCGCTGGACGAGGCGGACAAGCGGTTGATGAACCTGCTGCAGTCGAGCTTCCCCCTCGACCCGCAGCCGTTCGCGCTGGTCGCCGCCGAGGCTGAAATGGACCTCGACGACGTCCTTACTCGCACCCGGCGCCTGCTGGACGAGCGGATCATCCGCGAGATCACCCCGATCTTCGACACCCGTGCCCTGGGCTATGAGTCGATGCTGGTCGCGGCGAAGGTCGACGCGGAGCATCCCCAGCGCGCCGCCGCCGCCGTCAATGCTCACCCCGGCGTCTCCCACAATTACCTGCGCACCCACGACTTCAACCTCTGGTTCACGATCGCCACCCCGCCCGATTCCGAGCTCGGGCTGGAGGGCACCCTGGAGGTCTTGATGCGGCAGACCGGAGCCGAGTCGATGCGGGAGCTCCCGACTCTGACCCTGTTCAAGATCAACATGAACCTGGAGATGGAGAAGGGAACCGATGAGCTGGCCTCAGCGGTCGACGCTTCTCCGCCCCGCGAGCTCGACCCCCAGCCCTATGACGAGCACGACATCGCCGTGATCTGTGCGCTGCAGGGGCCGATGGAGCCGGTCGAGCGGCCCTATGACGAGGCCGCCGCCGAGCTTGGCCTCGATGTCGAGGGTCTCCTCACCCACCTGCGGGGCATGGTCGATCGCAAGATATTGCGCCGTGTGGCGGCGATCCTCTACCACCGCCGCGCCGGCTTCTCCGCTAACGGCATGGGTGTCTGGAAGGTCCCGGAGCCCGAGATCATGGAGACGGGCCGGCGGATGGCGTCCTTCCGCGGCATCTCGCACTGCTACCAGCGCCCCACCTACGAGGATTGGCCCTACAGCGTCTTCACGATGGCCCACGGGCGTTCCAAGGAAGAGTGCGACGCGATTCTCGACTCGATCGCGGATGAGTGCGGGATCGGCCCGGACGGGCGCGCCACCCTCTACTCCTCAACCGAGTACAAGAAGATCCGGCTTCACTACTTCACCGACGATTACGCCCGGTGGGAAGCTGAGCATGCCTAGGTGCCTATCAAGATGGGGACTCCACTTAACTTTTCCCGAAGACAGTCGCTGGTTGTCCACCGCCCGCAGCGCGGGAAAAGTGCAAGACGTTTCGCCCCCATCGTGATAGGCACCTAGGCATGCTGGTGTCCTCCGAGCTGTACCAGCGGGCGCAGCGTGTTCTGCCGGGAGGGGTTAACTCGCCTGTTCGGGCAATGCGGCAGATTGGCCGCGACCCGATTTTCGTCGAGCGGGGCGAGGGCTGCGAGCTGATTGACGTAGACGGCAATCGCTACGTCGACTGGGTCGGGTCCTGGGGCCCATTGATCCTCGGTCACGCGCCGTCGCAGGTAGTCGATGCGATCGCAGAGGCCTCCAGCCGGGGCACGAGCTTTGGCGCAGCGACGGCAGCCGAGGTGGAGCTGGCCGAAGAGGTGGTCGCCCGGGTCCCATCGGTGGAGATGGTGCGTATGACGAGCTCCGGCACAGAGGCGGCAATGAGCGCAGCCCGTCTTGCCCGCGCCATCACCGGCCGGGAGGTGGTGGTCAAGTTCGCCGGCGCCTACCACGGCCATTCCGACGGGCTGCTTGCCGACGCCGGGTCCGGCCTTGCCACCCTCGCGATACCCGCCAGCCCCGGGGTCACCGCGGCCCAGGCGGCGGGCACGGTGGTCGTGCCCTGGAACGATCGAGATGCTGTCGCGCGCGCCCTCATCGAGCACCCGGTTGCCGCCCTGCTCGCCGAGCCGATCGCCGCCAACATGGGGGTGGTTCCCCCCGAACCCGGCTTCCTCGAGTTCCTGCGCGAGGCAACGCACGACGCCGGCGCCCTGCTGATCTTCGACGAGGTGATCACCGGCTTCCGAGTTTCCTCCGGCGGCGCACAGCGGCTCTACGGTGTCGAACCCGACCTGACGATCCTCGGCAAGGTGCTCGGCGGCGGCCTTCCCGCCGCCGCCTTCGGCGGCTCGCGCGAGGCGATGGAGCGGATTGCGCCGAGCGGCGACGTGTACCAGGCGGGAACGCTGTCCGGAAACCCGCTTGCGATGGCCGCCGGCCTGACCACCCTGCGAGCGCTCGACGCGGCAGCCTACGAACGTCTCACGATGCTCACCGACCGGCTTGCCACGGGCCTATCCAACCTCAGCGAGGGGCGCCCTCTCCAGGTGGCCTCGGCGCCTGGCCTCCTCACCCTCTTCTTTAGCGACGAGCCGGTGGCCGACTTTTCCTTCGCCAAGGCATGCGACCTCGACTCCTACGCATCCTTCTGCCGCGCCATGCTCGACCGCGGCGTATACCCGCCGCCCTCGCAGTTCGAGGCCTGGTTCGTGTCCCTGGCTCACGACGAGAAGGCAATCGACCGCACGCTCGACGCGGCGGCCGACTCGCTCGATACGGCGATGCGGTGAGCGACCCTTCGATGGCACTGGAGCTCCTCGCCGCTCAGCTGCGCGACGAGGACACGCCGATCTCGGCGCACGTGGTCGAGCCCAGCGAGGAGCCCGTCTACGGCCCATTGGCAGCCGCCGGTCCGCGGGCAGCCACCGCCCCCACCGAGTACTCGCTCGTTATCGAGTCGGTTCGCGAGGGCTACCTTCTCCACTACGGCGAATCGCGACTGCTCGCCGGGCACGACCCCGACCTGGCCCTCCTCGCAGGCGATTACCTCTATGCGCTGGGCATCGAGCGGCTGGCCGCGCTCGGAGACACCGAGGCCGTCCACGTGCTTGCCGACCTGATCAGCCGCTGCGCCCAGTTGCACGCCGAGAGTCGGGTCGACGAGGTGCCGGCGCTGTGGCAGGAGTCGGTTGCCGCGATCGGTGGCACGAATCCGCTCTGACCCCCGAATAGCAGGGGTAGACCGGTCGGCTCAAGGCTCTAAAGGAACTTGCTGGAGTCGATTTCGCAGTGGTGGAATTCGAATTCGATGACTGCGTTGTTCGCTTTTTTGTTGGTGCGATTCAGCGACGTCGCGAAGGTCCTGGCCTTGTTCTCCTTTTTGGCCTTCAGAGCCTGCCCGATCTTCTGCAGCAGCGACCTCTCTTCTGTCAGGTAGCCGATCCATTCCTTCAGCGTTGACGCATCTGCGCTCGGGCGAGGCACTTTTGCGAGCTTCGCCACCGCCGTTCCGAAGATGTTCGAGGCGCGAATGAATCGCTTGCCCGCGGGGACCAGAGCGCCATTGTTCACCTGAGCTTCAACGCCCTTGAGAACGCGAGAGTTGTCTTCGGTGCTCTTCTTGCAGATCGGTTCGACCTGTTCGCGGTAGACCTTCCTGGCTTCCACCACGGCTGGGTCTTCTGCCGCCATCGCGGTGGGGACCATGACCACAAGCGCCGCCAAAATGGCAAGGCCCAGTCTGGGCAAGGACGATTTCGCAGCCAAGCTTTCCACGTGTCGACTCTCCTATTGATTCAGGGGCTGTGCCGGTGTGCAACGCAACTCACCGGTGCCCGACCCGCGACCAAAATTACAGGAACTTCCGAGGGTCCCCCGCCCAGTTCCAGGACGCTTCTCGTGTATTTAACCCGCGCGGGAGCCGTGAAGATCGATCTTCGGCAGGAACTTTTCCAGCCACTGCGGCAGCCACCAAACTCGGTCGCCCAGCATCAGCATCAGGGCCGGCAGCAGGACGATTCGAACCACCGTCGCATCGAGCACCACGGCGACGGTCAGCCCAATCCCCAGCTGGCTCACTGTCGCGATCTTCGCTGCGGCGAAGACGGCGAAGACAGCCGTCATGATCGCCGCGGCGCCGGTGATCACCCGAGCCGTCTTCTCGAGGCCGAAGGCAATCGCCTCCTCGTTGGAGGCGCCGTTCTCGTAGTGCTCGCGCATCCGCATCAGCAGGAACACCGCGTAGTCGATCGAGAGCCCGAAGACGATGCCGAAGATCCCGGCGGCGCTGATCGCGTCGACGTAGGTGCGTCCGCCCAGCGGCCACCCCTCCGGGACGTTGAAAAGCAGGGTCAGCACTCCGAACGCGACGGCGACGGTGACGAGGTTGAGCGCCACCGCAAGCGCCGCGAGCAGAAGTGCCCGCAGGATGACGACGAGGATCAAGAAGGTCGCGAGCGTGATGACCGCGATCACGATCGGAATCCGGCTGGAGATCTCGTCGGTGTAATCGATCAGTTCCGCTGCCCCGCCGGTGACCCCGGTCGAGGCGCCGGTCGCGCCGGCAAGCCCCGCGGCGGCCTGCTTGAGGCGGGCATTCAAGGCTTCAGACCCAGGCGTGTTGAACGTATACCGGGGAATGACCACGATCTGAGCCGCCTGACCGCCGTGTGCGAGGTCGACGATTTGAGAGACGCGCTGGCGCTCCTCCTCCGGTGCGCCCTGCAGCGCTGAGAGGACGAAATACCCGGAGTCGAAGATGCCCGGCGAGGAGCGTCGCAAGCGATCGACGCGACGCTCGAAGCGGGCGGCGCTGACGGTCACGTCGACGTTGGCTCGCCGCAGCCCGGTTTGCAGCGGTCGCGAGCGGTGAAAGCCTTCGGCCAGTCGCTGTTCGAGCGTGTCGGCGCCGCCACGGAGGCGGTCGAGGCCGCCGACCAGCTGCGAGGTCCCTTCTTGCAGACGCTCCAATCCACCCGGCAGATCGGCCGCCGCATCGGCCAACCGCTCCGTTCCCTTGTGCAGTTTTTGGCCGGCGTTTGCGAGCTTCGTCTGGCCGGCGTAGAGCCTGGTGGCAAGGCTGCGGAGTTCCTTTACTTCGTTCCGCGCCGCGGCCAGCCCTCTCACCAGCTTTTCGGCTTCCGTCGCCTCGGCTTCGAGAGTGGGGTCGGTTGCCGCGCGCTGCGTCAGATCAGCCCGCAGGCGGCGGGCACGGTTGAGCCCGTTGCGACGCAAGTTCGGGAGGAGGTCGATCAAGCCGAACTTCAGCGAGAGCGCTCCCAGTTGGGCAGTCCGCTGCCCCTCGGCCAAAGTCTCCGTACCGTCGGCAAGGCGGTCCAGCGACGTGACGGCGCGCTCCGCTCCGCTCGCAACGCGGCCGAGGCCCGCTTCGATCTGCGCCGCTCCTGCCCCGGCGCGCCCCGAGCCCGTAGCGAGCAGGCCGGCCCCGTAGGAGGCCGCGGAAAGCCCGGAGCGGAGCTGCTCGACGCCTGACGCGGCGTCGCCGAGCCGGGTCCCCAGTTTCTGCAGGTCCCCTGGGCTTGCATCGCCGCCGCCCGCCAGCAGCCGGTTGCCTTCCTCCCTCAGCGGCGCCGTGCGTCGCCTGACCTGGGCGGGCCCAACCACCGCTTGCACGCCGGGGTCGGCGGCGATCCTCCTCTGCCAGCGCGAGAGCGCCGCGAGGCTCGCTGGGTCGGCGACTGTTCCGTCGTTGGCCACCGCGACGACCACGAACGGAGCGTCCCAGCCGGGGCCGATCGTCTCAGCGATGAGTTCGGAGTCCTCGCGAGCGGGATTGGAGGCAGGCAGCTCCTCGGCGCTGGGCGGCCCTGTCTTCAGATCGAGAACCGGAAGCGCCAGCAGCAGCAAGATCCCTCCGATCAGCGCGACCGCCAGCCGGGGCCGGCTCAGGGTCGCTCCAACCAGAGCCATCAAGCCACCCCGATCCTCGCCACCGCCGATCCGCCAGCGGTTGACGTTCTGTCCCAGCAGCATCAGGAGGGGCGGAGCGACGAGAGCGGAAACAAGGACGCTGATCCCGGTCACCGCGATCGCCGTTCCGGCGAGCGAGACGAGCAGCGTCCCGGGCATCACGAAGATCGTCACCAGCATCGCCAGGAAGAGCGTCGAGCCGGCGAAGATCGTGGTGCGACCGGCGGTGCGCCGCGTCATCCACGCCGCCTCCAAGGGAGTGGACCCCGTCGAGAGCTCCTCGCGAAAGCGGGAGACCATCAGCAGCGAGTAGTCGACGCCGAGCGCCAAGCCCATCATCGTGCAGACGGTCAGCGCAAAACCGTCGATCGCGATCCACGGGGCGAGGATCGAGAGCACGCCCCGCGAGGCGGTCACCGCGATCGCTCCGAAGGCGAGTGGGATCGCAGCCGCGACCGGCGAGCGGAAGACGAGCAGCAATACCAGCAGCAGGAACGGGATCGCGATTCGCTCGGCCAGCCGAGTGGAGCGGACCGATTCGTCTTGAATGGCGCGGGAGAGGGTCGCGAAGCCTGTTTGCGTCGCGCTTACCGGTGGCGAGATCTCTTCTTCGAGGGTGCGGTCGAGCCGAGGGACGGTCTCGCTCACCGCCTCCTCGGCGTCGACGTGGAAATCGACCAAGACCAGCGCCTTGCGGGGCCCAGGACGAAGCCGCTCCACGCTGCCGCGATCCCAGGGCGAGATCGTCGATACGGCGGGATCGGCGCGCAGTGCGCGGATCAGGTTCGGACCCTTCGCGTCGAGCTCTTGCTCTGGGCCCTGCAGGAGGATCGCGAAGGGCGCGGTATCGCCAAAGTAGCGGTGAAGCAAAGAGTTGGCGCCGGCCGATTCGGTTCCGGGAACGTCCAGGGACGTGGGGCGGAGCTTCTCGTCGACGCCCAGGCCAAGCAGCGCGAGCACCGCGATCAGAACCAGGGCTACGGCGAGCAGGGCTCGTGGATATCGAAGCGAGAGCGGCACCGACTCTCGCTGTCCCTTCCCCAGATGCCGGCCCAAGCGCATTCGCTGACGCTTATACCAAGGGTATGAGGGGGCGACGGCCGATCGTTAACTCTGCCTACACAATCGGCAAACGCGCTCAGCATGGCGCCGCTGGCAAGCTCAACCTCAGTCCCGTCGCCGAGGCAATAAACTCCGCGACGCTTTACCTGGCAAATCGTGGCTGAAGAAATGGACAAGAGAAACGAGCCTGAGGCAGCGGCCGGCGAGCGGCCAAAGCCCCTCCCCCGCGGCTACTTCGAGGGAGAGTCGATGACGCGCCGTCACGCCTTCACGATCGCCGCCCAGGGCATCGGTGGCTTGGCTGGCGCCGCGATCGTCCTTCCCGCCGTCGGCTTCGCCATCGCGCCGATCTTCGAGCGCGGCAAGGAGCGCTGGGAGGCGGTCGGCCCCCTCGACGATTTCGTCGAGGACACCTACCGCCAGGTCGTCTTCACCGAAACCCAGGGGATCGGCGACGCCGGCAAGACCACCGCGTACGTGCGCAAGGGCTCGAAGCAGTTGGGGGAGGACCCCCGCGAAATCATCGCCGTGTCCAATCGGTGCGCACACCTCGGTTGTCCCGTTCGCTTCGTCGAGGCGGCCGGCAATTTCATCTGCCCCTGCCATGGCGGCGTCTACGACTTCGTCGGCAAGGTCATCGGCGGCCCGCCGGTGCGCCCCCTCGATCGATTCCAAACCCGTATCCGCAACGGTCAGGTCGAGCTCGGCCCGCGGTACAGCGTCACCTCGCAGCTGGAGCCGGTTCGTGCCCGGGACCCCGGCGAGTTCACGGGCGGCATCTGGGAATACCTCTACCCGCCCCGTCCATCCACCTTCCCGCCGCCGAGCGGATGAGGGCTAGTCGACCATGAAACTCGACTCTCTGATTCCGGCGCCGCTTCGCAAACCCGCGAAGCCCGGCGAGGGCAACGGCTCCAAGAACGCCGCTCCCGCCGATTTGAAGACATCGCCGCCCGAGCGCCCCTCGGACACCGAGCGCCTCACCGACAAAGCGAAGGATGCTCCCGCCGACGTCCTCGCCTGGGTCGACCAGCGCACCGCGGCCTCGGGCTTCCTCACCGGGATGCTCTACCGCAAGGTGCCGAAGGGGACGAACTGGTTCTACACCCTCGGCTCCGCCGCCCTTTTCGCCTTCATCGTTCAGGCGGTCACCGGAGTCTTCCTGGCGATGTTCTACACGCCGTCGCCGACCGAGGCCTACGCCTCCATATCCCACATCAACAACGACGTCTTCCTCGGCCAGTTCGTGCATGGGATGCACAAGTGGGGATCGAGCCTGATGGTGATCCTGATCTTCCTCCACATGGGCCGCACCTTCTTCTTCGGCGCCTACAAGTACCCGCGGGAGCTGAACTGGGTGATCGGAGTGGTGCTGCTGATCCTGACGATGACGATGGCCTTCACCGGTTACCTGCTGCCCTTCGACCAGCGCTCCTTCTGGGCCTCGGTCGTCGGCATCAACATCAACGGCACCGGCCCGGTGGTCGGCCCGTACCTCAGTGACTTCCTGCGCGCCGGGCCCGAGCTCGGCGCCACCACGCTCTCCCGCTTCTACGCGATCCACATGCTCCTCCTTCCCGGCGCGATCATCGCCCTGATCGGTGCCCACCTCTACCTTGTCGTCAAGCTCGGTACCACCGCGCCGCCCTGGGTGCGGGCCGAGAAGCCCAAGATCGCCGCACCGGTATCTCAGCTCGATGCCGGCGCCGAGGGCAATGGAGCTCCGCCGCCCCGATGAAGGCCAAGGACAAGCAGGCATACCTCGAGGAGTACGAGTTCCTCAAGAAGAAGGGCAAGCCCTTCTTCCCCTACGCGGTGATGAAGGACTCGACGATGGCGCTGATCGTCGTCGGCGTGATCATTGCGATGTCGATCATCCTCGGCGCCGAGCAGGGCCCCAAGGCCGACCCGACGACGACCACCTACGTGCCGCGGCCCGAGTGGTACTTCTTCTTCCTCTTCGAGCTCCTGCGCGTGATCAAGCCGCCGGAGCTCGTTCCGGTCGCGACGATTGGCATCCCGACCATCTGCATGGTGCTTCTGCTCCTGCTTCCCTTCTATGACCGCGGCCCCGAGCGGCACCCCGGCCGCCGGCCCATAGCGACCACCGCCGGCTGCCTGACGATCGTCGCAATGGCCTACCTCACCTACCTCGGCGCGATCGGCGGCTCGCCGACCGAGATCGAGATGAAGGTGCCCCCGCAGTACGAGGCCGGCAAGGAGGTCGTCGCCGGCAGCGGTTGCCTCGCCTGCCACAAGATCGGTGAGAACGGCGGCGACCTTGGCCCCGACCTGACCCACATCGGCAGTCAGCTGCCGCGGGCGGCGATCATCCGCTCGGTCGAAATCGGCCCAGCCGAGATGCCTGCCTTCCGCGACCTGCCGCCGAAAAAGCTCAACCAGCTTTCCGATTTCCTAGCCTCGCTCGATTAACCTCGGGTCCGCAGACATGGACCCTGATATCCGATCCAAGCCTTCGCGGGAATCCGCTCAGTTCGCCGAGCAGGTCAACCTAATGTTCGACCGCGTCGCGGCTCGCTACGACCTGCTCAATTCCCTGATGAGTGCGGGGCTTCACCACCGCTGGCGAGCGCGTGCCGCCGATAAGGCTGCCCTGAAGCCGGGGGAGTCCGCGCTCGACGTTTGCTGCGGCACCGGCGATCTCGCGCTGGAGCTGGCCGGCCGTGTGGCTCCGGGGGGCCACATCGTCGGCTGCGACTTCTCGGAGCCGATGCTCGACTTGGCGCGAGAGAAGGCCGCTCGCCGTGAGGCCTCAGGCGTTCGCTTCGAGTGGGCGGATGCCCTCAAACTCCCCTATGACGCCGGGCGCTTCGATGCGGTGACGGTCGGCTTCGGCGTTCGCAACTTCGCCGATCGCGACCGGGGCCTGCAGGAGATGTCTCGAGTGCTTCGTCCCGGCGGCAGGTTGGTCGTGCTGGAGTTCACCAAACCTCGCCGGCGGCCTTTCTCGACTTTCTACTCGCTCTGGTTCGACCGTCTCGCGCCGATCTTGGGCAGGCTCTCCGACGATCCAGAGGCCTACGCCTACCTGGCCGAATCGGTCCGCACCTTCCCCGGCCCACGCGGACTGGCCGAGAAGATGGAGGCCGCCGGTCTCGGTCAGATTCGGTACACGATCCTCGCGGGTGGGATCGTCACCATTCACACCGGCATCGCCGGGTGACCCGCCGCTCCGCAGTCCCACCTCCGGTCACCGCGGTTCTGGATGCCTCGAGCCGCTGGCTGCCGGCTCGGCTCGGTGAGGTGGAGGAGAAGCTCCGCGCTCAGGCCACAGGGCACGGCGATCGGCTGGGTGGTGACGCGGGAAGGACCCTCGCCGCCGGGGGAAAGCGCCTGCGGCCACTGCTGGTCTTGCTCTGCGCCGGGGAGGAGAGAGGAGAAAGGGCGACCCTGGCGGCGACGGCGATCGAGCTGGTTCACATGGCGACCCTCGTTCACGACGACGTGCTGGACGCCGCCCCGCTGCGCCGGGGCGAGCCGACCGTGGTGGCGACATCGGGCCGTGGAGGGGCGACCACGACCGGAGACCTCCTCTTCTCCCGCGCCTTTGCGCTCCTTGCCGAGACCCAGGACCGCCGTTCGACCGAGCTCCTCGCCGCCGCTTCGGTTGCCCTCGCCCGAGGCGAGCTCGCGCAGCGCCACGATGCTTACGACACGTCGATCTCCGAATCTCGCTATATCGAGCGGTGCCGCCTGAAGACCGCGACCCTCTTCGAATGCGCCTGCCTGCTTGGCCGCGACGAGGAGGTGCTGGGTGCCTTTGGCTCGGAGATCGGGCTCGCCTTTCAGCTCTTGGACGACGTGCTCGACATCTCCGGCCCACCCGAGCGGACAGGCAAGGCGCGCGGCACCGATCTGCTTGATGGCACGGTGACGCTGCCGGCGATCCTCGCGGCCGGGCAGGACCCCGAGATCGGGGCCGCCGACCTACGAGGCCTGGATGCCACCGCGGCCGAGGCACTCTGCGATCGCATCGCAGCCACGGGCGCTCTGGGGAAGGTCCGCTCGCGCGCTCTCGAGATGGTCGCGGCCGCCAAGCAGCGCCTCGATACCGCGGCGTTCGACCCCGAACAGCGCCAGCTGCTCAGCCTGGTCGCCGACGGCGTAGTCCAGAGGTACTCGTAGCTCATCGACCCGTGCCCCGGTGGGTCCCCCTACAGTGCCACCCGCCGGATCGCGGGTCGATTACCCAGGGTCCCTGAGCCGGAAGAAACTCGCGGCGCTCGCCCACCCCTCGGAGTCGTTACCCGAAGTCTTCGGCGGTGATTAGGTCTGCCGCCAGTGCAGCAGTGAAGGCCTCGGCAATGTGCTGCATGTTTTCGTGCTCGAGTTCCTTGAGGACGCGCGTCAAGGCAGCCGTGCCGTTGTCGAGCTCCTCGTCGTAGGCGTCAATCTCACGCTCACCGTGCACCGCGTCGCAATGCCACTCGCACTCGGGGCAGCGTCGCCAGAGACGCCACCGGCCCCGGTCGTTGGTTTGCTCCCAACAGGTCGGCTGCACCAGGTTCGAATCGCACTTGGGGCAGACATGAAGGCCTCGTGCTGCTTTCGTTCCTGTTCGAGTCGCAGGCTCCATGCTTATCTACTCGAACACCGGAGACCATGACTTAATCCGCAGTTTTCTGTGGGATTCGAGGAAAACCCAAGAACCGGGTAGGGAAGCTGCCCAATTCGCCGCTGATTTGCCACCGCATCCCACTCGGCATCGCAGCTGTCGTGCGCCCGGTACCATGGAACCATGCCTGGCAACATCGGCGTGTTCGAGATAGCAGTGGTCCTGATCATCGCCCTGATCGTCTTCGGGCCAAAGCGCCTGCCTGAGCTGGGACGCTCGCTGGGCAAGGGGATTCGGGAGTTTCGCGGCTCGATCAGCGGCGACAGGGACGACGAGGAGCAGCCAACGGTCTCGTCGTCGCAGGAGCTCGAGCCCGGTAAGAGCGAGCCGGTCGCCCCCAAGCGGCCCTGAGCCCGACATGACCCGCCGCGTCCGGCCGGTCTCCCATGAGGACCGCCTCACTCTCGTCGAGCACCTTGACGAGCTGCGCAATCGCCTCATCGTCTGCATCGCGGCCTTTGGCGTCGCCCTGGCTCTCTGCTTCTGGCAGAACAGCCTGTTGCTCGAGATGGCTTCGGGGCCGCTGCCCGCCGCTCACGAGAAGCTGCTCACCCTTGGCGTCACCGAGCCGTTCACGATCACACTCACCGTCGCCGCCTATGGCGCGATCATCCTCTCCCTCCCGGTGGTCCTCTATCAGGTGTTCGCCTACGTCCTGCCCGCGTTCAGCGAGGCCGAGCGAAGGACTGTGGTGCCGATGCTGATCCTCGCCCCATTGCTGTTTCTGGCTGGGCTTGCCTTCTCGTACTTCGTCGTGGTGCCGGCGGCGGTCGGTTTCCTGCTCGGCTTCAACGACAGCCAGTTCAGCGTCCAGGTTCGTGCCCAGGACTACTACAGCTTCTTCTCGATGACGATGCTGGGGACCGGCATCCTCTTCGAGTTTCCCCTGGTGATCATCGCGGTTACTCGCCTCGGCATCGTCAGCGTCGATCAGCTCACGGCGAACCGGCGCTATGCCTACCTGAGCATGGCGATCCTGGCCGCTTTGCTGCCCGGAGTCGACCCGATCTCGATGCTGATCGAGATGGTGCCTCTGCTCATCCTCTTCGAGTTGAGTATCTTGCTCGCGCGCGTCTTCGGCAAGCCCGGGGTCGCAGGAGGCTTGAGTAGGCCCTCGACACAGGAGCGGTGACCGAATGACGGCGGAGAAGGGGTGGCGGCGAGATGCTGTTTGACCTCAGTGGCAAGCGCAAGCACGTCGTCCGGGTCGTCTACGCGATCCTCGCGTTGCTGATGGGCGGCAGCCTCTTCTTGGTCATCGGCCCGTTCAACTTGGCCGATTTGGCCAGCACCGGCAGCTCGATCAGCACCAGCGCCGCTCTGGACGAGCGAGCGGAGAAAATCGAACGGCAGCTTCGCAAAGACCCCACCGACGAAGTCCTGCTTCTCGCACTCGCCCGCACACGCATAAATGTGGGGACGACGCTGAGCGTCAATCCTGAAACTGGCGAACGAGAGGTCTCACCCGAGGCCCGAGCCGAGCTCGAACAGGGACAGCAGGCATGGAGCAGATACGTGAAGCACACCAGCGAGGCGCCCAATCCGGTGATGGCCCAGCTGGTCGCCGAAACCTATTTCAGCCTTGCGGAATCTTCCAACAGCATCCCGGAAGTCGAGGAAGCGATCGAAAACGCCGCGGCTACACAGCAGCTGGCCGTAGAGAGCAAACGCGATGCGAACTCGTTGAGCACCTTGGCCATTTACCTGTACTTCGACGGCAATTTCTCAGAAGGCGACAAGATCGCAAAGGCCGCCACCAAGCTCACCAGCTCTTCGGAAGAAGCCAAAAAACAGTTGGAGGGCTACCGCAAAAACGCGAAAGAATGGCAGAAACAAAAGCAGGAATTCGCCAAAGCCGAACGCGGAACAGGCAAAGAATCCCTGCAAAATCCCTTTGGCGGCCTCGCCGGTTCCAGCGCGGAATCCGGAATAACCCAAAGCCCCTAGGCAGTCGATTCCACAACCCTGGTCGAAGGCTCCCTCACCCCGGATAAGAATCGAAACCGCCGTGGAAGGTCGCCGTGCCTCGTTGCTGGTGGCAAAGAGGCCGGCGAAGATGCGAGTAATGGGCCGCGAAGGACTCGAACCTTCAACCTTGAGCTTAAGAGGCTCCTGCTCTAACCAGTTGAGCTAGCGGCCCGGGGCGGCAAGTATAGGAAGCCGGACTGCTGGTGGAGCGGCTAGTCGAGAGCGCTGCAGGGCTTGAAGATGCTGCCGAGGATCACTATGCCGTCGGCGAACACGAGGCGCCCCTGGGTTTCGAGGATGCCGTCGGAACAGCGCGCCGAGATGTAGCTGCGCTCGCTGCCGGCGGAGCGGTAGCGCTTGCCAATCTTGCCGTCGGCGGAGGTGAGCGCGCCGTACCCTTCGGCGATCTTCGGCAGATTGACGGTCGCTCGGTAGCTGAAGCCACCTTTAAGGCGTTCGACCGGCACAACCACAACGAAGGTTTCAGTTTTCGGAAAGGTCGTCTGGGCGTGGGCAACGACCGTCAGGTCACCTTCCTGGCGGGGGCCGTTGAACAGCGTCAACGGCGATTCGATCTTGACGGGACCGTTACCCGGAAGATTGACCGTCACGCCTACATGGCCGCTGCCGACGATCGCCGCTTTGCAGGCCTGCCTCGCCATCTGAGGCGTCGCGCCTTCGATTTGGGTGGGGGAGCAAACCGCGAGACCCTTGGTCGTGATCCGCCCATCACGGTCGAAGCTCAGTTTCATCTGCTGCAGCGGCGGCACAGGCTCTGAATTCGTCGAGCTGATCTTGGCGTGCCCCTCGAAGCGGATCGGCACGTATCTGTCTCGTGGCAGCTCGCGTGGGGTGAACCCGCCGTCAGCACGGAGCACGAGCGGCCCCACCTGGACCATCTCTGCGTAGGCAACCCCACCGGCAATCGCCAAGAGCAGCCCACAGAGCGCCAAAAACGCGCCAAGGCCGACCCTGTCTAAGCGAGAACGGTTCATCTTGCCCTTCAACATCAGTGGCCACTGAATGTAGCGCGATCCCCTTCTCTCGTTGCCGGTAGCGCCCATAGGGCGAGCAAAATCCTTAACAGAGAATTCTGCATAATGGCGCCCGTTCGGCCTCCCCAATCGCCAAACTACTGAGCGTGCTAAGGAGGAGGAGCAGGGAGCGAAGCCGTGGGCTGCGCGACAAAGACGGCCCTGCGCGCCCGCCTGTCTTGCTTCGGCACCCTCGCCGGGTGCTGGCCGTATCCCTTTTTCTAATTGCTGTGCTCGGTTTCTTGGGGCGAGGGGTTGAGGAGAAGCTCAGCCCCACCACGCTCGGCATCTCGGACACCCCATCCGCACGCGCCAACGATCTACTGCGCGATCACTTCGGCCCGGCCGCGCCTTTCGCGATCCTCCTGCGCGGCCCAGAGGCCTCAATCGATCGCCAAGGCCCCGCCCTGATTCGCACCCTGCGAGAGGACCCGAAGGTAACGACCCTCTCGCCCTGGGACCGGGGAGTCGTCCAGGAGCTCCGTCCAGGCCCTCGTCGTGCCTTGATCCTGGTCGACTTCCATGTCGAGACCACCGAGGCGGTCAACGAGACCGTCGAGGAGCTGAACCAGATCCTCGAAGAGGAGATCTCGCCGCCGGTTACCGCGACCCAGACCGGCTTCGCGACGATTTCGCGGGCAATCCAGGAAGGGTCGATCGACGCCAGCGAGCGTGGCGAGCTGATTGCGCTGCCGATCCTGCTGGTTGTCCTGCTGCTCGTCTTCCGCTCGCCGATAGCGGCTGGGATCCCACTGGCCTTTGGGGCTATCACCGTGTTCAGCTCGCGCGGGGTAGTTGCCCTGCTCACCAACTGGTTCAGCATGGACGCCTTCGCGCTCGCGGTGACGACGATGATGGGCCTCGCGCTCGGGGTGGACTACGCCCTTCTGATGGTTTCCCGCTTCCGCGAGGAGTTGGCCGGTGGCGCCGATCCGCTCGAGGCGGCCCAGACGACGCGGCGCACGGCCGGGCGGACCACGATCTTCGCCGGCAGCACGCTGATGCTCTCGATGCTGGTCGCGCTCTTCATCGTGCCCGGCTCGCTGCTTGCGTCGCTGGCTGCGACCGTGGCGCTCGTCGTCGTGATCAGCGTGTTCGTCGCCACCGTTCCCGGCCCCGCTCTTCTCATCTTGTGCGGCACGAACCTCGATCGCTGGCGGATCGGCTCCCCTCCCGGGGAGGGGAGCTCGCGCCTGATGACCCTGGTCGGAGCAGCTCTGCGACGACCGGGGTTAGCCACCGTCTTGATTGGCGGGCTCGTTCTCTTCCTCTCCGCTCCGGCCCTCGGCCTAAAGACAGGCCCGCCCAGCCCCGAGCAGTTGCCATCCGACGATCCGATCCGTCAGGACGCCGAACTGATCGACGACGCTGTCGGCCCCGGCTTCGAAGCGCCGTTTGTGATCATTGCCGCCGCCGACGAAGGCACCATCACCGACTCCGATCGGCTCGCTGCCTTCACGCGTTGGCAGCGACGGATCGCGGCACTGCCGGATGTGCAGGCGGTGGTCGGCCCGGGGCAGGTCACCCGCGCGGTCGCCCCGCTGCGAAGGACCGGCTCGGCACTGCTCGCCTCCGACGGAGAAACTGGGCCGCTCGCCTCGCTGGGACGACTGGGTCGCAGTCTGGGCCGCGCCGCAGACGGAGTTGCCCGGCTTCGAGACGGCCTCTCCGAAGCGGCTTATGGCGCGGGCCTGCTGGCCCAGGGGACCGGCCGCGCTGAAGAGGGAGCCCTCTTGCTGGCGGCGGGTCTCGGCCAGGCAATCGGCGGCAGCGAACGGGGGGCAGATGCCCTCGACAGATTCGCGGAGGGTGCCAGCCGCCTCGCCGAAGCCCAGCAAAAAGCGTCGATTGGCGCGCTGGCACTGAAGTTCGGCATTCGCGATCTGGGCGGCAGCCTGCGCACCAATGGTTTGTCACGCTCGCGCAGGACTCAGAAGTCGCTCAACCAGGACGCCCACGTCAAGTTGCCACAACTGGTGGCGCCGGCCGGGGTAGCCAACGACCAGCTGAAAGTGGCGCTGCAGCAGGTGGAAGGGATGACCGTGGGTCAAACCGACCCGAACTACGCAGCCGCTCTTGCGGCCATCCGCCAAGCTCTCGCGGCGGTCAGCGGGACCGACCCGGTCAGCGGTCAGCCCTATGCAACCGGGTACACAGGCCTCCCCGCGGAGCTCTCGGCGCTTGAATCGCGGCTTCTCACAGACGCCGATGAAACAGAGGAAGTGACCTCGTGGATAGTGACCACGATCGTCGGCCTGAAACGGCTGACTGGCTTGGCGGAACGCCTCTACGACGGGCTGATCCAGATTGAAAAGGGCGGACGCGAACTCGAACGCGGCGCGGAGCGGCTCGCGGGGGGCACGTCGGAACTGACCGATGGGCTGAGCCAGCTCGGCGGCGGTGCGAACGCCCTCGCCGCCGGCTTGGCCCAGCTCGACGGCGGGACCTCGACGCTGGAGGAAAACCTCGCGCTGGGCTACGCGCGGTCCTATCCGCTGCAGGCGGGGCTGCGTCGTGCCAACGTCCGAATACTCTCCGCCGACGTCAACCTGAGACGGCGGACCAACCGCTTGCGGCGTACCTCTCCCGGCATCTTCGACTCCGGCTACTTCGTTCTCTCGGCCCTTGACGGCACCCCGCCGTCCGTCCGCGAGCGGGTCGCCGGCGCAATCGATCTCGACCGGGGCGGGCAGGCGGCTGCGCTGCTGGTCATCTCCCGCTATCCCTTCAACTCACCGGGATCCATTGCCCTCAACGATCGCCTCGAGGACGAAGCCGCGATCCTGGGCCGCGAGGCGGACGTGACTACCGGTGTCGCCGGCGGCGCGGCGACGGTGAACACCTACAACCGCATCACCAAAGCGCGCTTCCCGGTCGTGGTGGCGGCCATCACCATCGTCACCTTCCTCCTCTTGGTCGTCATCCTCCGCGCCCTGCCACTGGCCGCGATCGCCGTTGGGCTCAATCTGGCAACCGTCGGGGTGGCCTTCGGCATCCTCACGCTGCTGACCAACGTGCCCGAGGGCTGGCCGCTCGGCGGTCGGACCTATGTCGACGCGGTGGGGGCGACGATGATCTTCGGGGTGGTCTTCGGCCTCTCGATCGACTACGCGGTATTCCTGCTGGTGCGGATGCGCGAGCGCTACGACGCCACTGGCGACCATTCCGACGCGATCAACTTCGGCCTCGAGAAAACCGCGCGCGTGATCACGGGCGCGGCGGCGATCATGATGGCCGTCTTCATCGCCTTCGCCGGAGCGCCGATCGCCAACGTCAGCCAGTTGGGGATCGGGCTGACCGTCGCGGTTCTACTCGATGCGACGGTGGTGAGAATCGTGCTGTTGCCGGCATTGATGCTGCTGATTGGGGACCGGGTCTGGTGGCTGCCAAAGCCCCTGGAGCGCATCCTCCCGCGCTTCGACGTCTGAGCCGCTCTGGCAAGCGCGTTTACTTAGGATTAAGCCAGATCGGAGACCGCTCCGTGACGGGTGGTGGCTCGGTTACGATTCTGCACCGTTCATCCGGGTTGGAGACGGGGGAACCGCGAGCGACGATACGTGGCTGCTAATCCGCTAGGAGAGGAAAAAGGCTCGGCGAAAAGTCGACGGACGACTCCTACCCGAATCGCGGCCATCGCGGCTCTTTCAGCCATCGTCATCGCTCTGCTGATCATCCTTTTCAGCGGCAGCGGCAGCCACGAATACAGGCTCCTTTTCCAGAACGCCAGCCAGCTCGTCAGTGGCAACCAGGTGTTGATCGGAGGGCAGCCGGTCGGCTCAGTCGAAAGCATCGATCTAACCGAGGACAACCAGGCGGAAGTCAAGGTCAGCGTCGACCAGCAGCTGCATGAGGGCTCAACCGCAATCATCCGCGCCACGTCGCTCGCCGGGGTGGCCAACCACTACATCTCGATCAGCCCCGCCCCCAACAGCAATCCGCCGCTCGAGGACGGCGACACGATCAGCCTCGATTCGACGACGACCCCGGTCGACCTAGATCAGCTCCTCAACACCTTCCCAGCCCCGGTGCGCCGCAGCCTCAGCGAATTCATCCAAGGCAACGCGGCTCAGTTCGAAGGCCGCGGTCAGGAGGCGAACGAAACCTTCAAGTACTTCGCTCCAGGGCTGAATCGCGGCGGCGCCTTCGCGCGCGAACTGACGGCTGACCAGCGGTTGTTCGAGCGTTTCATCGTTAGCTCCAGCAAGCTGGCGACGGTGATCGCCCAGCGCGACGACGAGTTGTCGAGCGCGATCTCGAATGCGAGCACGGCGTTTGGCGCAATCGCCAGCCAGAACGCCGCCTTCGGCGAAACCCTGCACCTGCTCCCGCCCGTCTTCCGCCAGAGCAACACAACTTTCGTCAACCTGCGCGCGGCTCTCGACGATCTCGAACCGCTGATCGAAACCGCAAAGCCTGCCACCAAGGACCTCGCACCTTTCCTGCGCGAATTCCGCCCAGTGATCTCGAAATCGGTCCCGGTCTTCAAAAACCTCCGCCTCACAGTGAGCCGCAAGGGCTTCGCAAACGACGCCAGCGAACTGCTCGCCGCCCTGCCGGCCGTGCGCCAGCGCGCCGCCAAGGCGTTCCCTCATTCAGAAGACGCGATCGAAGACTTCCAGCCGAACCTCAACTTCGCGCGTGCCTACACCCCCGACATCTTCAATGGCTTCGGCAAGGTCGGGCTGATCACCGGCTACTACGACGCCAACGGCCACTACGCCCGGACCGGGTTCGCGGCGCTCAACCTGTTCACATACAACAGCGGCACCGGCGAACTGGAACCGATCTCGCCGAGCCAGCAGTACGACGCCTTTGGCTCTTCCGCGGGGGTCAAGCGGCGATGCCCCGGGGGAGCCACCCAATCGGCTCCGGACGGCTCCAACCCGTTCACAGAGCCGCCCTTCGCCGGCTCGGGCGTGAGCCCATCCGAATGCAATCCGACCGACGCGCCCCCGGGACCATGAGCGCGGAGCAAGTGAAGCGCGAGGCTGCCATGAGCGCGGAGCGAGCAAGCGTCGCAATCTGGCTCTCCGCGCCGCGAGCAAAGCGCGAGGCTGCCATATGAGGAAATGGCTGATCGCAGGCGGGGTGGTGGCCGTGGTCGTGGCGGCGATAGTCCTGCTCGCCGGGGGCGACGGAGAAGAAGACGCCTATGTGGTCCGCGGAATCTTCGACAGCAGCTCGTTCCTGGTTGCGGGCGAGGAAGTTCGCGTCGCCGGGGCGACCGTCGGTGAGATCGAGTCGGTCGACGTAACGAGGCCGGGAGAGACCACCGGCTATGAGAACGGCCAGCCACAGGAGCAGCCCGGCAAGGCGGCGCTCTCGATGAAAATCACCGATCCTGGCTTTCAGGACTTTCGCAGCGACGCAACCTGCGTGATTCGCCCGCAGTCGCTGATCGGGGAGAAGTTCGTCGACTGCCGCACGACGCTTCCTCGAGCCCCGGGTTCCCCGCTTCCGCCGCCGTTGAAAGAGGTGCCCGAGGGTGAGCCTGGGGAGGGCGAGTACCTGTTGCCACTGGAGAACAACGGCACGATCGTCGATCAGGACCTGGTCAACAACCTCAGCCGGCTGCCCTATACGCAGCGCTTCAGGCTCATCTTCAATGAACTCGGCGCCGGACTGGCCGGTAGGGGCGATGACCTCGAGGAGGTCGTCAAGCGTGCCAACCCGGTGCTGCGCGACGTCGACCGCCTGCTCGGGATCCTCGCCGAGCAACGCGATCAGCTGGCTCAGCTGACCAGCGATTCCGACGAAATCCTGGTCGGGCTCTCACGCGAGCGCACTCATGTCGCCGGATTCTTCTCCAACGCCGGAGCGGCCGCCGAAGCCAGCGCCGAACGCGGGGAAGCCCTGGAAGAATCGTTTGAGAAGCTGCCGGCGTTCCTGCGCGAGTTCCGCCTGACGATGCGCAGCCTCAAGGGCTTCTCCGACGCCGCCGCTCCGGTCTTCTCGGACTTCGGTGAGGCAGGCCCCTCGTTCACGAAGGCCACCGAAGCGTTGGCCCCTTTCTCCGAAGCCGCGACCGTGTCGCTGAAGGCGCTCGGCGACGCGGGCGAAACCTCCGGGCCGATCCTGCGCTCCGCAGACCCGATCGTCATCAAGCTTCGCGATCTAGGCAAGGCCGGCGCCAGCCCCACGACCAAGCTCGCCAAGTTCTTGGTCAGCACGAAGCAGACGAAGGGCTGGGACGGCCTCGTCGACCTGATCTACAACAACAGCGCGACGCTCAACGAATTCGATCAGTACGGCCACTTTGCGAGGGGCCTCATAACGCTGAGCAACTGCCTTGACTACGCAACCGAAGCGACGGGCGGCGGCTGCGTCGCCAACTTCACCGGCCCCGGCGCGGTGACCTCCTCCTTCCAGGACCCGCTCGGCCTTTACCGGGAACTGCAGGAACGGCTGGAAGAAGAAGAAGCCAACCCGCCCAACGAGGCCTCGGCGGGGGCCGTGACGGCGCCTCCCGGGACAGAGCCTGAGCCCGGAGAACTCGAATCGGGTCCGGCCTCGCCCGCGCCCGGTCTCGGCGAAGGGCAGGAACTGGGCGTCAGCGGCCCGGCCTCGCGCTCGCAGCGTGCACTCCTCGACTACCTCCTCGGCCCATGAAAGGCCGTAGCGGCATACAGGGTGTGGCGAGCAGCCCGGTGATCGTCGGCGGGGTCACGGTGCTCGTGATCATCGTCGCCGTCTTCCTCGCCTACAACGCTAACAACGGGCTGCCGTTTGTCTCGACCTATGACCTGACAGCCAGAGTCCCCAACGCCAATGCGCTGGTCAAAGGCAACGAGGTCCGGATCGGGGGCGCACGTGTGGGGGTCGTCAGCGAAGTGAAGCCGGTCCAGCTCGGCGAGGGCCGCGTCGCGGCAGAGTTGAATCTCCGCCTCGACAAGAACGCCGAACTGCTTCCGGTCGACTCGACCATGATCATCCGGCCCAAGTCGCCCCTCGGGCTGAAGTACCTGCAGATCATCCCCGGCAGCTCAGATGAAGGCTTTGAGGCGGGCGACACGATCCCCGTCTCTGCCGCGCGGCCCGAACCGGTTGACATCGATCAGTTCTTCAACATGTTCGACGAGAAAACCCGGATTGGGATCAAACGCGGGTTGGCCGGCTTCGGCAACGGGCTGGCCGGGCGAGGCCCGCAGCTAAACGGCGCGATCGGCGCCTTGCGCGACCTGACCGAAAGCAGCCAGACCGTCCTCAGCATCATCGTTGACCCAAGCACCGACTTCGACGGTTTCTGGCGTGCCCTCGAGGATCTCTCGGCCACGGTGGCTCCAGTCGCCGAAACGCAGGCCAGCATGTTCGTGGCGCTGGATCGCACCTTTGGCGCCTTTGCCCGCGTCTCACGGCCCTTCATCCAGGAAACCATCTCGAAGAGCCCGCGGACTCTGGATTCGGTGACGGCAGACCTGCCCGCGCTGCGTCCCTTCCTGAATGACTCCGCGCGCTTCTTCACGGCGCTCAGGCCTGGCGTGCGGGCCCTCGCCGAAACTTCGCCGACGATCAACGCGGCCTTCCGAGCCGGGATTCCGGCGCTCAATGCCTCGCCGGTCTTCTACGCGCAGCTGACGCCCACGGCGGAAGCGCTGCTCGACTTCCAAAACGCGCCCGGCGTCTTCAACGGCCTCGACCTGCTGATCGCCACCAACAACGTGCTCAACCCGGCGATCAAGTTCATCGAACCCGCGCAGACCGTCTGCAACTACCTCAGCCTCGCATTCCTGAACGTGGCCAGCACCTCCAGCGAGGGCAATGGTCTCGGCAACTGGGTCAACGCGATCGGCTTCGAGGCGCCGGAAGGCCCCAACGCAGAGTCGATGCCGTCCTCGGCGCCGGCCAACGGCCCAGATCCCGCCAATCACCTCCACTACAACCCCTATCCCAACACCGCGTCCCCCGGCCAGACAAAAGAGTGCGAGGCGGGCAACGAGCGATACAAGGTGGGCCAGACCGTGATCGGGAACCCACCGGGGAACCAGGGAACCAAAACCTCGGGGCAGCAGAGCAGCGGGGGCGGAAGCTGATGGGACGCCTGCCGGAGCGCGACACGAGGGCCGGGGCCAACAAGCAGGGCCGGATCAAGTGGCGTCCCTCCAACGCTTTGATCGCGGTGATCTTCCTGCTGATCTTTACGGTCGGCCCCTACCTCGCCTTCACAAAACACGTGCCTTTGACGGGCTACGGTTACCAGCTGAACGCGACTTTCTCAAACGCCGTCAACATCGCTGCGAAATCCCCGGTGCGAATCGCCGGAGTCGACGTCGGGAAAGTCATCTCGGTGGAGCGAGACGGCAATGCATCGACCGTGACCTTCACGGTCGATGACGTTGGCCGCCCGATCCACTCAGACGCCTACGCGCAGATCCGCCCCCGGATCTTCCTCGAGGGCAACTTCTTCGTCGACCTCGACCCCGGCAGCCCGAGTGCGTCTGAGCTGGAGAGCGACGGGACGATCCCGGTCAGCCATACGTCGACGTCGGTCCAGCTCGACGAGGTGCTCACAGCCCTTCAATCACCCGTCCGCGCCGATCTCAGCCGGCTCCTCCACGGGTTCGGAACCGCGCTCAACCATCAGCCGACGCCGGCCGAAGACGCGACTCAGTTGCCCGAGGTGCGGGGGAAGTCCGGCGCCGAAGGGATCAACGGGGCGTTCCTCTACGGCGGTCCGGCAGGGCGCTACAGCGCCCAGGTCGCCAACGCCTTCCTTGGCACCAGCCCCGGTGACCTCTCGCGCATGATCGCCGGTGCGGGCCGCACATTCGGCGCCTTCGCGCACAGCGAGCAGGACCTGGAAAACCTGATCGTCAACTTCGAGGTCTTCACCGGCGCGCTGGCAAGCCAGTCGGACAACCTGGCGGCGACGTTCCAGCGCTTCGCACCGGCACTGAAAGTCGCCCAGTCGTCACTGGTCAGCCTCAACCGGACCCTGCCGCCGCTGCGGGCCTATGCGATCGAGCTGAGGCCGGCGGTCGCCGAGCTCCCCAGCTTCATCGCCGCCTCGAAACCCTGGATAGAACAGGCGCGCCCCTTACTCTCGGGCAAGGAGGGCGGCGGCGCGGCAAAACTGCTGCGCGAAGCCACCCCGGACCTTGCCGGAGCCGCACAGGCGGGCAAGGCGAAGGCCCTGCCGCAGCTCAATCGCCTCAGCCTGTGCACGACGCAGGTCTTGAGCCCGACCTTCAATCAGACGATCAACGACCAATTCAGCACCGGTGGCCCGAACTACCGCGAGTTCCTCTACTGGCTCGTCGCCTTCTCCGGCCAGAGCCAGAACTTCGACGGGAACGGCCCTTACCTCAACCTCCAGCCTGGCGGTGGTGACACGCTCGTGAAGCTCAACAACCCATTGGGCAACCTCACTACCGAGAAACAGGACTGGGCCCACACGGTTGCTCCCCCGATTGGGATTCAGCCCCAGCTGGGTGGCCGCCCCCCCAAGAAGCCCGAAGTTCGCTGTGACACCAACCCCGTCCCCGACCTCAATGCCTCGCTGGGCCAGGTCGGACCGCCCAGCCTGACCCCGGTAACGCCATGACCGAGCAACCACGTCAAACAAGCCGCTGGAAGCATTCCCGCGCATGGCTCGGCCGCCAGACGCGCGGCCGTGGCAAGGACACGATCGCGATTATGGTCCTCGCGGTTTTCGCGATCGCGATGACTCTCTGGATATTCACTCAGCAGAAAGCCGCATTGCCCTCCTGGGCACCGTTGGTCGGGGAAGACTTCATCCATCTGACGGCCGAGTTCAGCAGTGCCCAGTCGGTTACGCCCGGCCAGGGACAGGAGGTCGCGATCGCCGGGGTGCGGGTCGGCAAGGTCGACTCGGTCGAAGTGGAGGAAGGTCACGCCGTGGTCGGCTTGGACATCGAACCCGAATACCTGGACCTGATCCACACAGATGCGCAGCTCCTGCTGCGGCCGAAGACGGCGCTCAACGACATGGTGGTGCAGATCGATCCCGGGGTGGCACCCGGTCACGTCGAAGACGGGCACAACTTCCCGATTTCCCAGACGGAACCAAACGTCAACCTCGAGGGGTTCCTCTCACAGCTCGACAGCGACACGCAGCAGTACCTGCAGCTGCTGCTGGCCGGCGGCGCCCAGGGGCTCAGCAAGGGCAAGCAGCTCTCCGGGGCCTTCAGACGCTTCCAGCCGTTCGCTCACTACCTCGCCGATCTCAACGGCGCTGTGGCGTCGCGCCGTCGCGCCCTCGCGAACGTCATCCACAACTTCGCTCTGCTGACCACGGAACTGGGGCGGCGCGACAACCAGCTCGAACGCTTCGTCACCTCATCCCAAGAGGCGCTGGGGAACTTCGCCAACGTGCAGGGCTCGATCCAGGAGTCGCTGGTCGAGTTTCCAGCAACGCTCGCCACGCTCCAGGCCGCCCTCACCAGCTCCAATCGGTTCACGAACGCCGCTCGCCCGGCTCTGATCGACTTGATCCCCCAAGCGCAGGCCCTTGGACCTGCCCTCGACGCGAGCAAGCGCTTCTTCGCGGAAACGACCGGGCCGATTCGCGATCAGATTCGCCCGTTCACACGCCAGACGCGCCCGGTGCTGGTCCACACGAAGCAGGGCGCGCCCTACTTCAACAAGTCGATCAGAGGCTTCGGCAACTCGCTCGGGGCCTTCAACAGCTTCCTCAACGAGCTTGCCTACAAGCCAAAAGGATCGAAGCAGAGCTTCCTCTTCTACCTGCCGTGGCTCAACCACAATCTGAACGCCGCCTACAACCTCACCGATGCACGCGGCCCGATCCTGCGCAGCCTGGTGCTGATCTCCTGCAACGGCGCCAGTCTTGGCTATGGCCTGGCGGAATCCAAGCCGTACATCAAGACCCTGCTGCAGAGCGCCCGCATTCCAAAGGCCAATGAACTCCCCGTAATACCTGAGGATCCGGAATTCCCAGGCTTCGGCTGCGGTCCGGAAAGCTAATGAGCAAGCGCGCCCCAAGCACAACCCAACTCGTCGTGATTGCCGGCTTCGCGCTGTCCTGCTTCGGCATCCTGCTTTTCCTCTGGATCACGTTTGGCGGACCGACACCATTCAAGGCAAAGTCCTACGAGCTCAACGTCCCCTTCCAGGAGGCAACTCAGCTCGCCGAGCAGTCAGACGTGCGCATCTCTGGGGTCTCGGTTGGAAAGGTGTCATCCATCGATTTGTCGTCCAACGGCGAATACGCGGTGGCGAAGATCTCCCTCAAGAACAAGTACGCACCGGTCCCGGTGGGGACTCGCGCTGTCCTGCGCACGAAGACGATCGCCGGTGAGACCTATGTGGAGCTGACGCCAGGCGACGCCGACGGCTCTCAGCTTCCCGACGGCGGCACGCTCCCCACGGCGAACGTTGCCGAATCGGTGCAGCTGGACGAGATATTCCGCACTTTCGATGCTCGCACCCGCGCCGCTTTCCAAACCTGGCAGCAGGAAGCGGGCGTGGCCATCCTGGGGCGCGGCCAGGACTTCTCCAACGCCTTTGGGGAATTCGAACCGACATTCGCCGCTTTCGACCGCCTCTTCCGCGTCTTGGACACCCAGCGGTTGGCCGTCCATCAGCTCTTCCGCAACGGCGCCGTCACCTTCCGCGCGCTGCGCGGCCGCCAGGGCGAGCTGGCCAGCCTGATTCGCAACTCGAACACGGCCTTCCAGACCGCTGCCGCGCGCGACCGCGACATCGAAGCCCTCTTCCGCGCTTTCCCGACCTTCCTCGACGAGTCGAGGTTGACCTTCAATCGCCTCAAGGGCTTCTCGCTCAATGCCGACCCTCTGATGCGCCAGCTGGTGCCCGCGGCCGAAGAGCTGTCCCCCACCTTCATCGCGATCTCGCGACTGGCGCCGCAGGCCAAGGGCTTCTTCGAAGGCTTCGCCACGGTGATCGATCGCTCCCCGACCGCCTTCCCCGCCCTTCGCAGGTTCTTCCGCGACGAGTTCCCACCGCTTTTGCGGGCCATAGATCCTTTCCTGCGCAACCTGAACCCGATCCTCAGTGGCTTTGGCCTCTACAAGCACGAGATCACCTCTGTGATGGCCAACGTCGCCGCGACCACCAACGCGAGGAAGGTGACCAACGCGCAGGGCATCCAGGTCCATTACCTGCGAGCGATGGGCCCGTTTGGGCCGGAATCTCTGGCCTCGTTCTCGAATCGTCTCAGCACCAATCGCACCAGCGCCTACAGTCAGCCGCTCTTCGCGAAGGGGCTCAGCAGTGGCCTGCTCAGCTTCGACACGCGCCATTGCACCGCTGGCGTAACGGCGACGCTCAACCCGAACACCCCCGAAGACCCAGACTTCAACAGCCGCACCGAAGGCGATGTGAGCAAAGCGACCGATCTGTTCAAACGGCTCAAGCACTTCGCCTTCGCCGATCAGGACAGCTCCACAACGATTCCCGCCCCAGGCTGCAGCCCCCAGCCCCCATTCGAGCCGATCTACGGCAGCGGACCCGCTACTTCCTATCAGCACACCTTCGCCCAGGGCAAATAAGCCCTAAGAACCCTGTCTCAGAGCCCCTCCGCGCACGCCTGGCGGCGGCGGACGCTCGCCAGCCGCACACGCCGGGATCTTGAGACAGGGTTCTTAGGGCCTCCGCGCCAGGGAGCGCCCAACTTGGTCTCGCGCGCTGAGTGGGAGGGTGTGCTGCACGGGGTCAGGGCAGGTAGGCAAAGCCGTTGGCCGGCCCCGTGCCACCAGGCAGGCGAGTCCACACCTATCTCACGAATCTGCTCCAGCCCCGCCTATGAGGGGGTAAAAGCAGATTCGTCGCTGCGATAAGGGTCACAGTGCTCATTGCGCGAGGCTTGTGGTTCTTCAAGAAGAGCAGCCCCGCCTGCCAGGCAACGGGGTTCGGGGAAGTACCTTCCGAACCTGGGCTCAGCCTTTGACCACCGCGGCGCCGTGCAGGCAGCTATTGAGGCCCCGTGCAGGCTTGCATCCTTGATCAAGGCAAAGGAAAGGGCGGCCAGTTGGCCGCCCTTTCGCTTCCTGCCGTCCTGAGTTCGGTGTTCGGCTAGCCGCTAGCCCTTTGGAGTGCAGGGCCGGATCACGGTGCCCTTGAGCGTCGTGGTGCCGTAGTTGGGTTCTACCTTGTCTTCGTCTACGAAGACGGCTTTGGTCACGTTGGCGTTGAAATGCCCGTCGGGGCACTTGGCCACGATGTAGCTCTGAGTCTTGCCTTTGTACTGGAATTTGCGCTGTAGCTTCAGGTTGAAGCTAATCGCCGATCCGCTTCCGCCGGCAACCCTTTCAATTTTCGAAACCGAGTGGGTCCCGTAGCGACCTTTGTGGATTTTGGTTATTTCCACGCGCGTGATGATCGCGGTTGGCGCCGGCACGCTTGCGTAGAGGTGGATGAACAGAAGGGTCTTGCCGCCCTTGGTGCCTCCGTTGAAGAGCACCAGCGGTCCACCGGCTTGGAATGGTTTCTGTTCGGCGAAGGCGACCTCAGCCACCGCGCGACCCGATCCGACGATCGCGTTCTTGCAGACCCTTTCCGCTTCATTAGTCGGCCGCGCTATGAGCTGCCCTTCTTTACAGGTGGGCAGGCCCTTGGTGTTGATCGTGCCGTTCTTATCGAAGTCGATCGTGACTTCTCTGAGGGCCGCGGGATGCCCGCCATCAGCGGCCGAGATCTGCCCCGACACGTTGACCGTAACCGGCACCAATTTGTTCTTGGGCAGCGCCTTGGGAGTGACCCCGCCATCGGCCTTGAGGACCAAGTTCCCGGCTCGGAAGACCGTAAATTTCGCGGCTGCGACAGCCACCACGGCAATGGCCAGCACCGCCGCAAGGGCAAGTGTCAGCACCAAATTCCTTCGCATTCTCTATCTCCTTTGCGGCCTGCCCGTCAGAGCCCCGGCCATTTTGAAAGCCTCGGAGTTATTACCTCCGGGAGGGCAAGTTACCAACATCAGCTACTAAATAAACCCGCAGATTCACCCAAAAGAGCGGCTTAACGGGCTTTGCTGGCCTCGGCCATCGCCAGTCGCGCTCGCTCGCGCTCCTCTGTCGCCCGCTCGGGGCCCAAGAACGGAAGCGTGATCCAGAACATCAGATCGGGGAGACGACTGGGGAGGCGTGAGGCTGCGCCATGCAGGATCTCGCTGTAGAGGAGCTCGTTGACGCCCCCAGCCAAAGACAGCGAAGTGATCCCCGGCAGCTCGACCGGCGTCTCAGCTCGACCGGCATCCAGAAACCCGGTGAACTGCCTCAGGGCGGCGTCGCGTCGAGCGAGCGCCTTGGGCCCTGCGGCGAGTACCTCGACGATGGCGAACCGCGCCTCGTCAGGATGCTCGGCGAGATGTTGGAGTAGCGCTCCCAAGCCTGCGGCCACCCGCTCGGCCCACGGCGCTCCGGGCGCTAATTCAAAGCCCCTCGCTGTGTCCCCAAGCAGGTTGCCGAGCAGCACGTCATAGGCTGCGAGGAAGCAGTCTTCCTTGCTGGTGAAGAGCTCATAAAACGTCTTTCTCGAGACTCCGGCGACGTTGATCACGTCGACGACGCGCGTATCCGGGTAGCCGCGCTCGGCAACCACCTCGATCATTGCTTGGAGGATTCGGTGCCGCTGAGACTCCGTCACCGCCTCCCGCGGTAGCCCGTGACGACCCCTCGGCAACCGCTCTTCCAACTTAGCGGTGCGTCTACCGGAAGCCACAACAAAACTGTAGAGCAGGAGACCGAAACCCGCCAATTCTGTACTCCGCTGTCTCTGGACGGAACCAGCCCTTGCATCCGCCAAACGGGCGCCTTGGGCGCGTAGGGGCGGGACTCAGGGACGCTTAGTCCTTCAGCCAGACGACCTGCTCGCGCCCCGGGCCGACACCGACCAGGCGGATCGGAACATCGACGAAGTTGGCTATGAAGTCGAGGTAGGCGCGAGCCTGCGGCGGCAGGTCTGACTCGCTGCGGCAGTCTGAGATGTCGGCGTCAAAGCCGGGGAGCTCCTCGTACTCCGGCGCCGCGGAGTGCAGGATCGACTGGTGGTAGGGGAAGGTGTCGAGGATCGCACCCTCGCGGGAGCGGTAGCGGACCGCCACCTTCAGCGGCCCGATTCCACTCAGCACGTCGAGCTTGGTGATCGTCAAAGCGCTCATCCGATTCAGTCGCACCGCGTAACGCAGCGCCACCAGGTCCATCCACCCGCAGCGCCGCTCGCGGCCGGTCGTCGTGCCGTACTCGTGACCCCGCTCCAGCATGTGGCGCCCGACCGCATCTTCTAGCTCAGTCGGGAAGGGGCCAGCGCCAACTCGCGTTGCGTATGCCTTGGCCACTCCCCAGACCTCGTCGATGTCGGTGGGCCCGACGCCTGCCCCGACGCAGGCGGCCCCGGCAATCGGGTTCGAAGAGGTGACGAATGGATAGGTGCCATGGTCGAGGTCGAGCAGGGTTGCCTGCGCACCCTCGAAGAGGACCGTCTGGCCTCCGTCCAGCATCTCCCAGCAGAGGCGCGCGGTGTCGGCGATGTGCGGCTCGAGGCGGTGGCCATAGCTGACGTGTTCCTCGGTCATCGTGTGCAGGTCGAGGCGGGGATCGGGAGCATCCTCGATCGCCTGCTCCAGTCCCTCCTTGTCGCCCTCCTCCCCCGCCTCCTTGCGCAGTTTCCGGCGCTGCACTGAGAGTTCGCGCAGGGCCTGTTGCTTTGGCTCCAGCGCAGCGCGGATCTTGGTTCTGAGGATCTTCTCGTCGAGCAGGTCCTGCACGCGGATGCCGAGCCGCAGGGCCTTATCGGCGTAGCAGGGGCCGATCCCCCTGCGTGTGGTGCCGATCGAGAGCTTCCCCAGCTTCATCTCACCCGCTGTGTCGAGCAGCACGTGGTAGGGCATGATCAGATGTGCGTTGGCGGAGATCCGCAGGTTGCCGGTGTCGACGCCGCGGCGCCGCAGCCCGTCTAGCTCACTGAGCAGGATGCGAGGATCGACCACGACCCCGTTGCCGATCACGCACGGCTTGTCCGAGTGGAGGATCCCCGAAGGAATCAGGTGGAACTTGAACTCCTCACCGTCGCGGACGATCGTGTGGCCGGCGTTGTTGCCGCCCTGAAAACGCACGATCATGCCGGCCCGCTCGGCAAGCAGGTCGGTGATCTTTCCCTTTCCCTCGTCGCCCCATTGGGCGCCGACTATGACGATGCCTGGCATGACGAGAAGGGATTGTGCCTAGTGCCTACTCATCGCGCTTCGCGGCGCCCAGATGCCCGACTCCTCGAAAGCCGGGGAGCCGGGGCCTAGCTCGCGACGTGAGGCTCGACTCGCCGGTCGGGGCCGAACAGCGGTAGGGGATCGCCGCAGATCTCGATCAGGCGGGAGACAGTGCGAGCGCCGATCTGCTCTTTCAGCTGCTGCAGGCCTTTGTCGACCAGCGGTTCCTTGCCTTTGTCCTCGTCCGAGTCCGCGTTACTCGTGACGAGCATTGACCGTTTGGCCTCATAGCGCTCGTTGACCAGAGCGTAAAGCTGCTCGATCACCCAGTCGGTGTGGCGCTCAGCGCCGAGATCGTCGATATAGAGAAGGTCAACGGAGGTGAGTCGTTTGAAGAAGGCGTCGTAGGCATCCTCGGAGTCGGCTGCCTGGTAGGTCTGGCGAATCCGGGTCAGAAGCTTGGGGGTGAAGTAGATCGCGACAGTTTTCCCGGCGGCTAGCGCTTCCCGCGCAACGAGCATCCCGAGCGTCGTCTTCCCAGTCCCGGTGTTGCCCATCAACCACATGCCCTCCCCCAGGGCGAGCTTTTCGTCGAGCTCGTCGACGAACGTCTGAACCGCGTTGACGACATGGCGGGTCGACATGTCCCGCGCCATGCTGGAAACCGGTGGACGATCGAACGACACGCCCCGGTAGCGCGGTGGAATGACAGAGGCGATCCCGCGGACGCGAGAGCGCCCGAGACGCTGCTCACGGCACTCGCACGGCCGAGCCACGTCTTCGGGCCCGAGGATCCAGCCGGATCCGTCGCAGGATCCCAGCGGACAGACGCTCTGTGCGAACGGCTCGCTGCGTGCGATCGCCATCAGATCTCAGGCCCTGCGGGAGCCATGTCCACGAGCGGTGGCCCCTCGCCGGCCGGCTGCTCGATCGGCTGCTCCTGGCCCGAGAAGTCGGCGAATTTGGGGAAGCGGTCGAGGAAGACCAGTTTCCGGGTGCCGATTGGCCCGTTCCTATGCTTGGCAATGATCAGGTCAGCGAGCCCGTCCGGCTCGTCCTGGGGATCGCGGTAGTAGTCCTCGCGGTAGAGGAAGGCGACCACGTCGGCGTCCTGCTCGAGCTGCCCCGACTCGCGAAGGTCGGAGAGCTGCGGCTTGGGAGGGCTGCGCTGCTCGGGAGCGCGGGAGAGCTGAGAGATCGCCAGCACCGGGACCTCCAGCTCACGCGCGAGGATCTTCAGGCCTCGGCTCATCTGGCCGACCTGCTCAACCCGATTGGCGCGAGGGTCGTCCGCCCGCATCAGCTGCATGTAGTCGACGATCACAAGGCCCAGGCCACCTTTGTCCTGTACCTGAGCGTGAAGTCGGCGCGCCTTAGCCCGAAGGTCAAGGATCCCCAGGTCGGAGGAGTCATCGAACCACAGCGGCGCTTCCTCGAGCTCGTTGCAGGCGCGCACGACCTTCGGCCAGTCCTTCGCGGCCACCTGTCCCTTGCGCAGTTTGTCGCCGGAGAGCCGTGCCCGGCAGGCGATGAAGCGCTGCGCCAGCTCGACCTCTGACATCTCGAGCGAGAAGAACGCCACGGGGAGCCCCCGCTTCACCGACACGTTCTCGGCGATGTTGGCGACCAGCGCCGACTTGCCCATAGCCGGCCGAGCCGCCACGATGATCAGGTTGCCCGGCTGGAACCCTCCGGTGATCGCATCGATGTCCTTGAAGCCTGAAGGGGTCCCGGTCAGCTCGGTCTCGCCGGTGGCGAGCTTCTCGAGCCGATCGACCTCATCGTGGAGGATCTCCGAAAGCTGCCGGAAATCTCCCGCCTGCTCTTTGTGGGCGACATCGAAGAGGAGCTTCTCGGCGCGCTCTGAAAGCTCACGCGGCTCTCCGTCGCGTCCGTGCACCCACTCTTGGATCTCCTGCCCGGCGCCGAGTAGCCGCCGCAGCAGAGAGTTCTGCTGGACGATCTCCGCGTAGTGCTTGGCGTTGCCGGCGGCCGGGACCCGGGCGGCGAGCTCGGAGATGTAGTGCTTGCCCCCGGCCTGCTCGATCTGGTTGTGCTGGACCAATCCCTCCGTGACGCTCAGCTCGTCGACCGGCTTCGAGGAGGCGTAGAGATCGCGGGCACAGTTGAAGATGAGGGCGTGCTTCTCCAGGTAGAAGTCCTCGGCATTGAGCTTGACCTCGTCGATCACCCGAGTTAGCGCCTGCTCGGCGACCAGCATCGCGCCCAGCACCGATTCCTCTGCCTCGATGTTTTGCGGCGGAACTTGGTTTGTGGACGGTTGTGACATCAGTATCTAGTTAAAGCCACCCACCGGACGGCATCGAGGGTGGATTCCTAGAAAATCAGAGGCGCTTTGCCCTCATGCGGCGGTGTCCTGCAATTAACGGAGAATCCCAGCGCGGCTAGGCCGGTGGATTCGCGCTCACTGCGGAGTGGGGGCTGAAAGGGGGGATCTGTCCCGCCTCCTCCTGTTGTTGCTCCCCCCGTCGCAGCATTCGCTGAGTGAGGATCGCGATGCTGAGAATCGCCGTTGCGCCGAGGCTGAGCTGGACGCTGAGCAGGCCCTCGCGAGTCCAGTACACATCCCGCAGATCGAGGAGCAGCGCGGCCTCGTCGAACGTCAACCCCATGCCAATGCCCATTGGTACCGCCAAGCGATCCTCGAGCGCATTGTTGTCGGTGAGCAGGGCGGTGGTCCCGGCGGTGAAGGCGAGCAGGATGCCGGGCACGAAGTGATGGATGTGGCGACCCCCGACGCGGACGTTCTGGAACGGCCACCACTGGTCTCGGATGCCCCATGTGGAGAGTCGCACCAGCGCGAAGGAGGCTAGAAATCCAGCAAGCAGGTTGAAGAGGACCGTCTCGCTGCGTGGCGTCGCCACGTATCCGCTGACCGCCACGCCGACGGTGTCGAGCGCTGCCACCGGCGCGGCTTCGACCAAGCCGTCGGTGTGTCCTTGCTCGTGCGCGCGGCGCTGGAGCATGCGGCCGAACTGACCGCCCAGCACAGTTGCAGCCCCACCCAGAGCGACAGCGGCGAGAGCAACCGTCGCCCGCTCGGAACGAGCCCAACCGAATCGCGTCCTTGCCTTCGCACGACGGCTCAGACGGGTTGGAATGCGACGTGCGGCCACCCGGCGGAGGGTACTGCGGCCGCCTACTGTGAAGCCGGCTACCTCTCCTCGGCGACGATCGTCTTCACGGTGGCGACTGCGCCGTCGGCCAGCTCGATCTCCACCATGTGCGTGCCGATTTTGCGAATCGGCTGATCGAGTCGTATCTGGCGCCGGTCTATGCGAAGGTCGCGCGCACTGCGAATTGCCGCAGCGATCTCCTTGGCGCCGACCGATCCGAAGAGCTGCCCGTCGTCTCCTGCCCGCTCGTGAATCGTCAGCACGGTCTTGGAGAGCAGCGAAGCCGCATGCTTTTCGCGTTCCTCCCGCTGGTGTGCGGCTTGCTCTGCGGCATCCCGCCGTCGCTGCGCTTCCTCGAGTGCCCCTGGGGTGGCCGGAGCGGCAAGCTTTCGCGGAATGAGGTAATTGCGCAGATAGCCCGGGGACACGTCGATCGGGTCGCCGCGCTGCCCGAGGCTCTCGACATCCTCGAGGAGGATGGCCTGTGGCATCAGCGCTCTCCGACGTAGGGAAGCAGCGCAAGCTCGCGGGCGCGCTTCACGGCAACCGACAACTGGCGCTGGTGCTTGCGGGAAAGGCCGGTGACTCGGCGCCCGCGGGTCTTGCCCTTGTCCGATAGGAAGCGCCGCAGCAGGTTGAGGTCCTTGTAATCGACCGCCTCGGAGTTGATCCGCGTGTACTTGCGCGGTCGCATTCGCTCGGGCGGCCTTCGGCCACGGCGCGGCCCAACCGCTGATGTCTCTCGTGTTCTAGGCATCGGGGATCGACGATCCTACCGATATCGAGCTGAATGTCGCTCTGGCGCACCTGTCAGTCGCAGGCCGCTGCCCAGAGCCCTTGAACCCAAGACCTAGAAAGGTATGTCGTCGTCGTCTCCACCGCTCCCCGCGGCTGCGGGGGCACTCTCGTAGTCCGAGGTGTCGGCAGGGACGTCGCTGCTTGTTGGGCTGAAGCCGTTTCCGCCGCCGCCCGAACCGTCGCGGGAGCCGAGGAACTGGACCGAGTTGGCGACGATCCGCACCGCCTGTCGCTTAATGGGGTTCCCTCCGCCGTCTTTGGCCTCCCACTCGCGCCAGTCAAGACGGCCTTCGACCGCCACCGGCCGGCCCTTGCTGAGGTAGTTGGCGCAGTTCTCGCCCTGTGCTCCCCAGACCGTGACGTCGAAGTAGTTGGGGCTGTCGACCCACTCTCCGGTTTGACCGTCCTTGCGACGGCTGTTGACCGCCACCCGCAGCTCACAAACGGACGTCCCGCTTGGGAGGCTCCGCAGCTCCGGGTCGCGAGTCAAATTCCCGGTGATGACCACCACGTTGATGTTCGAAGCTGCCACAACTCTCTCTCCTCTTTGGGCTGGGGATGACTTTACTCCTGACACCAGCATAAGCACGCTGGCGGCGTGTCTCTCCCCCTCAACCCGGAAATTGGTCGGATTTACGCGTCAGCTCGGGGGAGCTGTTCGAGGCTACTCAGCCGTGTCGGCTGAGCTGTCGGGAGAGCTTTCGGGAGCGCTCTCAGGCTCAGCCGGCGGGGAGGTTGCCACAACTGCCGCCGGCTCGGGCGCACCTTTATCTCCATCGTCCGCACGGTCGCGGGATGGCGGCGCGGTTGTCGCCGGGGGCGCCATCACCGGTGCCGCGGGATCTACTTTGAAGATGCGAAAGCGGAGCACTCCGTCGGCGATCTTCAGATTGTGGTCGAGCCGCTCGAGAAGATCGTTGGAGCCCTCGAACCGGAACCAGCGGTAATCGGCCTCGTTGCGCTGCTCGATCTCAAAAGCCAGCTTGCGAAGGCCCCAGGCATTCTCGTGCTTGAGTGTGCCACCGGCCTCGATTTGCCCACGTGCCTCTTGCGCGAGGGCATCGCGAGCGGGGGCATCCTGCCCAGGGTCCAGCATCAAAACCAGCTCGTATTCGCGTGGGGCCGTCAAAACGGCGACGGACTATAACCGCCTCCCGATGCCGGGGGAGTGGGCGCGGGGCTTGGGAAGCCCATCACTCGTCGGGAATCCGCCGCGTCACAGATCGCGGCGTTTGGCTTACCGAGGAGCGAACTCTTCGGATCCGTCGTTGGGGGAGGGCGGCGGAGATGGTGCCTGGAGTGGGTTGACGACACCCGATGGTGCGGGAGCGGGCACCGGTGCGGATATCGGGGCTATCGATTGGCTCGACGCGGGCGAATGCGGCTTCGGCGAGGGGCGCTCGGGTGGCTCTGCCTGTGGTTGCTTCTTCGGTCGTGGTTTGACATGGGCCTCTCTCCGAACCCTCTGGAGAGTTTCCTTCGTCCGGGTGCGCACGGGCAGCTCTCTTGGAGCTTTTGGGCGCGGCAGGCTGATGTCAGTGTCGAGTGGCGGCGGCTCCGGCGCCTTCAGCAGGGAAGGAAGGACCTGCACCGCGACCAGCCCGGCCACTACAAGCGCCAGCCCCTTGCCCGCCGCACTCCACCGCACCCGCAATCCCATACGACTTCAAGCCTGCACCCCGCAGACCTCTCCCCTCGCGGAGTACTCAGACGAGGCGCCCTTCAGGCAACCGACTCGCGCAGCTCTGCTATATCGCGGAGCTGGTCATCCACCCAGTCGCCCGGGTTGCGCGCGAAGATGATCTCCTTCAGGTGCTGAGCCCGCACGCGTCGCTCCTCGGGGTCCATCGTCAGCGCCCGGTAAATGGCGTCGGCCTGCTCCTGGATGTCGAAGGGGTTGACGGAGAGAACGCAGTCGGCGAGCTCCTGGTGGGAGCCGGTGTTCTCGGAGAGCATCAGGACGCCGTCGCGGGTGTTCACGGCGGGTGCCTCCTTGGCAACAAGGTTCATCCCGTCGAAGAGCGAGTTGACCATCAACAGGTCGAAGTGCTTGTAGCGGGCGACGGCCTCGGGGAAGTTCTCGTAGATCTTCAGGTCGATCGGCATCCAGTCGGTGGTGCCGTGGCGATGGTTGACGACGGCGACCAGCGCCTCGATCCGTTCCAGGTACTCGGCGTACTCGGGCACGTCTTGGCGCGAAGGCTGTAGGTGGGCGATGAAGGTCACCTGCTCGCGGAACTCGGGGTGCTGGCTGAGGAAGGTGTCGAAGGCGGTGAAGCCCCGCAGCACGTTCTTGGAAAGATCGGCGCGGTCGACGCGGATGATCAGGTGCTCCCGCCGCCGCTCGACGACCTCTCGCTCCGCCGCCGCGACCTCAGGCGATTCGGCCGCCCGCCGCAACCTCTCAGCGTCGATCGAGAGAGGGTAGGCGCGGGCCAGCGTCTGCCCACCCGCGTGGCGCACGAGGCAGCGGTCGTAGTCGACGTCGGCCTCCAGTAGTTCGTCGCAGCAGCGAAGGAAGTTGATGCAATAGGCGTGAGTGTGGAAGCCGATGATGTCGTTGGCGAGCATGCCGCGGAAGAGCGCCTCGCGGATGCGACCCGGGAGGACCCGCCAGCTGTCCGGTTGGGACCATGGGATGTGGACGAAGTGGTGGAGGAAGGCGTCGGGGCGCTCGGCCCGGATCATCCCGGGGGCGGTGTAGAGGTGGTAGTCGTGCAGCATCACCAGCGGCCGCTCGCGACCCTCGATTTGCTTCAAGACCGCCCCGGCGATGTCGCGGTTCACCGCCTGGTAGCCGTAGTCCCAGGCGTCGAGCTCCTCCTGGCGGATGTCCGGCGCGTTCGAGAGGTCCCAGAGGTAGTGCTGGATGAACCAGAGGATCGGATTGGCGATCACGTTGTAGAAGCGGTCGTATGCGTCGGCATCGCTGCCGACCAGCAGCACCTGATAGTCGATGCCGTCGATCGAGAGGTCAACCGGCCCACCCTGCTCGGTGGAGACGGCAATGTCCTCGTCGGTCATCGCCGAGGCAATCCATAGCGCGTCGCGATGGGAGACGAGCCCGGAGAGTGCCGTGACCAGCCCTCCGCCTCCTCGCTGCACGGTGCGCTCGTCTGCCTCGTTGCGCTCGAACTGGGCGGGGCCGCGATTGGAGACGACGATCAGGGGGTCGTTGCTATCGGCCACGCGCCCCAGCCTACCCCGGACGCTGCGCCTCTATGTGTCGAGTTCGCCGAACAGCTGCAGCCAGTCGCGCAACAGGCGTGGCGAGAGAAACTCCCGGCGGGCATATTCCTTGCCGGCCCGGCCCAGTCGCTTGCCCAGCTCAGGATCGGCGAGGATCTCGATGCAGCGCTGTGCGCAGGCGTCGGGCGAATCGACCAGAAAGCCACTCTTGCCGTCTTCGATCTGAAGAGGGATCCCGCCGACGTTGCCGGCCACGGTCGGGCGCCCCTTCCACAGCGCCTCGGTGACGGTCAGCCCGAACCCCTCGCGGATCGACTTCTGCAGGCAAACGTCTGACTGGGACTGGAACGCATTGACCTCGATCGCGCCGACGTTGTTGAGGTTGTTGAGGATCTTGATGTCGGGATCGGCATCCGCGTACTCGACGGTGTGCTGAAAGAACTCCCAGCCCTCCGGGTCGTCGGTGGCCATCGAGCCGACCAGGGCGAGCTGCACGTCCGGCATCTGCTCGTGGACGAGGCGGTAGGCGTCGATTACGCCGATCGGGTCCTTCCACGGGTCAAAGCGCGAGACCTGCGTGATCAACGGGCGGTCCACGTCGATCCCGAACTGGTGGCAGACGAAGGCGGCGTCGTCGGGGGAGAAGGCCATGTTCTTCGGCGAGAGCGGATCGATAGCCGGCGGGATGATGCGGATGCCGCCGTTCCCGTTCATTCCGTTCGGCACGTAAACAGGCATATGCCAGACCGTCGCGTCGTACTCTTCGATCAGCGGCTGGAGGCGAGCGATCGGCGCTGGGTTGGGCTCGGAGAGGTCGATATGGCAGCGCCAGATCCAGTTGCGGCTCTTCTCCGACGCACCCCGGCGAAGACCGATCGGTTGAGGGTCGTGGACGACGATCGTGTCCCACTCGCCCTGCAGGCCATCCGCGTTGATCGCATTGATCTCGTCGAACAGCTCCCACTGCTCCTCGCTCAGCGTCTCCTCGGCACCCTGGAGGGAGTTGTGAAGGAGCTTGGTGGCGTTGAAGAACTCTTCCTTGCCGAAGATCACGTGCCAGTGCGCGTCGAGGCCGGCGTCGCGCATCAGCGGCACGATTGTGTAGAGGATCTCCGAGACCCCACCCCCGAACGCCGTGGCGCTGACGTGCAGGATGCGTTGACCCTTCAATGGCTCGGCCAGTGCCCGGATATGCTCGGTCAGCTCCTTGCCCGCGATGTGGGTGTAGTCCGCGAGGGACTTCTGGCCGAGTGAGACTTCCTGAAGCACGCCGGGATTTCTACAGGCAGCGGCGGTTAGATGGAGCGAGCTTCGTCACAGTCCGAGCTCAACCGGCCTGTCTGCTCTCCGGTCGCTTGCCGAGCGTGACCTCGACATCCTCCCGGCTGCCGTCGTCGTGGAGGACTTCAAGAGTCACCGTTTGGCCCGGCTCGAAGGAGGCGATATGGCGGGCGAGGTCGTCTGGGCGGACCACGCGGTGTCCCTCTACCTTGAGGATCACGTCGCCGCCCGTCCTGTAGGCACCGGCCTGGAAGCGCAGCTTCTCATCGCCGCCCTCGATCCCAGCCTGATCGGCGGGTCCTCCGGAGACGACTTCCGCGATCAACCCTCCGAAATCGGCGTCGAGCCCGAGCTTCTCGGCAAGCTGTGGATAGAGCGCCTGGCTGGAAACGCCGATATAGGCGTACTCGACCTTGCCGCCGTCTTTGAGCTGGGCGACCGATCGCTTCACCGCCGAGATCGGCACCGCGAACCCAACACCGTCGTTTGCGCCCGAGTTCGTCTCGATCTGCTGGTTGATCCCGATCACGCGGGCATCGGCGTCGAGCAGGGGGCCACCGGAGTTGCCGGGGTTGATCGAGGCGTCCGTCTGGATCGCGCCCTCGATCTGGAACTCGGTCAGCGAACCCACCGAGCGGTCGGTGGCCGAGACGATGCCGACCGATAGCGACTGTTGCTCTCCAAACGGGCTGCCGATTGCCGCCACCGGCTGGCCGACGATCAGATCTTTGTCATCGCCCAGCTTGAGCGGATGCAGATCGAAGCCGTCGGGCTTCACCTTGATCAGGGCGATGTCGGCGAAGGGATCGAAGCCGACTATCTCCGCTGGCACCACGTTGCGATCGGGGAACTCGACGAAGACCGAGTTCGCTTCCTCTCGACCTCCTCCCGATTCGCCGGTCACGACATGCGCATTGGTGACGATCCGTCCCTCGGTGTCGAGGACGAAGCCCGAGCCTTCGGCCGCGCCGGCATCGAAGATCGTCCGAATAGTCACCACTCCCGGCGCGGCCTCGCGATAGACCTCTGCGGGATCGAATCCGCGTGACGCCGTTTGCACCACTACTTGGGTCGTCGTCTCGACTGGCTCGAGTGAGCTGGAGGAGGAGGACCCGCTGTCTCCGCAGCCAGCGAACGCCAGCAGCAGCAACGCTGCGATCGGAGCTGTCCACCGGGTCACGTGGCAAGCCCCATGGAGCGACCCACCGTGGGCCGCCGCTCGACTCCCCCCTGGGCGGGAGGCAGGTCGAGCGTGAACGCCGTGAAACGCTTGCTCGACGTAACGCCGATGCGGGCATCCATCCTTTGCGCCAGCTCGCGGGCAATCGCCAGACCCAGCCCAGACCCTCCCGACGAATCGACCTTGTAGAAGCGCTCGAAGAGGCGCGTCTGGACGCGCTGCGGAATCCCCGGGCCCTCGTCGGAGACCGTCAGCTCGGCTCGGTGGTTCACGGAGTAGGTGGTCACAGTCACGCTGGTGCCCTCAGGCGTATGGGTGAGGGCGTTGTCGAGCAGGATACGGATGATCTGACGCACCCGGTCGGGATCCGCGCTGGCGATAACAGGATGATCCGGAGTGCGGAGCTCTAGGCGCGAGCCGCGCCGGTCCGCGCGCGGACCGAACTCGCGGGCCACCTCGCGAGCGAGGGAGCCGAGGTCGACATTGTCAATCTGCATCACGAAGTCGCCGCCGTCGAGTTGGGAGAGGTCGAGCAGAGCAGCGGTGAGCTTGGTGAGGCGGTCGATCTGCTGCCGCATCGTGCGGACGAACTCGGCTCGCTCCTCAGGGCTCGGCTCCTCGTCCTCGAGCAACTCGACGAACCCGCCGAGGCTGAAGATCGGGGTGCGCAGCTCATGAGAGGCGTTTGCGATGAACCGCTTGCGGGCGCTGTCCAGCTCGGCGAGCCGGCGCTGCATCTCATTGAAAGTGCGGGCGAGCTGCCCCAGTTGGCCGGCTGAGTCGACCGGGATCCGGATGGCGAAGTCGCCGTCGGCGATCTTGCGAGTCGCTTCCTCTATGCGTTGTATGCGCGCCGCCGCCAGCTGAGCGAAGTAAAGGCCTATCCCCAGGGCCAGCAGAATCGCGATCAGGGCGCCGATCACGATCTGGTGGGCGGCATCGTCGTTGCCCTGGATTACCACCACCCAGATGTAGACGATGGTCGATGTGCCGATCCCGACTGCCAACGAGCCCGTTGTGATCCTGCTGCCGAGCGAGGTGAGCCGGAAGTTCTTCATTCTTTGAAGCGGTAGCCGACCCCGCGAACCGTGAGCAGGTACTCGGGCTCTTTCGGCGCCAGCTCCAGCTTCTCCCGAAGATGGCGGATGTGGACGTCGACGGTCCGGGGATCGCGGTACTCAGAATCGCCCCAAACGTGCTCGAGCAGAGTCTCGCGGCTGAGCACGCGACCCGGCGATCGTGCGAGCGCGCTGAGGATCTCGAACTCGACGTAGGTGACCTTTACCTCCTTCCCGCGTAGCGTGACCATGCGGCGTGCCGGGTCGATCTTGAGGTCACCCTGATCGATTGGCTCATCGTCGGGAGGCTGCCCGACCATTCGCGATCGCCGCAATGCCGCCTTGACCCTGCTGCGGAACTCGCGCATCGAGAAGGGCTTGGTGATGTAGTCGTCAGCGCCGACCTCGAGGCCGGCAACCTTGTCGGTCTCGCTGCCTTTGGCCGTCAACATAATGATTGGCACCTGGCTGTTGCGACGTAGCTGGCGGCAGACTTCGACGCCGTCGATCTTTGGCAGCATCAGGTCGAGGATGACCAGGTCGAAGCGACCCTCGGTGAAGCGCTCCAGCGCCTCCCTGCCATCCAGCGCTGAGGTGACGTGATAGCCGTCCTTGCGGAGTGGGTAGCTGAGCAAGGTCTGAACGGACTGCTCATCGTCAACCAGCAGAATGCGCGTAGACCCCCCAGACATAGAGAAAGCGTATCCGCCCGCTCCGCTCGCCTCTCCCAGGGTGCGCTCATGGACATATGTGCGAGTACCAAGAATTAAGGGTTGGGAAGAGGGAGCCGATATGAGGGTTAGATATGCACCGCCAACAGCTCAAGATGCTCGTTGAGACCGGCCATTACAAGCCGGAGCCATCGCTTGTGGCACAGGCGATGCTGCGCCACCGCGGTGTAAGGGAGCTGCTGACCAATGCCGGGATGGGGATCAGTCAAACTGATCGAACCCGGTCGGGTTCAGAGGCTCCCCGCCAGGCAGCCTGATCTCAACTCCAGAGCCCGCGACCACTTGGCCGATTCGGCTCAGCGGCGAATGAGCTCCGACCGCTGCCCTCGCAACCTGAAGCTGCTCTGCTGGCAGCGCTGCCAGCAGCTCGTAGTCTTCGCCGCCCGAGATTGCCAGCTGCAAAGGCTCCTTCCCGGCCGCGGCGGCAAGGTCTCCGACCCCAGCCGCAACCGGCAAAGCACCAGCATCGATTTGCAAGCCAACTCCGCTTGCCTCAGCCAGGTGCTTGGCGTCCCCACCCAGCCCGTCGCTGAGGTCGATCATCGCGTTCGCCCCGGCCTCAGCCAGGGCCCGACCGGCGGCAATCCGCGGCTGTGGCTCCAGCTGGTGGGCCTGCAGCCGTTCGGCCACAGAGGCAGAGACCGCCGCTCGCGTCGCGGGTCGTTCCAGTGCCAGTAGGCCAGCAGCAGCGGCGCCGATCTCACCGGTCAGCACCAGTGCGTCTCCCGGCAACGCCCCGGCGCGAGTCACGAGTTCCGCGGGGCTGGGCGCGTGACCGACAACCGTTACCGCCAGCATCAGAACGGGCGCCCGAGTCACATCTCCCCCGGCAAGG
Source organism: Solirubrobacterales bacterium (assembly GCA_025450195.1). GTDB lineage: Bacteria > Actinomycetota > Thermoleophilia > Solirubrobacterales > 70-9 > VRUE01. The sequence goes on along the minus strand of JANWHW010000016.1, from coordinate 38,464 downwards.
CTCGTGCCGGTCGTGGCGGAGAGATCCGCGATTCCGTCGAGCACCTCCATGCAGCCGTCCTCGTCCAGGTCCGGCGGAACGCCAAGCACCACGTAGGCCTCCCCCGGCTCAGCGCCCATCGCCGCCAGGTCAGAGAGCGCGACGGCCAGCGCCTTGTGGCCGATCTGCGCCAGGCTGCCCTGGCCTCGCCGGAAGTGAACTCCCTCAATCAGGGCGTCGACGGACGTGGCCGTCGCCCCCGTGGGCACCGTGACCGCAGCGTCGTCGCCGCTCCCAACCCGGACTTGAGGGCCCGGTGCCGGCAGTCGCTCTCGCACCCGTGCCAAAAGCTCGAACTCACTCATACACGTCAATTGTGGCCGCTGGGCATTCCGACGGGCTTCAGATCCGTGTCGCGCTCATTCTGAAAGAGGTTCTAAGGTGCGACGCACGTGGATCGCCGCCAGCCACTTCTACATCGGATCGGAGAAGCCGGCGCCCGGTTCGGGACCCGTCCACCTCGCAGCAAACGCGTCCGCCTCGCAATACAGCTGGGGATTGCGATCGTCATCTTCGGCTTCCTCGTGCTCACGGTGGTCAACCAGTGGGCGGAGATCAAGGACAAGGGCGTCCACTTCCACGTCTGGTGGCTGATCCCAGCCTTCATCGTGCTGCCGATCTTCTACGCGCTCAACGCGCTCGGCTGGGACCTGACCCTCCGTTTCCTCGGCTACCCGCTCGGGTTCGGCCGTGCGCAGGTGGCCTGGGGGCAGCCCCTGCTGGCACGCTACGTTCCCGGCAGCGTCCTCTATGTGCTGGGCAGGGTGCTGCTTTCCGAGCGCGCCGGGGTGCCTCGGCGCATCACGATCGCCAGCATCGTCTACGAACAGGCGCTCCAGGCAACCTCGGCGTTCTGCCTCGCCGCCTACTTCATCATCAGCCACCCCGACCTGCAGGGGGAGGTGCTGCGCTGGTCGGTGCTGTTGCTGATCCCAGTCGCCATCACCCTGCTCCACCCTCGCGTCTTCGGGCCTCTCGCCGATCGAGTGCTGCGGGCATTCGGTCGCGAGGCATTGCCGGAGGTCATCTCACTGCGCGGTGTGGTGACGCTGCTTGCCTACTACACCCTCAACTGGGGAGTGGTCGCGGTGGGGATCTACTGCGTCGCCCGCTCGGTCAGCACGATCTCGGCCAGTGACATCCTCGTCGTCGGCTCGGCGCAGGCGATCGGCTACGTGGCGGCGCTCGTCACGCTGGTCGCGCCCGCCGGCCTGGGCATACGGGACGCCGCCTTCGCATGGGCGGTAAAGGTCGCGGTGCCAAGTCAGAGCTTCGCGATCGGCTCCCTGGTGGCGATTGCGGTGCGGGGAGTGCTGACGGTCGTCGAGCTCCTCTATGTGGGAATCGTCACCGCACTGGGGAAAAGAGAGGGATGGTCGATCCCCACCGGGGTTCTGCACCCATCCCCGGAGGAGGAGGGGGAGGCGGACTCGAAATTCGAGGGTCGTGCTCCCGAGGTCCTCTAGGTCGACCCACAACAGCCTCAATCCTTATCCGGGCGGTCAAGAGGGATGCCGGCATCCCTCCCCGGGAATTGAGGTCGCACGCGCCTACAGCGCGTGCGACTAATGAGGAGCGCGGCTTCGCCGCGCAAGCATCGGATTGCATATCGCCGCCTTCGGCGACATTCCCGGAGAGAGGCACCGGCATCCCTCTCGAAGCCCATCAAAGCTTCAAAAGCTTCTCCACCCGAAGCTTCTTCTCAGCCGGGACCGACGCCGCCGGTGGGCGTGCCACCGCCGACCCCAACTTCCCCGCCCCCTTCGGTGGGGGGTGGCGATGGGCTGGACCCTGGTTCTGGAGAAGGGGACGGAGTTGGTTCCTGCTGCCCGGCACCAGGCGTGTACGCACCCGGGTCGTAGCCACCGACTGCATCCTCTCCCTTTTTCTTGCCGTCTTTGTTCTTGTCATCCTCTTCTTCGGAGGGGGAGTCACCGCTTGCCGGCTCCGATTGCGTGAACTCGCCGAAGAACGGCGCCAAGCTGGCCGACGTCTCGGGCGCCGAGAATTCTTCACAGGGGATTTCTCCGTTGGCGTAGAGGGAGTTCCAGATCTGCGCTGGGAAAGTTCCTCCGAACACCGTCGTGCCGTGGACGCTGACCATTTCGATGTCGTTGGATTGCGGATAGCCAACCCAAACAACGGTTGCCAGGTTGGGCTGGTAGCCGGCGAACCAGGCGTCGGTGTAGTTGTCGGTGGTCCCCGTCTTGCCCGCCTGCCCGCCGCATCCCGTGTAGGCGGCGGTACCGGTGCCACCGGTGATGTTGTCGTGGAGCAGCTGGGTCACCTCGTAAGCGACCGCTTCGGGGAGGACCCGCTTTGGATCTGCGTGTTCGGGATGGTCGATGCGCTCGTCGGGGAACACCACCCGGCGGATCGCGATCGGGTTGCGGTGTATTCCCCCTGCGGCGAGCGTCGCGTAGGCATCTGACATCTCGAGGGGGGAGACGCCGATTCGCAGCCCGCCGATCCCCTCAGCGGGGATCCCGTCGAGTTCGGTTTCGATTCCCATTGACTTCGCGGTCTCGGCGACGTTCTCAGGGCCGACGTCGAGGTCGAGCTGGGCGAAGACGGTGTTGTCGGAGGCGACGGTCGCCTGCTGGAGGTTGATCGTCCCCTGGTATCCCTCGTCGGCGGTCGCCACCTCCCAATGCCCCCACTCGGGAAGATCGAGACTGAGTGGTTTGGAGGTGTAGTAGGTGGAGTACGGGTCGATCCCCTGCTTGATTGCCGTGGTTAGAACGAAGGCCTTGAAGGTCGATCCCGGCTGGCGATGGCCCTGGGCGGCCAGGTTGAACTGGCTCTGTTCGTAGTTCGAGCTCGAGACCATCGCCTTGATGTAGCCGCTGCTGGGATCGATCGAGACGAGCGCCGAAGCAGGATCTTCCGAGTACGGGAGCGCGGTGCTTATCGCTTCTTCCCCGACTTCTTGCAGGGCGGGGTCGATCGTCGTGTAGACGCGCAGCCCGCCCTTGCGCACGGTGTTCACCCCGTACTTCTCGATCAGCTTGTCCTCGACGTAGTCGAAGAAGTAGGGCTGACGCCGCTTGAAGTAGGTATCGGAAGGCTTCAGCTGGAGGTTTCGCTGCTGCCCTTCCAGGGCTCGCCGATGGGAGATGTAGCCCAGCTTCGCCATCATCGAGAGAACGTCATTGCGCCTGGCGAGCGCCCCGCTTGGGTTGAGGATCGGGTTGTAGTCCGATGGGGCCTGCGGCAGGCCGGCGAGCAAAGCGGACTGCTCGAGGGTGAGCTTCCAGACAGGCTTCGAGAAATAGATCCGCGAGGCCGCCTGGACCCCAATCGCCGTTGCTCCGTTGATCGTGCCGTACGAGGCGCTGTTGAGGTACTTGCCGAGGATGTCCTGCTTGGAGAACTTCTTCTCGTACTCCAGGGCGAGTTCGGCCTCCTGGATCTTGCGTTCGAGGTTGCGCTTGGGGTCGGTGATGCAGAGGTTGCGCATCAGCTGCATCGTGATCGTCGACCCTCCCTGCACGATCTCACCCGCCTCGATGTTCTCGATCAGGGCGCGAAAGCCGCCCTCGATGTCGATCCCGTCGTGCTCGAAGAAGCGCTCGTCCTCGATTGCCACCGTGGCGTACTTGAGGTCCTCCGAGACGCGATCGATGGCGACGGGGGTGCGGGCCTCGTCGGAGGCGATGTAGCCGAGGCGACTGCCGTCCCCGGCAATCAGGATGGAGTTTCCGCCCCGATCGATCGGCCGGCAGTCGGAGAGCGGCGGTGCCTTTGCGGCAACGTCGAGCACCCAGGAGGCAATGCCGATCACCACCACGGCGCCCACCGCGAGTATGCCCCCCGCGACGAACAGCAACTTGCTGCGGACACCGCCGCGGTGACGGTGACGTCTTCGGTTGCGTTGCGTCATCGCAAAAAGGGTACTTCGGGAGATGCCTCTTCCAACCTGATCTATTCAAGTAGCTGAGGTAAAGTCCTCGTGACCCTAGGTGCAGGGCGATTGGAGTTCGGAATGACCAAAGGTAACGAGGAGAAGGCACCGGAGTCGAAAGCACCCAAAGCGCCCAAACGAAAAGCTCCGGTGCGAAAAGCACCCCAACGCCAAGCGTCGCCGCGGCACGAGGGATCTGAAGAGGATGGACAGCGTCGGGTTCTCCGCTTGCGCATCGCGATCGTTGCGCTCGCTCTTGTGGGCATTGGGCTTGGCGTTTGGCTGGCCAGTGACGATGACGGCGACGGTGGCGCAGAAGAAGCGGTATCGGCCGCGGCCAAAATCGTCAGCCCAACGGAACTCAGCTCGATCGCCGCTTCGAGCCCGACGCCGATCTACTGGGCGGGAGAACGCCCCGATACCGAGCTCGAGCTGACCGAAGAAGAAGGCAACTTCTACCTTCGCTACCTCGAGGATGGCGCCGAGCCGGGTAGCGATCCCGGTGGCTTTCTCACGATCGGCAGCTATCCGCTTGAAAATCCGCGGGCCGAACTCGATGAAGTCGCGGCTCGACCCACGGCAGTCGTCCGCCACGCCGCGGATGGGCGACAGGTTGTCAGCAGCGAAGAAAACCCGAACAGCGTCTACTTCGTCAGCCCAGACAACAGCGCTCAGGTCGAGATCTTCGACCCCTCGGCCGACGTGGCAATGGATCTCGCTCTCTCGGGGGACATCCAACCTGCTGATTGACGGATAGCGCCCGGCGGGCAAAGAGGACGGATTGACGATGAGCATGTTCGCGGCTTGGATCGTCTACCCGCTGGTTCTGCTGGCGCTGTGCACCGGGCTTGGTCTGTTGGTCGATGCACTCTCTGGCCGCCGCCTTCCCGGTGCGTTGATTCCGCCCCTCGGCCTGGTGGCGATGATCGTCATCGGCCAGTTCACGACCTACAGCGACGCCACCGCTGAGCTGACCGTTCCGGTCCTCGTCTTGCTCGCTGCCGTTGGGGCCGCCCTTGCGTTTCCCTGGCGCTTCAACTCTCTTGACCCCTGGCCCATGGTCGTCGCATTGGCGGTCTTCGCCGTCTTTGCGGCGCCAGTCGTCCTCTCCGGCGAGCCCACCTTCGCCGGCTACATCAAGCTCGACGACACCGCCACCTGGCTCGCTTTCACGGACCGGGTCATGGAGCACGGCACCGATATCGAGGGCCTCGCCCCGTCCAGCTATCAGCGGACGCTGGAAGTGAACTTCACCCAGGGCTACCCGGTCGGCGTCTTCGTTCCCTTTGGCACGTCGCAAAAGCTGGTCGGCGGCGACCTCGCCTGGGTTTTCCAGCCCTATATGGCTTTCCTGGCGGCAATGCTGGCGCTGGCGCTATGGGAGATCGCCGGCGGCGCTCTTCGCCATCCCACCCTTCGTGCCCTCGCCGTCTTCGTCGCCGCCCAGCCCGCGCTGCTCTTTGCCTACTCGCTATGGGGTGGGGTGAAGGAGGTTGCGGCTGCCGCCCTGATCGCATTGGCGGCGGCGGTGGCGCCGGCCGCGATCCGAACCGGCGCATCGGTCCGAGACGCGATCCCTCTGGCGGTCGCCTCTGGTGGCCTGGTGGGGGTGCTCAGCCCCAGCGGGATGGTCTGGCTGGCGCCGATGCTCGCGGTCCTGATGGGCCTTGCGGTGCGCCGCTTTGGCACGCGCGAGGCACTCCTTCGCGCCGCTGCCTTCGCGCTTGTCCTGAGCGTGCTTTTTCTGCCGCTTGTGGTCGGGGGCATCTTCAGCCCCTTTGAGCAGTCCTGGCTCACCAAGGAGACCGAGCTGGGCAATCTGATCGAGGCGCTCAATCCCATCCAGGCGCTTGGAATCTGGCCGACCGGAGACTTCCGCGTAGATCCGGATGCCACGGTCCTGAGCGTCGTCCTGATCGTCTTCGGGATTGCTGCCGCAGCCGTGGGGCTTGTGGCCGCGTGGCAACGCGGCAGCATCGCTCTGCTGCTCTACGCAGGCAGCTTGATCGCCTGCGTAGCGTTGGTTGCCGTCGGCTCGCCATGGGTGGGTGGGAAGGCACTCGCCACCGTTTCTCCGATGGTGCTCTTGCTGGCGATCGTCGGAGCTGCCTCGGTTCTGGCGCTGGATCGCGTTTCCGGTTCGGTGCTGTTGATAGCCGTTGCCGGTGGCGTGCTGTGGTCGAACGCACTCGCCTACCGCGACGTCCAGCTCGCGCCCTACGACCAGCTCGTGGAGCTGGAGCAGATCGGCGAGGACTTTGCGGGCCAGGGCCCGGCACTGATGACTGAGTACCACCCCTACGGCGCTCGTCACTTCCTGCGCGAGCTGGACGGCGAGGGGGCCTCTGAGCTTCGTGCGAACCCCGTACCGCTAAAGGACGGGAAAACCGCCGAAAAGGGAGAAGCCGTCGACGTCGACGAGCTAGACCTCGAAGGCCTGTTCTTCTACCGCACCCTCGTCCTGCGCCGATCTCCGACTCGCAGCCGTCCACCCGCTGCGTACCGGCTTGTTCGCCGCGGCGAGACCTACGAGGTTTGGCAGCGCCCCGCCGTGGGCGCCCCGATTCCGCAGCACCTGTCGCTTGGAGGGCCGGGCAATCCTGGAGATGTGCCCGATTGCGGAGAGGTAAGTGGGCTTGGCCTTTTCGCTCTATCCAAAGGTGCCACGAACGTCCAGATTGTCGCCGCCCGCGCCGCGTCGGTGCTCGACGCGACTTCAGGCGAGCTGTACGTGCCGCTCGACGATGACTACGCCGCCTGGCTGCAGGGATCTTTCGGTGGCCAGGTAGAGCTGTTCGTGGACGAGCGCCTGATCGGCACCGCGCGCCACCAGCTCAACAACGAAGGTGGGTTCACGCAGCTCGGCGAGGCAAGACTCGCCGCCGGCAGCCATCGCGTCGAATTGCGCTTCAAGGGAGCCGATCTACATCCCGGCAGCGGCGTTCCCCCCGAAGTCAGCCCGCTGCTTTTCGTGCCGACGGAAGAGGACGTCGATGAGCTCGTCTCCGTGGACATCGCCCACGCGGAACGATTGTGTGGCGAGCGCTGGGACTGGATCGAGGCGGTCCAGCCCTAGGCCTGGGTGTCTTCGCCGGAGAGGTTGTGCACGATGCCGTCCACGAGCATCTGGTTCGGGATCACCACGGTGCTGCCGTCTCCAGGGTCCACGTACGTGTAGGAGAGAGTGAGGTCGGTGACGCGCCCCTCCACTTCTTCGAACGCTATGCGGTCTCCGATCTTGATTGGCTGGGAGATCGCGAGCTGAACCCCGGCAATCATGTTGCCGATCGTGTGCTGGGCGGCAAAGCCGACGATCGCCGCCAGCACGGCGGTCGAGGCGAGGATCGCGGTTGCCAGGCGCTTCAGCTCAGTGAATTGACTGAGGACAATTGCGACGAGGACGAGGAAAACGACGAGGATCGCCACCCTCCGCAGAAACCTCAGCCGGGTCTTTGTGGACCGTGAGACCTGTGAGACTGCCGGCGACATGGAGGCAAACTTACCTGTAAGTGAGCGGCTGGATCCGCCGGCGCCGAAGGATGCCTTCCCCTATGCCAATTGGGGCCCGGGAGCGGCTCTCTTCGGCGTGCTGATGGCGCTGGTGACGGGGCTCCTGCTGTCAATCCCAGTCTTCGTGATCGACAGCCCCGATGGAGACGATCTCAGCTCCGCCGCCAGCGTCCTCGTGCAGTTCGCGACGGTCTTGGGATTCCTGATCGTCCCACTGGTGATCGCCGGGCGGAATGGGACCAAGATCCTCACGGCCCTGAGGAACCTCGGTCTGCGTGCTTTCGAGCCCCTGAACAGCCTGTTGTTGATGGCGACCGCCGCCGGTGGCTACCTGTTCTTCGCCTACGTCTACGTCGTGGTTGTCGGCGAACCCCAGCAGGAAGACATCGCCGAAGATTTCGGCGCCCTTCCCTTTCAGATCCTGCTGATCGTCTTCGCTGCCGCGATCAGCGAGGAGGTCTGTTTTCGCGGCATGCTGTTTGGTGGCCTGCGGCAGCGATTTCCCCGAATCTGGGCGGCGCTGATCTCTGCCGTGGTCTTCGGGGCCTTGCACGCCGTGACCGGCATCAGCGCCGTGCCTCCACTGATCGCCTTCGGGTTCATCCTGGCGCTTCTCTACGAGGAGACGGGCTCGATCATTCCGGGAATCCTGCTCCACATGTTGAACAACTCTGTCGCCCTACTTGCCAGTTAGATGTTTGACTCCACGACCCCGCACACCTGGATGGCGCGCGTGGCGCTTCGCACCTCTACGTCCTCGGGCTTGCCTTTGGCACCACCAAAGGCTGCGCCCTGCGTCCTCGACCTGCTCGGCCACGCGCGTCCCCAGTCACACGCGGCCGTGGGGTCAAACATCTAGGATCCGCCGCGTGAAGCGCCTCGTCCCGTTTGTCCTCGTCCTTGCCGCTGTGTTTGCCGGTCCCGCCGCCGCAGCAGCCGCGCCCAAGAAAGCTCCCGAGGCGCCGCCCAATGCCACTGTGAAGATCAAGCTCGGGCATCTCCACGGAGGGAAGGCCCGGATCCTCAGCACGGTTCCGGTGATCGGCTCCGTGCAGCCGTTCGTGCCCAATCAGAAGGTCCAGGTCAGCTTCTTCCTGAATGGCAAGGGCATCGAGCGCAGGACCGTGAAGGTGAGTAGGGGCAAGGGGGATTTTGGTGCCTTTCGGACCAAGATCCGGATTGAGGAGGCGGGCAAGTACGCGGCCAGCGCCCGCCACACGGCAACGTCGGCACTCGGCGCCGACAGCACTCTGCGCAAGAGCTGGCGGGTCTCGTTCCCCTCGCTTCACGAAAGCGAGTGCGGCAACGTTGTCGTCGCCTTCAAGAAGGCGATGCGGAAGATGGGCTACGTCGCAAACGACGGCCGCTGTTTCGGCGGCAAGACCGCACGGGGAGTCATCGCCTACCGCAGTGTCAACGGCATGACGCGCAACGGCCGGGCCGGCAAGGGCCTGGTGAAGAAGGTCTTTGCCGGACGTGGCGCCTACCGGGTCCGCCACCCGGGAGCCGGAACCCACGTCGAGGCGCCGCTCTCCAAGCAGGTGCTCGTCTTCGCCAAAGGCGACAAAGCCGTCGCCATCTACCCGATCTCCTCGGGCAAGTCATCGACTCCCACGGTCACCGGACACTTCGAGTTCATCCGAACCGAACCCGGCTACAACTCGCACGGCATGTACTACTCCTGGTACTTCTACGGCGGTTACGCGGTGCACGGCTATGAATCGGTGCCCGACTACCCAGCGAGCCACGGCTGCCTGCGCACCTTCATCGCCGACCAGCCGGAGATCTACAACCGCATCCAGTACGGCGAAGACATCTTCGTCTTCTGAGGCTGGCGAACGTGATCGGCGAGAAGGCGATGAAAGGGATTCTCGCCGCGATCGCCGCCTACCACGTGATCACCGGCTTCATTGCGCTGGTTGCCCCTGACACCTTCTTCGACCAGATCGGCACCTATGGGCTCGAGAACTCCCACTACGTCGGCGACGTAGGGGCCTTCCTGCTTGCCTTTGGCATTGCGATGGGCATTGCCGTCGTGCGCCCGGCTTGGCGAGCCCCGTTGCTCTGGCTTGGTGCCCTCTGGTACGGCTTCCATGCGATCAATCACGCCTTCGACACCGGCGAGGCCAAGAGCGAGGGGCGTGGCTGGGCAGACACCCTGCTGATCGCCTTTGGCGCGGTGGGGTCGGCATGGCTGGCTCGGGTGGCTGAAAGGCTTAACGGAGAGCGAGACTCAGGGAGCCTGGAATGAAAGTATTCGTCGCGGGAGCAAGTGGGGCGATCGGCAAGCCGCTGATGCGACAGCTGGTCGCCGCGGGGCACGAGGTGACGGGGACGACGCGACGCGAGGAGCGGGCGGAGGAGATTCGCGCCGCCGGCGCCACCGCGATCGTCTGCGACGTTTTCGACCTGCCGGCCCTCGAAACGGCCGTGAAGGCAGCCGAGCCTGAGGTGGTCGTCAACCAGCTGACCAGCCTGCCGCAGGACTTCAATCCCAAAAAGATCGACTACGCGCCGACCAACCGGGTCCGCGAAGAGGGCGGCGGGAACCTGATGAAGGCCGCCCTCGCGGTGGGCGCCCGCCGCTACGTAACCCAGAGCATCGCCTTCATCTACGCACCCGAAGGCGACTGGGTCAAGGACGAGGAGGCGCGGCCTTTCGAAGACGCGCCGCCCCCGTTCGATGAGGGAGAGCGGGCGATGCTTGCCCACGAGCGCGAGGTGCTCGGCACCGCGGCGATCGAGGGCCTGGTGTTGCGCTACGGGCAGTTCTACGGCCCCGGCACCTACTACACGCCCGGCAGCGGCTCGATCGCCAAGCAGGTCGAAAAGAGGATGCTGCCTGTGATCGGCCCGGGTACGGGCATGGGCTCCTTCATCCACGTCGAGGACGCCGCGGGAGCCACGGTCGCCGCGCTCGACCATGGCGCTCCCGGCATCTACAACATCACCGACGATGAGCCGGTGCCAGTGAAAGAGTGGCTGCCCGTCTACGCCGAGGCGCTGGGGGCCAAGCCGCCCCGCCGGGCGCCGACCTGGCTCGCCCGTCTCGTCGGCGGCAAGATGGCGGTGCAGTTCGGCGTCCACCTGCGCGGCGCCTCCAACGCGAAGGCAAAGCGCGAGCTTGGTTGGTCCCCCGCCTACTCGAGCTGGCGCCAGGGGTTCTTTACGGGATTGGCTAACGTCCGATGAGCATGAGAACTTTTACAAGCGATGCCTTTTGGGCCAATGACCTCTAAGGTCCCCTCCATGGGTTCAACCGCAATTTCCAGCATTGCTCGCCCAGCTCCCTCTGCGGATCTTTTGCGTGTGTTGCAAACGCATGCTCTAAAAAAGGAACCGGTCATTCTCAGCAACGGCGAGACCTCCGACTACTACGTTGATGTCAAGCAGGCGATGCTTCGTCCGGAGGCTGCGAGAGTTGTTGGCCAGCTGGTGGCAGATGCTGCGCATGAGGTGAAAGCTTTGGCAGTGGGTGGAATGGTTATGGGGGCTGTACCTGTCGCATGTGCTGCGATTGCGAGTGAAGGAGGAAATGACTTGTTGGGCTTCTTCATACGGAAGGAGCGCAAGAGTCATGGGCTGCAGCGCTACATAGAGGGTCCGGACGAGTGCTTTCGCCCAGGAACTCGCTGCCTAATCGTTGATGACGTAGTGACGACTGGCTCGTCGACTGTCGACGCCATCAAACGAGTCCTTGAAGCGGAACTCCACATTGCTGGTGTTCTGAGTGTCGTTGATCGTCTGGCGGGTGGGGAAAAAGCAATCGAAGCCGCTGCGGATGCCCCCTATCGCGCTCTCGTCACGATCGATGAGATCTATCCAGAGCGCTCTGACCGCCACTAACGGAGCTTCCAAAGCGCGCAACCGGCTGACCCAGATCGGCGGCGTCAGCCGGGCTGTCAGCTTCGCCATACCGAAACCGAGCTTTGGGTAGGGTGAGTGTGTTAGGGGACGAGACAGTTTTTCCAAGGGAGGACGATGAAGGGTCTGCGGGGGACAATCAGGAACATGTCGTCGATGCGCATTGCCGCTGCTTGTGTGCTGGCCCTCGCGGTGGCCGCTCCGCTGGCTGTTGCCGCCACTGTCCAGGAAGAAGAACGGAAGCAGTACAAAGACCAGGTCGAGCCGATCTGTAAGAAGAACGCGGAAGAAAACAAAAGCATCCTCAAAGGCGTCCGCGAGAAGGTGAACAAAGGAAAGCTTGTCCTGGCTGGGCAGCAGTTCATCAAAGCCGCCGCCGCACTGCGCAAGACGCTGAGCAAGCTGAAAGAAGTTCCGCGGCCCCCCTCGGACGAAGCGAAGCTCAAAGAATGGCTCAAACGGATCGGCGAGGAGGCAACCCTCCTGCAGAAGGTGGGCAAGGCGCTCAAGGAAGAAAAGCGGCGCCGCGCCGAAAGCCTCAGCGCTCAACTTGAAGCCGGCGCTCGTCTGACCAACTCGCTGGTTGTCCCCTTTGGCTTTCGCCATTGCCGCTTTGAAACCACGATCTCCTAGAGCCAAGCGTTCCCAAGCTGCGCTGGCGACTGTCATCGTGCTGGCTGCGACAGCGCTCTTCTCATCTCTGGCGCTGGGTGAGGTCGGCCAAAGCGGCACCGTGCGCGTTTCTGTGAGCGGTGATCTTTCCCCGACGAAGCTGCCGCGAAAGGGCGCCGCGCCGATTGCCGTCAGCGTTGGCGGCAAGATCAGCAGTACCGATAAGAGAAAAGGGCCACCGCAGCTGAAGGAAATGTCGATCGCGATCAACCGCAACGGCCACCTTGACACACGCGGCCTGTCGCGCTGCCGGATGGGGAAGATCGACCCCTCGACGAGCCAGGAAGCGATTGCCACCTGCCGCTCTTCGCTGATCGGAGAAGGCAGCTTCTCGGCGGACGTGAAGCTCCCCGAGCAGTCGCCCTTCCCCTCAGAAGGAAAAGTGCTTGCCTTCAACGGACGCCTGAACGGCCACCCGGCGGTCTTGGCTCACATCTATGGCAAGAGGCCATTGCCCACGGCGATCGTCCTTCCCTTCGTGATAACCGGGACAAAAGGGACCTTTGGGACATTGCTCACGGCTTCGCTGCCCCAAGTGACGGGGGACTGGGGGTATGTGACCGGACTCTCAATGACCTTGGAGCGCCAGTTCACCCACAAGGGCAAGAGCCGCAGCTACCTGAGCGCCGGTTGTCCCGCCCCAGCGGGCTTTCGCCAGGTGTCCTTCCCCTTCGCCCGCACCAGCTTCGTCTTCGAAGGTGGCAGGACTGTGACCACCACCCTGACCAGACGCTGCAGGGTCAAGTAAGCAGACTGCGTTTCGAGCCCGACTCGGTCGGCCTGGCCTCCGACCTCTAGCTCCAGCCACTAGCGCCCCGAGCAGGATTCGAACCTGCGACCTACTCCTTAGGAGGGAGTCGCTCTATCCAGCTGAGCTATCGGGGCGGGATGCCGCATAGCGTAATCGCGATGCCGCTTCAGCCTTCAGCGGCATCGAGATTCTCTAGGTCGACGAGATCTTGGCCGCGCCCGGCAGCGTGCTTCATCGTTCGCAGGTCTTCCACCGAACAGACCGCCACGTTGACTCCGAGCACCTCGGCGTCGCTTGCGCGAGAGCGCAGTTCATCGAAAGTCGGGACACCGTCCAGCCCCTGCACGATGTCGAGTCGGCCCAGATCCGTATCGATCGCCATCTGTTCCCCTCCGGCCAGCTCCGCCGCAATCGAAAGGGGAGTTCCGAGCAGTGTTTCCCCTCGCTGAACGTGCCCACCCGCCGCCACTGCCACCTCGGCCACTACCCTCAGGTTCTCGACGTCGGGTGAGACGACGATGTCGATGTCCTTGGTGGCGCGAACGACGCCTCTCGCCCCCAGCGCGAGCCCACCTATCACTACGAACTCAGCCCCTGCGGCAACCAGCCTTCTTAGGATCTCGTCAAAGGCGACAGACGTCATCGCCGCTGGGCGGCATCTGCCATCTTCAGCAGCGCGTGACTCAATGCGATCGTCTCGGCCAGGTTCACGCTTATGGGGCGTCGCGCATCCTCACGCAGCCGATTTACCCGAACAGCCTCCGCCTCGGCAGCCGCGTCTTTCGACGGCTTGCTCACACGCTGAGTTGACTCCATAGCCAAACACGGTAGCGGAGAGCGAAGACTTCGTTCCCAATGGGGCGGCGCTGCCCAAATCGACATCAATCGTGCCCAATGGAATCGAATCCGGAGCCGATAGGAGTATGACGTATTCCGCTCTGCAATGGCGAAAGAAGTGACTCTCGACTTCGCTTAAGAGGTCCTTGCTAGCGCTGGTCGTTAGACGTAGAGGCTCTCGGCGGCCAGCTCCATGGCCCGGCGGTTCCAGAGCTTGACCTGAACGAAGACGTCGTCCCCATATCCCTTCAAGGCGTCGAGGGCGATCAGCGTGAAGCGTTCGTTCGAGATCGCCTCCTGGTCGACCGTCTCCATGTCCAGCTCGGCGGTGGCGGCGACAGCCCCGGGAACGAGCGGGCGTCCCCAGATCATCGTCACGTCGCCACCGCGTCCGTTCTCGCCGCGCCAGCTGCCGATCACGTCGTCGTTGAGGTCGATCCGCCAGTCGGGATTGTCCTCAGCGAGGACATCGGTGAAGTCCGCCTTGGCGCGGAAATCGGTCGGCTCACCGTCCGGCGGCTGCACGTAGGAGACATGGCCGAAGAGCTCCAGGGCCCCCGACGGCCCCTCGGTACGAGTCGTACATGGAACCCAAACTCGTCCGCCCCAAGCCCGCTCGAGGAACCAGTTGAGCTCGGCCGGGGCCTCCACTCCGTCGGGCAGGTCGGCGATCTTGCTGCACGCTTGCCGAAACGGCTCCGCCAGCCGCTCGGCAAAGCGGCCGTGTGGAATTCCCTCCTGGGTGCTGTCGGCGATAAACCTCGGAATCGGCCTTGGATTGGGCGCCACTCGCCCAGCCTATTGCCGCTGGGGAAGAGACGGGTTCTCCTTCCGGAAACTCTGGGAGCGACTGGGTGGAGTCCCGGCCTTTGCTTGGGACGGACGGTTTCCGGAAGGAGGACCCGCCTCTTAGCCCAGCACCTCTCGCAGGTCAGCTGCTGCCCGCTCCGGCGGGTAGATGTTGATGTCGACGCCCGTGCCCAGCTCGAAGCCGGCCTTGATCGTAAGCCGGGGGGCGATGTCGATGTACCAGTGGAAGTGCTCGGCGCCGCGCGGGGCGGTGCGGACCCAGAGGTTGAGCTCGGGTGGGCCGTCGAAGCGCTTGGCCAGCAGGCGCATCGCGGTGTGCAGCATGGCCGCGCCGCTGGTGTCCTCCTCGAAACGAGCTGCTTCGCGACGCGGCACCACGCGCAGCTCGTAGGGGGAGCGGGAGGCCCAGGGGCAGATCAGCGCCGCCTCCTCATCGATCGCGACCAACCGCTCGCTCCGACGAACCTCCTCGACCAGGATGTCGCCGAGCAGGCTGCCGCCCGCTGTCCGTTCGTTGTAGGCGCCGGCCCGCTCGCGCTCCCGGGCCACGGCCGCCGGCACGAACGGCAGCGCGTAGAGCTGCGCGTGGGTGTGAGGCAGCGATGCGCCCGCCCCAGCGCCCTCGTTGACCACCAGCTGTACGTAGCCGGCCTCCCTGTGCGCTCGCATCCGCTCGCGCCAGGTGGCAATCGCGCCGGCGAACCGCTCCTCGCTCAGGGTGGCCATCGCGGTGACGTGCTCGGGTGCGTTGACGATCACCTCATGGCCGCCGGCCGCCGGCCGCGAGGCGAACAGGTCTGGCTCACCGGCTCGCCGCGACTCGAGCAGCGGATCTCCGGCGCTGGCGAAGGCGCCCGCTTCCCCGCTCGTTCCCTCCGGATGTGCATCACGCTTAGGGGCTATTCCCCCCGAATCGTGATTCGCGTCGCTGGCCAGTGCTGGGTAGAGGTTTGGCACGACTCGACTAGTCCAACCAGGCGTGTCGGGATCGCCTCCGCCCGGACGTTCCGCGTAGACCTCTGGGGGCGTCCGCGACTCCTGGCCCTCGCAGAAGGGACAGCCCTCGGGCCCCTTCTCCTCACTGCTGGCCCGCTGGAACCCCTCCGGGCGCTCGGCTCGACCGGGTGCCAGGATGGTCCGCAGCCCGGTCAGCTGGTCGATGCGGATCTCTGGAGTGCTCAGGGCTCGCGCGTCCCTTTTTTCATCCATGAGATGGAAAAGGGGGGTTGCGTCTCAGGCACGAGAGGGTGGGAGGTCCTCGCCGTCCGTTTCCGGCGAGGGAGCTGGCGGAGGCGAGGCGCTTGCGGCCGCTTCGCTGGCACTCATGAACGGCTCGATCACGTCCATCGGCAGCGGGAAGACGATCGTCGTGTTCTGGTTGCTGCCGATCTCCAGCAGTGTCTGCAGGTAGCGCAGCTGCAGAGAAGCGGGGTTGGTGCTGATGATGTCGGCGGCGTCGGTGAGCTTTTGTGCTGCCTGGAACTCTCCCTCGGAGTTGATGATCTTGGCTCGCCGCTCGCGCTCAGCCTCGGCTTGGCGCGCCATCGCTCGTTGCATCTGCTCGGGGATCTCGACGTCCTTGATCTCGACCGCGGTGACCTTGACGCCCCACGGCTCGGTCGACTCGTCGATGATCTTTTGCAGCTCTTCGTTGAGCCGCTCGCGCTCAGACAGCAACTGGTCCAGCTCGGCCTTGCCGAGCACCGAGCGCAGCGCCGTCTGTGCGATCTGCGAGGTGGCGAGCAGGAAGTTCTCGACCTCGACTATGGCGCGATTGGAGTCGACGACGCGGAAGTAGGCAACAGCGTTGACGCTGGAGGGGACGTTGTCCCGCGTGATCACCTCTTGCGGCGGGATGTTGAGGGTGATGGTCCGCAAGTCGACCTTGACCATTCGGTCGATCATCGGGATCAGCAGGATCAGCCCGGGCCCCTTGGTGGCGATCAGTCGCCCAAGCCGGAAGACCACGCCGCGTTCGTACTCCCGCAGCACCTTGACCGAGGCGCCGAGAGCGATCAGGACGAAGATCGCCAGTACGGCCAGTATTCCGATCAGTGCTCCCATCATCCAGCTCCTTTCTCGGCCTGGCTAGGCTCCGCTCGGACGGTGAGGGTCAGCCCATCCACCGCCTCGATCGTGACTCTATCCCCCGGGCGCAGGGGCCCACCCTCACCGACCAGCCGTGCTCGCCAAAGCGCTCCCTCGATCCAGACCTGGCCTTCGGGGTCAAGCGAGCTTCTCACCTCGGCATCGGCGCCGACCAGCTCCTCGGAGCCGGCGCGGACTGGTTCGTCTCGGTGGGCGGCGAGGACCTTGCGAGTGACGAAGTAGAAGCTGATTCCGGAGAGGATCCCGAGGGTGATCAGCGCCGGGCCGAGCCAATCGGCCTCGCTCGAGTCTGAGCTGAGTGCAAGGACGCCGCCGGCGATCAGGCCCAGGACTCCAAGTGTGGCGAGGATGCCCCCAGTCGGCAGCATCATCTCGGCGAGGAGCAGCGCCACTCCGATCAATGCGACGACGACGAAAAATTCCATCGGGCGATTATCCGCCTTTGCCATCCGGACTGGCGAGCGCGTAGCGCTCGATGTCGGCCCGCAGGTCCTGTTCGTCTGAATAGGGCCCCGGCTTCAGGTAGACCAGCTCACCATCGCGGTCGTAGAAAGCCGTGTCCGGGAGCCCGCGGCCGGCGCCGATGCTATTGGTGATCTCCTCGTCGGGATCGGTGTAGCTCGGATAGGGGACGGGAGCCTCTTCGAGGAAGGTTTCGGCAGCGTCGTCGGAGTCTTGGCTATCGATTCCAAGGAAGGCGACCCGTTTGCCGTAGTCCGCCGCGACCTGCTGGAACTCCGGGAACTCGAAACGGCACGGGCCACACCACGAGGCCCATACGTTGACCACCACCGGATAGCCCCGCAGCGCCGCGATGCGCTCTTCGTAGGCATCGGCGCCACCGGGCAGCAGCTGGTTTCCCTGCGCGTGCAGGCTGGCCAATGGGGCCGGCGAGCCGGCCAGCGCCCGCGCGTAATCGGGATGCTTACCGCCGTAATCGCCTCCTTCCGAGCTACCGCATCCAGCCACAGCTACGGCTGCCAAAGCGGCGGCGACAAGCGAGATTCTGAGGTTTGAAGGCATATCGAGCACGTCGGTGATTACAATACGTGCGTTCGGTTCGCTGGTATGCGGACCGCTTTGAGATCGCCGGGGGAGAAAGCGAACCCCCGGCATCCTCGTCCAAGTTGGCCCGGTCGCACGTTCGCGTCGCTGCCGGGAGCAAGACACAAGCCTTCTATGGCCAAGACCAGCGAAGTTGCCCCGTTGGCAACAGCTCCTTCAAGCGCCGACATCGAGCGGGCGGCTGTGTTCGCGCGCGAGCCGTTCCTGCTCGAAGGGGAGGGCCCAGAGGCCCTCGCTCCAGGCACCGCCCGCCGGAGGGCCCTCGACACTGCGTTGAAGGAGCTGGACGACGGCGCTGAGAATCCCTCGATCCAGTGGCGTCAGGACTTCTCGCTTCTGCTTGGGCTGGAGCGGCTGCTCGCCGAGGACCCGCCAAAGCTTCGCGACGGCGCCGAGCTCAACCCCCATCAGGTGGACGCTCTTTCGGGAACGCTGACCGAGCTGATGTCCGAGCAGCAGGCAGCGGCGGAAAACGGGGTCGAGCCGCCGTCAGCAGACGGCAGCGCGCCGATTGACGAGGACGAGGTGCTGGCGCCCGACGAGGAGCCCAAGGACTGGGAGGAAGAGACACCCGCCGACGAAGAGGAGAAACCGGTCGCCGAGGAGGCGCCCGATGACCCAGGGGCAGCCCGCCGCTTCTGGTTTGAGCACGCGACCGGCGCCGGCAAGACGGTTGCCGCGGTTGGCTTCATAGACGCCTCCCAAACCGGCGGCATCTTGATCCTGACCCACCGCCGCAACCTGGTCGACCAGTTCATAGGCGAGATCTCAGACCGCGGCTACAAAGAGCGGCTGCGGCCGCCCCTGCTCGATGGCCGA
The DNA here is from genome assembly GCA_025450195.1 of Solirubrobacterales bacterium. Classification (GTDB taxonomy): domain Bacteria; phylum Actinomycetota; class Thermoleophilia; order Solirubrobacterales; family 70-9; genus VRUE01. The sequence goes on along the minus strand of JANWHW010000016.1, from coordinate 20,084 downwards.
GACGACCCCGACGGCCCGGTCACTGTCGAGACATACCAGTGGTTCGTCCGCAACCACCAGAAAATCTCCGATGCTTACTCGATCGTCATCTGCGACGAGGCGCACACCGCGCTTGGGGAGAAAACCAGCGCCTGCATTCGCGCTTGGACCGGCCCGGTCTTCATCGGGATGACCGCGACCGGTGCGCTGATCGCTCGCCATGTCGCCGATCTCTTCCCCACTCAGACCTCGCGCTTCGACCTGGCCCAGGCCGCTCGACGCGGCGTGATCGCGCCGCTGCGCTGCATCCGGATCCCGCCCGGGCCGGGAGTGCGCACGATCGCCAAGGTGCCGCTGCGCAAAGGGGAGGTCGACCAGGACTTCGACCAGGAGGAGCTGGCGGCTCTGCTCGACCAGGAGCCCTTCAACGTGGCGATCGCGGACCTTTACAAAACCCGCTTCAACAAGATGCCCGGCGTTCTCTACACCGCGGGCGTGCAGCACGCGAAGAACGTAGCCAAGGCGCTGCAGGCCGCGGGCATCGTCGCCCGTGCGGTCTCCGGCGAGACGCCCAAGCGGGAACTGGCCGAGATCCTCGCCGCCTTCGAGCGCGGCGAGGTCGACGTGCTCTGCAACGCGATGCTGCTTGCCGAGGGATGGAACTCGCCGCGGGCGACTATCTGCATGCACTTGGCGCCAACCGCCTCGCGGCGCGTCTACCAGCAGCGGGTTGGTCGCGTAACGCGGCGAGCGCCCGGCAAGGACGCCGGCTTGGTGATCGACTTCGTCCACCCGGCGACCACCCATGACGAGACGATCGTCACCCTTCACAGCCTGCTCGATCGCGACGTCTACCGCGGCGGCGCGATCGTAGTCGGGCCGGTGCGCCGCGGGCGGCGCCGGGGTGTGAAGGTGGAGAGGCGGATCGTTCCCGTCTCCGACAACGAGGAGCGCCGCACCCGGGTGCTCGAACAGGAGCTTTGGCGGATCGCCGTCGAGAACCTCGACTACCCCGAGCAGCACGCCTGGGCGGCGTTGGCCGGGGCGCGGGTCAAACAGGAGAACTGGGGCCGGGCGCGCACGATACTCCGGAACAACGGCTCCAACGAGCTGCGCCGCCGCTTCTTGCTCACCTGCATTCAACGCAACCGCAACTCGCAGCTGCGGATGAAGGCGATGGGGGAGATTTCCGACGTAGGGGACGCCGAGGCCTTCGACGACGCGATCGAAATAGTCGGCAGCTGGAGTCGCGCCGACAAGCGCGAGGGGACCAGGATCCTCCTGCAGACCTTGGCTGACAACCGAATTGGCCGTCGCGACCAAGCCCAGGCCTGGGTCTGGAGGCTTGCCTCCTACACCCGGGATCTGCACGAAGAGTACGCCGTGCAGCGATGGCCCGAGACGAAGCGACTGCTGGGCCTTCTAGTCAACTCGTCAGGGCGGGCGCATGGGCGTAACGCGCGCCGGCTCGTCCATGCCGCGCGCAAACAGGACCGGCGGCTTGCTGTGGCGCTGCTGGCGGCAGCCGTCTCGCACACACCCGAAGGCGAGGAGGTGCTGCGCGGCGCGCGGATGCGAATGGCGCGGAAGCCCTCGGCGACCGCCCGCGAGCTGCTGCGTAACTTCCCGAAAAGCTCCAAGCGCCGCCGCAAGCGCAAAAAAGGCAAACAGAATGCTTCCGGTGGAGGAGAAGCGTCGAGGCGATCCTCCTCGCGACGTCAAGCTGCATCGAGAGCTGAGAAGAACGGCTCTCCAGAGGATCCTGACCGCGTCGAAGAGCCCAGCTTGGCCATTGATGAGGACTCAGGCGAGAACGGAGCGGACCGTAACGGCAACGCTTCAGACGCGGAGATGGACCTCGCCGGCGCCGAGGACGACGCGCTCTCCGCTGGCGCTGAGGACGAGTAGGTCCCCCGCGTCGCTGATCCCCTCGGCGACGCCTGTGCCCTCGTTCCACGAAACCCCCCGCCCCTTCAGAGCATCGCGAGACCGCCACGCCGCCAAGATGGCACCGGCGTCCGCTTCGACCCAGCGGTCGAGGCTCCGGTCGAGGGCGTGACGGGCTTGCTCGGGTGACGCATCGCCACTCAACGAAGTTGCTTTCTCGCGCAGCTCGGAGGGGAACTCGTGGGGCAGAATCGCCAAGTTGAGGCCCACCCCAATCACGGCCCAGCCGTCCTGCGGCTTCGCCTCGATCAACACACCGGCGAGCTTGCTTTCTCCGACCCAAACGTCGTTCGGCCACTTGATCCGGCACTCGAGACCCGACTCCAACTCCTCAGCACCCTCACAAACGGCAAGCGGGACGGCGAGGGGCAGGAGCAGGTGCCGTCGGTCGAGGGGGCGGAGGATCGCCGAGTAGAGGAGCGCTTTGCCGGCGGGCGCCGTCCAACTGCGCCCCTGGCGGCCACGCCCCGCGGTCTGCTCGTCCGCAGTCACGACCGTCCCGTGCGTCGCGCCCGCCGCCGCCAGCTCCCGGGCGCGGGTGTTGGTGGAGTCAGTGCTGCGATAGTGCCGATGAGGCGTCCCCAGCCCTTTGCGGCCTCCACGCAGCAGCGCTTCCATCCGCGCAGACTATGCAGCCCGGTAGCGGCGGTGGGACGAAAGCGCAGGATCTTCGTCTTGTCGACGTGTTCAAGGCGGATGAGATTCGCTCCCCGGCTGGGCTCCTGGCCATCCAATCCGTGCCTGGCGTTGGGCCGAGAATCGCTTCCGGCGTGGTATCGGTCCTCGACCGCTTCGAGACCAACCCTGTCGAGTGGGAGCAAGCCCTGGCACGTGCACAGCAGGAAGTCGATAGCTACAGGAAGGCCGGAGCCTTGTCCGTGTCGATCTTCGACTCGGCTTATCCAGCTCGCCTCCGCGACATATGGGGTGTCCCCCCGATCCTCTATGTGCGCGGTTCTCTGGAAGTTCTCAGCGCCGCCCGCATCGTAACGGTGACCGGAACGCGCAAGCCAACCGCATCTGGCTGCGCTGCTACAGAGGAGGTCGTTGCTGGACTTGCAAGGGAGGGCTGGGTTGTGGTCAGCAGCTTGGATGACGGCATCGACAAAGTCGCTCATGAAGCGGCTTTAGCGCATCGCACCGAGACGGTTTCGGTACTCGACTCCAACCTCGATTGCATCTCTCCCGAGCCGAATCGAGGGTTGGCGGAGGAGATTGTCGACCAGGGCGGCTCATTGGTGACCGAGTACCGCCCAAGCGAGTCGGCCACACCCAAAACCTTCTCACGGCGCGATCTAATTCAAACCGGTTTGGCGACCGCTGTCGTAATCACTCAAACCGAGCTATCTGGAAGGGCTATGCACACCGCCCGCCGTGCAGCAATGCTAGACCGCCCCATTTTCTGCCCCACTCCCGACTCTCGCGACAAGGAGAACGAGGGGGTGTGGGCACTGCTCGAGACACCCGCCAGCCAACTGGGGGAAAAGTCTTCTATCTGGAGGTACCCGAAGAGTCTTTACCGCCGACTCGGGGACCAGCCCCTAGCGCGACCGATCGGCGAGAACGGGCTCGAGGATCTTGATCACTCCTCCTCCATCCCAGTCGCGCAGGAGGCTGAAGACGCGCCAGAGCCTACTTCGGCTGAAGCCCCCCTGCCTCAGCGAGCAGAGCTTCCACCAACCCATTGACGTCGTGGCGCTTGGCCTCGGTTTGGACAGGGATGCCGGCATCCCTGAGCGCATCGCTGGTGATCGGCCCAATCGAGATCGCGCGAGCGTTGTCGGGAAAGCGTTCGCCGAGTGCCTCGCGCAGGTTGTGGACGGTCGAAGAAGAGGTGAAGGTGATGTAGTCGGCGCTTTGCGCCGCCTCGACATCCTCCGGTGCGGGCTCCTCTCGAACGGTCTCATAGAGAGCGACGACGTCAACCTTCCCACCGCGCTCGCTCAGCGCTTCTGGAAGCACGTCACGGGCCTCCGCGGCGCGGGCTATCAAGACCGGTTGCCCATCGACCTCGACCGTCTCCAGCGCTTCGATCAGCGCCTCCGCGACGAAGCGCTCGGGGACCACGTCGGCGGCGATGCCGCGTTCCGCCAAGGCGGCGGCGGTGCCTGGGCCGATCGCGGCCACGGTCGCCCCGGCCAGCGCTCTGGCGTCGAGGCCGGCAGCCTCCAGGGCCTCGAACAGAAGCCGCACTCCGTTGGGACTGGTCAGGCAGACGAGCGAATAGGCGTCAATCGCAGCGATCGCGTTCTGTACCTCGTCGCTTTCGATTCGGGACTCGATCCGGATTGCCGGTAGCTCGACGACTTCAGCGCCGAGGCCGCGCAGCGTTGCGGCCAGGCCGCTCGATTGCGCGCGGGCGCGAGTGACCACGATGCGCCGCCCGTGCAGGGGCCGCCGCTCGAGCCAGGCGAGCGCCAAGCGGTGGCGCACCACCTTGCCGACGACGACGAGGGCCGGCGCGGCGATGCCCTCGCGCTCAGCCACCTCGGCGAGGGTTCCGAGCGTTGCGACGACCGTGCGCTGGCCGGTCATCGTGCCGCGCTCGACCACCGCGGCAAGCTCCTCGGGGTCCCGTCCCTCCGCGATCAGCGCCTTCATGTTCTCGGCCAGTCGCTTCACGCCCATGTAGAAGACGAGCGTCCCCGGAAAGCCGGCCAGCGCCTTCCAGTCGAGGTCTGTTGCCCCCTTCTCGGGATCCTCGTGGCCGGTGACGAAAGCAACGGCGGATGCGTCGCCGCGATAGGTGACCGGGATCCCGGCGTAGGCCGTGGCGGCAACACCGGCGGTTATCCCCGGGACGACCTCGAAGTCGATGCCGGCATCGCTCAACATCTCACCCTCCTCGCCGCCTCGCCCAAAGATGAAGGGGTCGCCTCCCTTGAGGCGGACGACGCTGTTGCCGGCGCGCGCCGCCTCTATCAACCGCTTGCCTATTTCTTCCTGGGGCATAGACGGGGCCGCGGGCGTCTTGCCGACGTAGACCAGCTCTGCGCCCTCACGTGCTCCATCCAGAGCCCCAGGTGGGATCAGGCGGTCGTGGAAGATGACGTCGGCGGAGGCGATCAGCTCCAGTGAGCGTGCGGTCATCAGGCCGGGGTCGCCGGGCCCGGCCCCTACCAGGTAAACGACTCCGGGTCGGGCGCTCATGCGCGGCTCCATTCCTCGGCACGGTTGAGGATCTCGCGGGCGCCGGCAGCGAGGAGACGCTCGGCGAGCAGGGCGCCCACCGTGGCCGCCTCGCTCGCCTCGCCCTCCACCTGGTCGCGGATCCACTCGCGGCCGTCCGGAAGGCCGACGAACGCTTCCACCGCTATCCGGTCGCCATCCTCGCTCGCGCGAACGCCGATCGGCGTTGCGCAGGTGGCCTCGAGAAGGGCAACCGCGGCACGCTCGGCGGTCAGCTCCCGCAGCGCCGTGGCATCCCCGATCTTCGCCGCCTCCTCCCTAGCAGCCTCGTCGTCAGCTCGCGTCTGCAGCACCAGCGAGCCCTGACCCGCCGCCGGGGTCATCTGCTCGTAGGGAAGCGTGAAGGACACCTCATCCTCTCTTCCCAGCCGCCGCAACCCTGCCTGGGCGAGGACTATCCCGTCGAGCTCTTGCTCCGCAAGCCGCCGCAGGCGAGTGTCCACGTTGCCGTGCAGCTCGACCACATCCAGATCGGGCCGCCTGGCAAGCAGCTGCGCGCGGCGGCGCAGGCTCGCGGTGCCGACGCGGGCGCTCTCCCGAACGTCCGCGAGCGAGGATCCCGCCCCGATCCAGGCATCGCTCGGATTCTCTCGGGTGGGCACAGCGGCGATCGCCAGGCCATCGGGAATCTCGGCAGGCAGGTCCTTTGCGGAGTGGACTCCGACGTCCGCCTCCCCATCCAGCAGAGCCTGCTCGACGCCCCTCACGAATCGCGCCTTGTCCCCCACCTCCCCGTCGGAGGAGACCTCGACCAGCTCGGCATCGCCGATCTTCGCCGCCACCTGCTTGGCCTGCGCAAGGGCCAAGGCGCTGCCTCTGGTCGCTAGGCGCAGCAGGGCCATGCGTGCCTAGCCAGGCTTGCGGCGCAGCTCGGTGATGCTTGCCTCGCCCTCGCCTTCCGGTTCGGTTTCTGCGTCGAGCCCGAACAGCTCGCGAAGAGCACTCACATAGAGGTAGGCGTTGTCGCTGCCGGCAGCATTCCTCATGCGAAGGGTCGGCTCGTGCAAGAGGCGGGACGTGATCGCTTTGGCCATCGCGGTGAGACGTTTGCGGTCGGCGTCGCTGAGGCTCTCCCAGCGCCCGTCGTTTTCGGCGAGCACGCGCCGCACAACCTCGTCGGCGCTCTCGCGCAGGGAGGCGACTGTCGGCAGCACCTCGAGCGAGGCAAGCCAACGCTCGAACCGATCCAGCTCGGCTGCGAGGATCGGTTCCGCCCGGCGTGCCTCCGCCTCCCTGCCGCTGGCGTTCCGCTCGACTATCTGCTGCACATCGTCGATGTCATGAAGGCTCACGCCGGGAATCTCACGGCACTCCGGCTCGATGTCGCGCGGGACGGCGATGTCGACCACCAGCAAGGGCCGCCCTCCCCGTGCCTTCATTACATGCTCGAACCCGTCCCGCTCGACGATGTGGTGCGGCGAATTGGTGGCGGAGACGACGATGTCGGCGAGCTCCAGCCGCTCTGGAAGCTCCTCGAAGCGCACGGCGTCGCCGCCAAAGCGTTGGGCGAGGCCGATGGCGCGGTCGTAGTGACGGTTGGCGACGAAGACGGTCTTCACGCCACGGGCAACCAGTGCGCGGGCAACCAGCTCGGCGGTCTCCCCGGCGCCGATCACAAGCACCTCTCTCTCTGAAAGGTCGCCGAGGGTGCGTCGCGCCAGCTCGACCGCCACGGATGGAATCGAAAGCCCCTTCTCGCCGATCGCGGTCTCCTCGCGCACGCGGCCGCCGGCGGCCAGCGCGCCGCGGAAGAGGCGGTTGAGGATCGGCCCGGTTGCTCCCTCGACCACGGCCAGCTCGTGGGCGCGTTTGACCTGGCCTTGGATCTCGGCCTCGCCGACGATCATCGAGTCGAGGCCGGCGGTGACCCGGAAGAGATGGTTCGCTGCCTCTCCGGAGCGAAGGGAGTAGAGGTGCCCGAGGAGCTCCGTGGGGCGGATCTCCGCCTGGCGGGTGAGAACGCCGAGCGCGATCGACTCGGCTTCGACCGGATCGGACACGACCAGGTACAGCTCGGTGCGATTGCAGGTGGAGATTGCCGTCGCCTCGTGGATCCCCTCAGCCGCGGTGAGCTCGTTCAGTGCTCCCACCGCGCGACCCTCAGTGAGAGAGAGCCGCTCGCGCAGGTCCAGCGGCGCCGTCTTATGGGAGACGCCCAGTGCAAGAAGCTCAGCCATTTGGCACCGCCTCTGTCACAGGCGAAGGTTCCTCGTCGTTGGCGCGGTGCTCAGCGAAGCCGGCCAGCTCACGGAGCTCACGCTCGATTCGCTGCAGCTTCGCCGCCATAATCGCCACGTAGACCACGATCAGCACCACGAAGACGACGTAGGCGGCAGCGACGTACTTGCTCGCCTCCCCGGAGGGCAGTGCGTCGGCGAACGGCAGCATCGTCAGCTCACCTCCGGGGCGACCCGAGAGGAACTGCCAGGGGCCGGCGCGTTGAGGGCGCGGCGGAGTCGCTTCAGCTGTCCGGAAGCGCTCTTCGCGGTCAGCTCGAACTTGACCAGGGTGACCCATAGCAGCGCCATCGCGATGAGGCTGACGAGGAACGTCAGCATCATCGAGCCTGGCAGGCCGCCGCCGGTGGTCGCGAAGACCCGCGGGTGGACGAGGCTCTCGGCAAGCCGCACCGCGAGAAAGTTGAGCGGCACGAAGGCTCCCGCCGTGACCGCAAAGACCGAGGCGTAGCGAGCTTGGCGCTCCGGGTCCTCGATCGCGTAACGGAACGGGTAGTAGGTCGCGTACATGAGGAAGACGATCAGGAAGCTGACCAGCGTCGGCTCGTCCCATACCCACCAGTGCCCCCAGGATGCCTTCGCCCAGATCGAGCCGGTGATCAGCACGCCGACGCCGTAGATCACCGAGAGGTGGATGCAGACGTAGGAGTAGGCGTCCCAGCGCCGGTTGCCGCTGCGAAGGTGCGCGATGGCGAAGACGCCACCGGCGATGAAACCGCAGAGCGCCACGATCGAGAGCGGCACGTGCAGGTAGAAGATCTTCTGGACGAAGCCCTGGTCGGCGTCGAGCGGCGCGTAGAAGGCGACGAGCGAGAGCGCCACGGCGAGCGCCGCGACGGTTGCGATCGAGAAAGTTCTCAGGCCGTTGCCGTACATGCGTTCTCCACGATGGAAAGCCGAGCGTCAATCCTCCAGCAGGAAGTCGAACACCGCGTACCCGACGAGGAGGAACACCAAATCGTATAGGCCAAGGACCAAAAGCCAGGTGCCGAAGCGGTCGTAAGAGACCCCGCCCGCGGCCAGCAGCGGCTCGCTGGCGCTGGTTGCGGCAATCATCAGCGGGATCACGAGCGGCAGTAGCACGAGTGGGGCAAGCAGGTCGCGGGCGCGCGAGTTGACTGCCATCGAGGAGATCAGCGTGCCGGTGGCCGCGAGGCCGAAGTTGGCGAGGAGGAGGACAGCCGCAAGGGGGAGAAGCGCGGTTGCGGAGTCGAGGAAGAAGACGAAGAAGATCGGCACGACGATCAGCTCGAGCACGGACAGATAGACGAGCAGCGCAGCGCCCTTGGCTGCAAAGAGGGCGCTGCGGTCGATTGGGGCGAGGCGGATGGCGTCGAAGCCGCCCTCCTCCCGCTCGGCGACGAAGAGGCGGTTGATCGCGAGCAACGAGGCGAACAGCAGAGTTGCCCAGAGCACGCCGGAGGCCATGCTGCCGGAGAGGCTGGTGCGGTCGAGGCCGAAGCGAAAGATGACGAAGGTGGTGACCGCAAAGAGCGCCATCGCGGGCAGCGACTGCAGGGTGCGCAACTCAGCGCGCAGGTCCTTGCCGAGGATCGCCGCGAAGGCAACCCGCGATGGAGTCATGCCGCCACCCCTGCCTCGGCGATCCCCAGGCGGAGGACCTGGTCGGCCTCGGGCGCGAATCGCTCCGCATCGTGGGTGACGAGGACACGGGTGCAGTCGCTCTGGGGGCCGATCAGGCCCTGGGCAAGCTCGCGCCCTTCCACGTCGAGGTTCGAGTCCGGCTCGTCCAGCAGCAGCAGCTCGGGCTGGTGCAGCACGCAACGACATATCGCGAGGCGCTGGCGCATCCCGGCGGAGAGCTCGGCGATTCGCTCATCGGCGCGGCGCTCCATCCCGATCGCTGTGAGGAGGACGGCGATTCGCTCCTCGGCCGCATCGCCTGCAAGTCCGTGCAGGCGGGCATGGAAGCGCAGGTTCTCGCGCCCGCTCAGGTCGCGGTAGAGGAGCGGGTCGTGGCCGAGGAACCCGATCTTGCCGCGAATCTTCCATGCTTCGCCGGGAAGATTCGCCCCGAGCACCGACACCTCCCCTGCACTGGGTCGCAGCAGAGTCGCGAGGATGCGGAGCAGGGTGGTCTTGCCGGCCCCGTTGGGACCGAGCACGACCATCGATTCGCCTCTGGCCAGCGTCAGGTCGAGGCCATCGAGCGCCGCCCGTTCGCCGAAATCGCGCCTTAGCCCGCGCAGCTCAATTGCCGTGCTCACGCGGGGATTCTCCCTTGAGGGATCTGTTGACGAGTTTTGATGCCTATGGGCTCACTAATTCGTCAACAGATTGAGAGGACCGGCGACGTTGGCGGTTCGATGCGCTTAGGTCTTTGAAACGCTTAGCCGCGCTTCTTGCGAAGAGTGCGCCGCCCAACCTTCAGCAGCGGGCCGGCGCCTTCGCGCAGGGCCTTGGTCCGCGTGGCGCCCTTGCCGTAGAGGATCTTGGCCGAGGCGCGGACCGCTTCGCCGAGGGTGGTGTCGTAGGGATGCCACCAGAAGTCACGCGTCAGCCCGGGCTCCCAGGAGTTCATCTTGACGTTGACGCACTCATAGAAGCCGAATTTGGAGTGTGAGCGGCCGACCCCAGAGTCCTTGATGCCGCCCCAGGCGCACTGGCAGGCGCCGTGACTGAAGGAGTGGTCGTTGACCCAGACCATCCCCGATTCGATCCGCCGCGCGATCCGCTCACCCTTCTGGCGGTCCTTGGTCCAGACCGAGGCACCGAGGCCGAACTCGGAGTCGTTGGCCAGCTCGATCGCCTCCTGCTCTGAGTCGACGACGACGATCGGTAGGACGGGGCCAAAGATCTCCTCGCGCATGATTCGCATCTCGTGCGTGACTCCGGTCAGCACCGTGGGCGCGATGAACTTGCCCGAGAGCCCCGCAACCTCGGTCGGGCCGCCGCAGAGCTTGGTCGCGCCGGAGGCGACCGCATCCTGGATCAGGTCGCCGGCGATCTCGTACTGGCCCTCGGAGGTCATCGGTCCGATCTCGGTCTCCCACTGCATCGGGTCGCCGAGCCGAAGCTTCTGCGTCTCCTGAGCGACACCCTCGACGAAACGATCGGCGATCTCACGCACGACGTAGACACGCTCGATCCCCGAGCAGGTCTGCCCGGCGTTTGCAAAGCCGCCCCAGACGGCGCCGGAGATCGCGTTGTCGAGGTCGGCGTCGGCGCAGACGATCATCGGGTCCTTGCCGCCAAGCTCCAAAACCGAGCCCTTCAGCCGCTGTGCGCAGACCTCACCGACCTTGCGCCCGACCTCGACCGAGCCGGTGAAGAAGACCTTGCCTACGCTGGACTTGGCAAGCGCATCGCCGACCGCACCGCCGCCGTGGACGACGCGAACGAGGCCCTCGGGCAGGCCACCCTTCTCGAAGACGCGACGAATCGCCTCTCCCAGCAGTGGGGTGAGGCTGGCCGGCTTCAACACGACTCCGTTGCCGGCCATCAGCGCGATCGCCACCTCGCCGAAGGGGATCGACCAGGGGTAGTTCCAGGGAGCGATGACGCCGACCACTCCGATCGGCTCGTAGGAGAAGTGGCTTTTCTTGCTCATCAAGAAGCTCTGCGACATCCGCACCTTCTCGTCGGCGAGGATCTTCGGCCCGGCCTTCGCGCACCAGTGCAGCGCGTCGACAGTCGGCAACAGCTCCATCGTGTAGGCCTCGGCGCGAGGCTTGCCCTGCTCGGCGACCAGCAGCTCGGCGATCTCGTCGATTTCGTCTAGCAAAACGTCGGCAGCGCGGCGCATATAGCGACCGCGATCGTCGAGGCTCAGCTCTGCCCAGGCGGGTTGAACGCGGGCGACATCGTCGACGACTCCCTGCACCTGGTCAGGCGTGATTGTCGCCACCGATCCCACCAGCTCACCGGTAGCGGGATTGAACGACTCAAGGGTGGAATGGGCAGCGGGGCTCTGCGTGGCGGTCTCCATGGCGCGATTGTAATGCCGGTTCGCGCCGCTGCCGCCTAGCCTTCGAGGATCGGCGCCAAAAGCTGCCGAGCCAGCTCCCGCACCCGGTCCTCGTCCTCGAGCGGCAGGACGCTCTCGGGGATCAGTACGAAGCTGACCGCTAGCCGGACCAACAGCTCGGCTGCCTCGCCGACCTCAATCGGACCGAGAACGCCGGCCAGCTGGGACTCGCGCAGGCGCCTCTCCAGGTAAGCGCGGGCGACGGCGAACAGAGCCCCTCCATCCTCGGTGAGGGCCCCAAGCACGGTCTCAGGCTCAAGCCGGGCGAGCCTGCTCAGCAGGGGATGCTCGCGGGCGAGACGGAGGCTGGTGGCGAAGCCGGCCGCCACCTGCTCGGCGATCGGCGCGTCGGGCTCCGCAGCGGCGTCGAGCTCGGCGAGGCAGCGCCGGCCCTCCCGCGCCCCAAGTGCCGCGACCAGGGCCTGCTTGTCGCCAAAGCGGCGGTAGACGGTCATCCGCCCGACATGGGCGCGACGGGCTACGGCGTCCATCGTCAGGTGCTGAACGCCCGAGGCTGCGGCGAGGTCGAGGGCGGCGTCGAGAATGCGGTTGCTGGTCGCGTCGTCGGGGGGCGCGGCGTCCGGGCCGACGGCGTGGGTGAGCAAGGTGAGGGGCTCGACCGCCATCTACGCGGCTACCGGGACGCGCGACGGAGAGCCCGCATCGCCCCGGGCGATCTCCTTTCGACGCCAGCGCAGATAGCTCGGGCCGACGTTGCGCAACGAGCGTGGCAATAGTGGTGTCGCTGCCCGCGAGGTCGCCGCCAGAGCTCGCAGCTGGGTCTCTTTGGCGCGGGTCCAGCGAACCCCGAAGCGGTCACGCAGCAGCGGAGAGAGCAGCCCGCCGGTTATCAGGGTGGTTTGGTGCAGGGCCGGGATGCGCGCGACCCGCCATGCCCCGGCGGGAAGGAAAGGGATGGGCGGCTTGGCGGGGTTCTCCAGCGACTCCAGGACTTCGTCCACCGCCGCGGTGCGCTCGAGGCGCTCGGTCACCATGTGCTCGAAGTAGTCGCCGAAATCGGCCCAGCTCTCGGGCAGGTCGCGTTCGCGCACCCCGATCAGCCGCCCCCCGCGCCGCCATTCGGCATAGAACTCCTCGATCTCGCTGTCGGGAATTGGGTTGCCGAGCAACTCGTGGCCACGCACGATCGAGTGGGCCAGGGTGGCGTGGACCCAGGCATATGCCTCGGGCTCGAGGGCGTGGTAGCGCTCGCCGTCGGGCCTGACTCCCTTGATGTGCTTGTGCATCTCGCGGATACGCTTGCCCATCTCACCGGCAAGGGTCGGCCCGCCGTAGGTCATCACGTAGGAGTAGTCGAGGGTGCGGAGCAGCCGGCCCCAGGGGTCCGCTCGGAAATCCGAATGCTCGCTCACGCCGGCGCCGACCGTCGGGTGGCCGACCTGCAACAGGATCGCGTAGGCGCCGGTGCCGATCAGGCGTACGTCTCCTCCGTAGCGCCACAGCGCCGATCCTGGCTTCGCCACCAGGGCTGGGATTTCATCGGGATGGGGGAGAAAGGTAGGCACGGGTCTCGAACGAGATGGTATGACAGAACTGAATTCGTATCAAGTATCCCGCTTCAGGTCGATCCGGCAATGGCGCCGGCTCGCCCTGCCACTATCGAAGTGTGGAGCAGCTCTTCGACATAGGCGAGACCCGTGGCTCCGACGCGACTCCCGATGCCGACGCGCCACTGGCGGTGCGAATGCGACCGCGGAGCCTCGCGGAGCTGGTTGGCCAGGAGCACGTGCTGAAAGAGGGATCGGCCCTGCGGACGGCGATCGAGAGCGGCCGGCCTCACAGCGCCATCCTCTATGGGCCGCCGGGGTCGGGCAAGACGACGCTGGCGCGCATTGCGGCGGCAGGCGCGGAGGGCGCGTTCGAGGAAGAGTCGGCCGTCAACGCCGGGAGGGCGGAGATTCGAGCGGTGATCGAGCGGGCCAAGGAGCGTCGCCAAACCAGCGGTCGGCAAACGGTTCTCTTCCTCGATGAGATCCACCGTTTCAACAAGGCCCAGCAGGACGCACTGCTGCCGGCGGTGGAGGAGGGCCTGCTTACGCTGATCGGCGCCACCACCGAGAACCCGTACTTCGAGGTCAACTCCGCGCTTCTGTCCCGTTGTCAGATATATGAGCTGCGGCCGCTGGATCCTGAGCAGGTCAAAGCGTTGCTGCAACGGGCGCTCTCAGATCCCGAACGGGGACTCGCCAATCCTCCACCCGTTGACCCCAGGGCACTGGAGATGCTGGTGGATCGTTCCGGGGGCGACGCACGCGTCGCCCTGGCCGGGCTGGAGAGGGCTGTCGAGCATGCCGGCGAGAGCGAAGTCGATATCGCGGCGATCGAGGACGCGCTGCAGCGGAAGGCGCTCGACTACGACCGAGACGGCGATCGCCACTACGACTTCATCTCGGCCTGGATCAAGTCGACGCGGGGCTCAGACGTCGATGCTGCGCTGTACTACCTGGCCGTGATGCTGGAGGGCGGAGAGGACCCTCGCTTCATAGCTCGTCGCATGGTCATCCTTGCCTCTGAGGACGTCGGCAATGCCGATCCTCAGGCTCTGCTGGTCGCCGATGCTGCCGCCAATGCGGTTGATCGGGTGGGCCTGCCGGAGTGCGCCCACAACCTTGCCCAGGCGACGGTGTATCTGGCCCTGGCCCCGAAGTCGAACGCTTCCTACAAAGCCCTCGCCGCCGCACGGGGAGAGGTGCGTGCAAATGGCGCCAAGACCCCGCCCGATTACCTTCGGGACGCTCACTATCCCGGCGCCAAGAAGCTCGGCCGGGGTGAGGGATACCGCTACGCGCACGATGAGCCCGATGGGGTGAGCGACCAATCGCTGATGCCCGAGGAGCTCGGCGATTTGCGCTTCTACGCGCCGACTGATCGCGGTTTCGAGGCGGAGCTCGGGCGGCGCTGGGACGCCTTGCGAAAGAGATTTCGCAGGGCGTCGTAACTGCCGCAACTTCCTGTTATACGCAGTGTTTCAAGAGCGGCTTTCCAAGCTAGAGCCAGGGAGAGCCGACAACTGGCCGGAGGCCTGGACTGGGGGCCTTCGGCCAGTACAAAGGCAAGGGAAACAGGGGGGAACTCGACGACCGCGCTCGCAAACGCGCGGTCGTCGGGCTTTTTGCGCCGACACACGCACAGCCTCTGTCCGAGGCGCCGGTCAGGGGAGTCCGGCGCCGCCGGGAACCCGTATCGTGAGACGGGTGAGCGCTGAAGTGAGCACGGAGCGTCTGCGACTCGGTGGGATGGCGCTGCGCAACGGTCTCTTGATCCATGGCCCGACCCACTGGGCGGCGGCCGTGCGCGATCGGGACGGAGAGATCCAGACGGCTTCCGAGCGCAAGCCGGAGCTGGCGCCCGCCCTCGCGTCGCGGGCACCGGGGCTGCGCGGTCCCTTGAAGCTTGCCGAGGCACTTGTCGTGCTTCCCCTGGTGCGCCGCCGGTTGCCGGCGGCGCGACTGCCGTTTGAGGATTGGCGTGTGGTGACCGCGATCGGCTCGACGCTGATTGCCACGACGGCCTTGCGCAAGCGCCTGCCGCTGTCGGCGCTTCGCGAGGGCCTTGTGCAGGCAGTCGGCATCGTGCCGGCGGTCGTTGCCCTCATGGACCGCGACCTTGCCGCCTACCACGGCGTCGAGCACAAGGCGATTGCCGCCTACGAGCAGGGGATCGAGGACCCGGCGGCGGTCCCGAAGGAGCACGATCGCTGCGGCTCGAACCTGATCGCCCCGATGATGCTGCTCTCCGTCGGCGGCGCTGTCCTTTTGGAGCGGCTGGTCGAGAACCCAAGCCCGCTTCTGCGGGCGGCGGTCGGTCTTGGCGGCGCTTCGATCGCGGTCGAGATGTTCGCTTGGAGCGATCGCAATCACGGTACGCCCTTGGCGGAGGCGTTCCACGCGCCTGGCCGCGAGATCCAGCGTCGTATCGCGACGAAGGAGCCGGCCCCCGAGCAGCTCGAGGTTGGAATAGCCGCGCTCGCAGAGATCCTTCGCGCCGAGGGGGCGCTGGGGAACAGGGTCGAGCCGCCGGCTGCAACGTAGACTGGCGCCGATGTTCGACAGGATCGACCACGTTGGCCTCGCAGTCGAGGATCTCGATGCCGCGATAGCCCTCTATGAGACGAGCTTTGGAATGAAGCTCGCGCATCGCGAGACCGTCGAGTCCCAAGGCGTGGAGGCTGTGCTGCTCGATGTCGGAGACGGGCATGTGGAGCTGTTGCGGCCGCTTGGAGAGGACACGGCGGTCGGCAAGTTTCTTGCCCGAAAGGGACCGGGTTTGCACCACGTCGCCTACGCGGTCGGCAATATCGATGCGACTCTAGAGAAGCTGGCGGCCACGGGCCTCGAGCTGATCGATTCGGAGCCGCGAGCCGGCATTCGCGGCAGCAGGGTGGCCTTCTTGCATCCGCGCTCGACCGGCGGTGTGCTCACCGAGATAGTCGAGCCTGCCGGGGATGGCGAAACCACCGATGAGGGAGGGCACTGATGGCCGATGCGCAGAGAGTCGAGATTGGTTTCGAGGGCGGCCAGGTGGTGTCGGCACGACTATCCGATTCCGATTTGGCGGACCTTCGCAAGCGGGTCGAGAAGGGCGGCTGGTACGACCTCAAGACCGAGGACGGCATGCTTGCCGTCTATCTCGGCAAGGTTGCCTTTCTGCGCATCGATTCGGGGGAGCACCGGGTCGGTTTCTCACCTGGCGACTGATGCGCCTTAAGAGGCTGATCGGCACCGCGGCGCTGGCGACCCTGGCCGCGGCGCTGTGGTGGCGCAAGAACCCGTCGGCGTGCCCGTATGGACAGCGCTTCTGGGTCGAAGCTCCCCATCCGATCGTCACTCGCGACAGATTGAGCTCGGTTCTGATCGCACAGCCCGGAGAGCGGGTCCTCGAGATTGGCCCCGGCACCGGCTACTACTCATTCGACATTGCGAAGTGGGTTGGCCCCGAGGGCAAGCTGGAGATCTTCGATCTCCAGCAGGAGTTCCTCGACCATGTAATGCGCGGCGCTGCCGAGCGCAGCCTTGCGAACGTGATCCCGACCCGGGGCGATGCCACCGCTCTTCCTTACGAGGACGACTCGATGGACGCCGTCGTCCTCACGGCCGTCCTCGGTGAGATCCCCGATCAGGCAGCTGCGCTGCGGGAGATCCATCGGATTCTCAAGCCGACCGGGCGCCTCGTCGTCGGCGAGCTCTTCGGCGATCCCCACTTCACGACGCTTTCCAGCCTCAAGCGCCAGGCTTCCGATGCCGGTCTTGACTACGAGAGCCATTCGGGCAACTGGTTCGCCTATTTCGCGAGGCTCCACCCTCGCTGAGAGGAGCCCTTCGGTGGACGGCTGTGGCGCGGCGGGCCGAAGCCCACCGCGCCACTACCACCGGACTTTTACTTCTTACAGCCCGAGACCTTGAGCGGCAATTTGTTGTTCTTGACCTGCTTGCCGTTCTGGCCCTTCAGGTTCATCACCGAGGCCTGCTTGCCTTTGCAGAGGTTTTTCGAGTTGACGAGGAGGCTCTTTTTGCCACCTTGCATGTTCAGGACGAACTTCTTCACCGGAACGTCCGGAACTTCGTTGAAGACGGTCTTGATCCCGCCTTTCTTCGAGCTGATCACGCCGTGCACCTGGATGTTGACCTGGCCGCGCAGGTCGGCCACGAGGTCCGGCAGCTTGTGGTTGGAGGACACAAGGTAGACCGGGCCCTTCAGCGGGTTGCTGAGCAGCGGCGTCTTCGCTTCGGCGTTGCCGTAGACCGATGCACTCGGACACGTCTGTGAGGCCAGCTGCGGCCTCGTGCACACCGTCTTGATGTGACTCTGATCGAGGAATATCGAGTGTGGCAACGTCAACGCTGCACGGCTGAGGTTGGCATCGCCTTCGCGAGCTTCCATGATCGCCCGAATGCGCGGGTTCTTCGCACGCTTGGTCGGGCCAAACAGACGCGTAAACAGCTTCGGCTTGAAGCCGAGGCTGTCGCAGCCGGTGGTGGAATAGGGATCGCTGACCGGATAGGAGCTGAACGCGGCCGGATCGGCCGGGTTGGCTCCACCCCCGTTGATCGCGCCGCTTGTCGCCTTTGCGGAGCAATTCGTCGGATTCCGCGAGAACTGGTTGCGGTTGACGTCTACGTCGATCGAGCGGATGTCCAGCTTCACCCCGCCGAATACATCGGGAATCACGTCGGACACCGCGTTGACCTGCGCCGTTTTTGGGTTGACGTTGAGAGCGACCCTGACGACGACGGTGCCGATGTCATACGGACCGGCGACGCCTGGGGTGATCGTCACCATCGATAGCGGTGCTCCCTTGTAGGGGCCGGCCAGGAACGCTTTGCCGGCGATTTTGATTGGGCCACTCCCGCTTCCGGCCGCGGTGGTCATGGTCCCGATCAGACTGTCCGCTGGGCAGCTGGAGCTGGCCAGCTCCGCGGCGCCGCTGGCAGACGCGGCCGCCGTCATAGCGGCCTCTGGACAGTAGGGGATGCCGGCAAGTTTGCCGGTCAGGCCCTTGGGCAGTGTCACGTTGACGGCCTTCAGCTCCTGCTCGCCGTCGGCACGGCCGATGTGGACCTGGAACGGGCTGTAGGCACCGCCCTGACTGCTGTTCGACTTGGCCGTGTAGCCCGGCACGAACGGCCGCTCGGCCAGCGTGTTCGGGCAACTGCCGCCGCTCGGGAGGCTGGTCAGGGTGAAGCTGCTGAACGGAGTGGCGTCGGGAATGTCCGGTTCAGACCAGGGGGTGAGCGTCGTAGTCGTCGTGTGAGGGCCACAGGTGCCCGGCGTGGTCAGTGTTCCTTTCGGGCCGCCGTTGAGGTGGACCTTGAAGGAGCTGAACGTCGCCTGGGGGTTTTCTTCGACGACTGCTGTGAGCTGGCCCGTTTTCAGGTTCGGAAATACTTTTCCGATCAACCGCACGTTGACGCCATAGCGAGTCGACGTCACGTGGATGAAGACACGGAACTGTTCCCCGGTGGTCGGGTTGTTGCTGAGTGGGCTACCGACGTAGACGGCGCCGCCAAGCGAATCCGCCGGCAGCGACGGAGTCTGCACCTCTACGGAGCCGATCCTCGACGCGCTGGGGCATTCGATCGGCAGGTCCGTGTGGTAATGGAACTGTTCGTCGGTGCAGGCCACCAAGCCGTTGGCGGAGGCGGGATTTAGGCCCGTGCCTTCCGGCATGACGATTTTGGCCGTCTTCAGGTACGAGTTTGCGATCGGCTCTGTGGGGTCGAACGGGATCCCCACGTTGACGGTAGTCGCCTCGGGCGAGTCGACCGCACCACCTTTGGGAGCCACGTCGATCGACGGTTCGAACGGGACTTCTTCGCAACCTTCAGCACCAACGGAGGTTTCAAATTCTTCTTCGTCAGTGCTGACTTTCGCTTCAAAAGGTGGTCCTTGCGATTCGACGAAGAGGTCCGAGATCTGGCCGTCGGCGCAATTGCTTGGCATCGTCAGGTAGGTGCCATTACCGGCCTGTCCGTTGAAGACGAGCCTCGATCCGATGATCGGGGGACTTTCCGCTCCCGGCCCATCGATATCGCTGATTGTGAAGGTTACGTGCTGATCGACCGGGTCGAGTGACCCGACGATGAAGACCTCGTGCAAGAACGAGGTCTGGAAGGCGACCATCGACGGTGCTCCTTCAAAGGGCACCATGTTGTAGACGGCAAACGCGACCCGTGCCTGTGGACAGGCCGGGAACGGTTCGCATTTTCCTTCTTTCGGAGAAGCCGCAGCGACGGTGAGGTAGTTGACGCCGACCTGAGAGGCCGCTGGGCATTCGGTTTCTTCCAGTTGTTCCACCGTGCACTGGGGGATCGCCTCGGGGTTGACGCTCAGCCCTTCGGGGGTGTCGACCACGATCGTTTTAACAAAGCCTTCTGGGAAGCCAATCGGGCCCGCCGGGAAGGTGTTGAGCGTGAAGTCCGTGATCCCGAAATTTGGATGTCCCGCGGCCTGAGTAAAGAACTTCCCGGGGGTGCCGCTGGTGCACTGTTCAGGATCTTGAGGTAGGGGCGGCAAGCCCGATACCGGTGCTTTCCCTACTTCGGGCGTGTCTTTGTTTTCTGTACAGGTCAGCGCTTCCCATTTTTCGATGCCGAAGGCGGCATTAGCTGGCGAAGCTCCGATGGCGAGCACAGAAATTGCGGCGGTGAGCATGAGCAACCCCAACGGGCGTGCCTTAACTCTCATTTCACTCTCCTCGAGACGGGTTCCATTCCGGTACTACCCGCCTCCCGCACTTCAAAACGGTACACCACGTAGCAATGGGACTCAGGAGTGGTTACTACTGAATGTCCAAGTAGTTCCCCGCTAAGAGGACAAAGCGTCCCAAAGGCGATTCTCGGCCTCGGCTACACGTTGAGATGTCGTGTCGATCTCTCGCCAGAGGGCGGGGTCAGGCTTTTCCTGCTCGCTTGCCGTGTGAAAGCTCGATGCGAGCTCGGTCCACCGGGCGGCAGCTTCGGCGGCCAGCACAGACTCCGGCCGACCGGCCTCTTCCAGGAAGCGCGAGTACATGAGGCGGAAGGCGCCGCCGCCGGTGCCGCGGCGCTCGATCACCTGGTAGCCAAAGCGCGCGCACCACTGCCAATCCTCGGTGACTTCTGGCCAGGAGCCTGCCTCCTCGGCGAGGCGGTGGACCGCGTCGAGGCCGGAGAACTGGCGGAACTCCGGCTCGACCATTGCCTTTGCGGCGCGTGCGATCGCGGCCGGGATCGCCTCGCGGAGCT
>JANWHW010000015.1 GCA_025450195.1 Solirubrobacterales bacterium | reverse complement strand
CTCGCCACCGTCTCCGGTGCCAAAAACGGCGCCATGACCCTGGTCAAGGCCGGTTCGGCCTCGCTCACCGTCACCGACGGCTCGATCTCAAACGGCGCCGGCCTGGCGGTCACGGTCAGCCCGGGCGTGGCGGAGAGGATTGCTTGGACGAAAGCAACGGTGAGCAAAGGCACACTCAGCTCGCCCTGCTTGTTCACCTGCACCGGCACCGAACTGTCGAACTCGGGCAACTTCAAAGCCAACGTGAGCATTACCGACAGCTCGGGCAACACGATGAGTGCCCTTGGCAGCGGCAAAACGGTTTCGGTCACATCGGCCAGTGGCACCATCACAGGCGGCACCCTGACGATCGCAGCGAGCGGCCAGGCGGAGTCCACGACTCAGTTCACCTATACCTCGAGCAAAGGCGGCGCCGTCACCCTTACCGCAGCGACTGCCAGCGGCACGGTCTATACGTCGGCGACTGCGACGATGTCGCGCTAGGCCCCCGGTGTGAGAGCGGTGAGCACGATTCGCTCCTGCTCCCTGGCGTGGGCGACCGAGTAGCCCTCGCCAGGGCTGGCACGGGTCGGCCGGCCGATGTATCCAAGCTCCACGCCCTCCGGCATTAGGTCGGGCAGCCGCCTCGACATCACCTTCCAGCACCCCATGTTCCGCGGCTCCTCCTGAGTCCACACAATCTCCTTCAGGTTGGGGTAGGAGGCGATCAGCTCGGTCAGCTGTTCCTTGGCGAACGGGTAGAGCAGCTCGACTCGGGCGATCGCCACGTCTTCGGCTGCTGTTCGGCGCTCGCTGGCGTCCATGTCGTAGTAGACCTTCCCGGTGCAGAGGATCAGTCGCTCCACCTTCTTGCGCCGCTTCTCAGCTGTGGGGTCGTCGAGAATGAAGTGGAAGCGGCCGTCCGTAAGCTCCTGCGGAGATGCCGCGGCTCGATCGAGGCGCAGCAGCCCCTTGGGGGTGAAGACGATCAAGGGCCGTGGCTTGCGGATCAGGGCCTGGCGGCGCAGCAGGTGGAAGTACTGCGACGCGGTGCTCGGGTTGGCGATGCGGATGTTGCCCTCCGCGGCGAGCGCCAGGAACCGCTCGATCCTCGCGCTCGAATGCTCCGGCCCCGATCCCTCGTAGCCATGGGGAAGCAGCAGGGTGAGGCGGCTGGTCTGCCCCCACTTCGCCTCGCCAGAGGTGATGAAGCTATCGATGATCACCTGGCCGGCGTTGGCGAAGTCGCCGAACTGGGCCTCCCAGAGGATCAGCGCGTTGGGCGTGGCGGCCGAGTAGCCATACTCGAAGCCGAGGCAGGCGATCTCAGAGAGAGGGCTGTTGTGGAGCTCGAACGGCGCCGTCGCCTCGCTGAGATTCTGCATCGGACAGTATTCGAGGCCGGTCTTCTCATCGTGCATGACCAGATGACGGTGAGAGAAAGTGCCGCGCTCGGTGTCCTGGCCGGTGAGGCGGATGTGGACGCCCTCTTCCAGCAGTGATGCAAACGCGAGGGACTCGGCGTGGCCGAACTCGATTCCGCCTTTCTCCAGCGCCTCGACCCGCTTGGCGAGCGGTTTGCGCAGCTTGCGATGGACCGTGAAGCTTTTCGGGAACTCCAGCAGGGCCTCGTTGAGCTCGCGAAGCTTCTCGGCCGCGACCGCGGTCTCGACCGGCGGGCTGGCGCTGCGATCGAGTTCGCCCGTGCTGGAGGTGGTGACCGTCGGGTCTTCGTACTCGCCCAGCTCCATCTTCTTGCGCAGGTCCTTCAGCGCCGCCGCCATCTCGTCGTTGCGCCGCGTCCTCGCGTCCTCGACGTCTTCGCTGGTGACCGTTCCCTCCTCGATCAACCTGTTCGCGTAGAGCTCGGAGACCGGTGGGTGGGCCTTGATCTTGGCCGCGATCAGAGGCTGCGTGTAGGCGGGCTCGTCGGTCTCGTTGTGCCCGTAGCGGCGATAGCCGATCACATCGATGACGATGTCCCGCCCCCAGCGCTCCCGGAAGGCCATCGCCAGGCGGATCGCCGCGGAACACGCCTCCACGTCGTCGGCATTGACGTGGACGATCGGCACGTTGAAGCCCTTTGCCATGTCGGCCGCGTATGGGGTGGACCGCGCATCCTCGGGGTCCGTCGTGAAACCCACCTGGTTGTCCTGGATGATGTGGATGGTGCCGCCGGTCGTGTAGCCCTTCAGCGCCTGCAGGTTGAGCGTCTCGGCGACGACTCCCTGGCCAGGGAAGGCCGCATCGCCGTGCAGGAGGACCGGGACGGCGCGCTTCGGTTCGTGGCTCAGGCCCGATCCGTTCAGGTCGGACTGCAGGAAGCGTGCCGCGCCCTCGACCACCGGGTTGACGAACTCGAGGTGGCTTGGGTTTGGGTAGAGGCGGACCGCGATCTTCTCTCCCTCGCTGGTCTCGTAGATCCCCTGGTGGCCGTAGTGGTACTTGACGTCGCCTGTCCCGCCGTGGGGAATGGCGGCAACGGCCTTCACCTGCTCGATCTGCTTGGCGCCCTCGAACTCGGCGAGGATCGACTCGACCGAGCGGCCGAGGTTGTGGGCAAGGACGCTGAGCCTGCCACGGTGGGCCATCCCGAAGACGACCTCTTCCGCGCCGGCGCGGTAGGCGAGGGTGATCAGCTCGTCGAGCATCGGCACAACCGCGTCGAGCCCCTCGATCGTGAAGATCTTCTGCCCCAGGTAGGCCTTCTCGATGAACCGCTCGAACTCGAAGACGCCGACCAGGCGCTCGAGCAGGCGACGTTTCTCCTCGTCGGTGAGCGGCTGGCGGTGGGCGCCGGTCTCGACCATCTCACGCAGCCAGGTCCGCTGCTGGTGGGAGGAGAGGTGCTCGAACTGGTAGGCGATCGTCCCGCAGTAGGCCTCGCGCATCCGCGGCAGCACCTCGAGCAGGGTCTCGCCCGGGACCCCGATCCGCAGGATCGAAGCGGGGATCCGGGCCATCAGCTCCGGCGTCAGGTCGAGTCTCTCGGGCTGGATGGCTGGGTCGCCCTGCGGCTCGCGGCCCAGCGGGTCGAGCCGCGCCGCCAGATGGCCGTGTGTGCGGTACCCCTTGAGCAGCGACGTGGCGGCTTGAACCGCTTGCAAGAGCTCCTCGTCGGGGCCCGCAGGCGTGGCTGCCGGCGCGGGCCCGCCAAGCGGAGGAGCAGACGCGGAGGCCGGATATGCGGCGGTGACCGCCGCCGGCTTCACGCCTAGATCGGCGACGACGCCCTCATAGAAGCCGCCTTCGCCCTGCAGCAGCTGCTCGATCTCGCGCAGGAAGGCGCCGGACTCGGCGCCTTGGATCACACGGTGGTCGTAGGTCGAGGTGAGCGTCAGCGTTTTGGAGACACCAAGCTGGCGCAGCCGGTCGGGCGAGGCGTGCGCCCACTCGGCCGGGTAGGTGATCGCCCCCGCGGCAACGATCGCGCTCTGCCCGCTCATCAGCCGTGGAACCGACGCCACGGTGCCGATTCCGCCGGGGTTGGTCAGCGAGATGTTTGTGCCCTGAAAGTCGTCGGCGGTGAGCTTGTTCTCTCGCGTCTTTGTGATCAGCTCCTCGTAATAGGAGTGGAAAGCGGTGAAATCGAGGCTGTCTGCGCCCTTGATCGCCGGCACCATGAGGCTCCGGGACCCGTCCTTTCGCTCGATGTCGACGGCGATGCCGAGGTTGACCGGAGCGTTCTCAAGTGCGAACGGCTTACCGTCGCGTTCCTCGAAGGTGCGGGTCATCACCGGCCACTCCTTGGCTGCTTGGACGATTGCCCAGGCGATCAAATGGGTGAAGGAGACCTTCATGCCGCGCTCGGCGAGCTCCCCGTTCAGCGCCTTGCGCTTGGCATCGAGCACGTCGACTGCGATCGTGCGGACCGAGGTGGCGGTGGGCACCGCCAGGCTCTCGTTCATCGCCTGCGCCAGCATCCCTGCCGGCCCGCGCAGCGCCTTGGCCTCGGGTGGGGCGCCCGCACCCCCATCGGCCGCTGCCAGCACGTCGCCCTTGGTGATCTTCGCCCCCGGCCCGGAGCCGTTGACGACGCCTAGATCGATGCCACGCTCCGCAGCCATCCGCCGGGCAACGGGGGTTGCCCGCACGTCGTTGCCGCCGTTGGCCGTGGTGGTTTCAGACGCATCTGCCGCGGGTGGTGGCGTAGGAGGACCCTCTCCCGAGGAAGCTTTAGCTACCGGAGGGGGAGGGTTCCCTGCGCCGACAGGACCCGCGGCCGACCCGTCGCGGTTGGAAGCGCCATCGCCTGGCTCCATCTCAGCGAGGGCCGCGCCAACCGGCACCTCGTCGTCTACCTGCGCAATCAGCTTCGTGATCACCCCTGCGGTGGGCGCTGGGACCTCCGCATCGACCTTGTCGGTGGAGACCTCGACGACGGTGTCGCCCTCGTTGACGAAGTCACCCTCGGCGACATGCCATTCGAGCACGATCCCCTCGGTGACCGACTCGCCCATCTCTGGCATCTGAATCTGCACGGTCGCCGTTTGCGCCATTCGTGGATTGAGTGTATGAAACAGAGGTGAACTACTTCGTTACCGGTGTCACCGGCTTCATTGGCCGCAATCTCGTGGAGCGGCTTCTGCAGCGTGAGGGCACGGTCTACGCGCTTGTCCGCGCGGGTTCGCGAGGGCGCCTTGAGGAGCTGCGCACAGCCTGGGGCGCAGATGGGGCCCGAGTCGTCCCGATTGCCGGCGATCTCTCTCAGCCCGGGCTCGGGGTTTCCGAGGAGGATCTGCTGACGCTTCGCGGCAAGGTCGACCATTTCTTCCACCTGGCGGCGATTTACGACCTGAGCGCCGGCGCCGAAGCTCAGGAGGTCGCCAACGTCGAGGGGACACGGCACGCCGTGGAGCTCGCCGAAGCCATCAAGGCGGGTTGCTTTCACCAGGTCAGCTCGATCGCCGCGGCGGGGCTCTACCGCGGCACCTGGCGAGAGGACATGTTCGACGAGGCCAAAGACCTCGACACTCATCCCTACTTCCGAACCAAGCATGAGTCCGAGCGGGTGGTGCGCGAAGAATGTGGCCGGCCCTGGCGGGTCTACCGACCGGGAATCGTCGTCGGCGACTCGCGAACCGGGGAGATCGACAAGGTCGACGGGCCCTATTACTTCTTCAAGCTGTTGCAGCGAGCACGACGGGTGCTTCCTGGGTGGCTGCCGGGGATCGGCGTCGAGGGGGGCGAGATCAACATCGTCCCGGTGGACTTCGTCGCCGCGGCGATCGACCACATCGCCCACCAGCCAGGGCTCGACGGACGGGCGTTCCATCTCACCGACCCCAACCCCAAGACCGCCGGCGAGGTGGTCAACCTCTTTGCGCACGTTGCCGACGCGCCGCGGGCTGCGCTTCGGCTCAACACCGACGTCACCGATCCGGCTACGTCCCTCCTTCGCTCCGGGCTGAGGCTCTTCCCGCCGGCGAAGCGGGCCGCGAGCGCCGCCCTGGACCAGCTCGGCATTCCGGCTGGCGTTCTCAACTACATCAACTACCCAACCCGCTTCGACTCGAGCGACACGCAGGCTGCGCTGGCAGGCTCGGGGATCGAAGTGCCGCCACTGGAGTCCTATGCCGATCGCGTTTGGGACTACTGGGAGCGCAACCTCGACCCAGACCTCTTCAGGGATCGCTCTCTCTCAGGGTCCGTGCGGGGGAAGGTGGTGCTGATCACCGGCGCGTCATCCGGCATCGGCCGTGCCACGGCGGTGAAGGTCGCCGACGCGGGCGGGACGGTGCTGCTGGTGGCGCGCTCGGTCGACAAGCTCGAGGAGACCAAAGCGGAGATCGAGGCGGCCGGGGGAGTCGCCCACATCCACCGCTGCGACATGTCCGACGTCGAGGACGTCGAGCGAATGGCCGAGGAGGCGCTCGCCTATCACGGGCGGGTCGACATTCTGGTCAACAACGCAGGCCGCTCGATCCGGCGCTCGGTGGGGCTGTCCTATGACCGCTTCCATGACTACGAGCGGACGATGCAGGTCAACTACTTCGGCGCGGTGCGGCTGATCCTCGCTCTCCTGCCCTCGATGCGAGCTCACAAGTCAGGCCACGTCATCAACATCAGCTCGATCGGGACCCAGACCAACCCGCCCCGTTTCTCGGCCTACGTCGCCTCGAAGGCGGCGCTGGACGCGTTCAGCCGGGTGATTGCCTCCGAGGTGTTCGACGATGGCGTCCGCCTCACGACGATCCACATGCCGCTCGTTCGCACCCCGATGATCGCCCCGACCAGGATGTACGACATGTTCCCGGCGATCACACCGGAGGAGGCCGCGGAGATGATCGCGGGGGCGATGACCGGTCGGCCCAAGAAGGTGGCGACGCGACTCGGCACCTTCGGCGAGTTGCTCTACTTGGTGGCGCCGACGGTCAGCGACAAAGTCCTCAGCACCGCCTACAGGCTCTTCCCCGAGTCCCAGGCGGCCAAGGGGAAGGGGGACGAGGCGCCTGACCTCGCCCCCACCACCGAGGCCGTTGCCTTCGCTCACCTGATGAAAGGTGTGCACTGGTAGGCGGGTGTGGGCGGGCGCCGCTTGTCGGTGCGGGCCCTGGATGACGCCGCATGCCGGCGTCGGATGACCACAGTTTTCGTCGTGAATGGCTCTGTCATTCACTCCTCAACCCGCGGCCCTCGACTTGGCTTGCGACGCCCCCACGACCACCCCGCTTGCACGCCAACCGCCCACACCCGCCGGAACTGAATCCTGCGATTCTTCGTTGATGACCGGGCGGAGGCTGAAGCATTGGGGGTGGGGGTATGAGGACCAGGCGCCCTCGCGGGAGGAGCTCGCAGAGGCTGCGACTGGGATAAGGGAGCGGTTGGGGTTTGGGGGAGAGCCCGAGGAGCCGGTGCCGCTGGACCAGGTTGAGATCCGGCCCTCCAGGTTGAAGGCGCCGGCCGATTTAGGCGATCTCTTCTCTGACCAGAAGTACGAGCGGGTTAGCCGTGCGCTGGGTAAGGCCTACCGGGATGTGGTGCGCGGCTTCCGAGGCCAGTTCGAGAACCCACCCGACCTCGTCGCATTTCCCCGCGACGAGTCGGAGATCGAGGTCGTGCTCAATTGGTGTGAGGCGGAGGGCGCCGCGGTGATTCCGTTCGGCGGCGGGACCAGCGTCGTCGGCGGGGTCGAGGGGCGGCTCGGCGAGCGGCCATTCGTATCCCTGGACCTGCGGCGCCTGGACCGGGTGCTGGAGGTCGATGCGAAGTCGCTGGCTGCCCGCATCCAGGCGGGAGCCACCGGTCCCCGGCTGGAGGATCAGCTGCGCGAGCAGGGGCTAACCCTGCGCCACTTCCCGCAGTCCTTTGAGTATTCGACGCTTGGCGGCTGGGTGGCGACCCGTGCCGGCGGTCATTTCGCCACGCTCTACACCCACATCGACGACCTGGTCGAGTCGGTGCGGGCGATCACCCCGCGGGGCACCTGGGAGAGCCGCCGATTGCCGGGGTCCGGCGCCGGACCCTCGCCCGACCGGATGCTGATCGGCTCCGAGGGCATCCTCGGGGTGATCGCCGAGGCCTGGGTCCGGGTGCGTCCCCGCCCGGAGTTCAAGGCGTCCTGCGGCGTTGAGTTCGGAGATTTCCTCGCCGCCGCCGCCGCGGTCCGTGAGATATCTCAATCGAGCCTATATCCCTCGAACTGCCGCCTGCTCGATGCGTTGGAGGCCGCCACTACCGGGGCGGGGTCGGGGGAGAGCAGCCTCTTGGTGCTGGGGTTCGAGTCGGCGCATCACCCGGTCGACGCGCCGATGGAGCTGGCGCTGGAGATCGCCCGCGAGCATGGTGGTGCCCCTGGTGAGGTTCGAGGAGGTGGCAAGGGCTCCGACGCCGTTGGCACTTGGCGTAACGCCTTTCTCTTGGCGCCCTATCTGCGCGACACCTTCGTTGCTTGTGGCGTTCTGTCGGAGACCTTCGAGACCGCGATCACCTGGGACCGTTTCGAGGGGTTCCATGCGAACGCGATGGAAGCGGTACGGGCCAAGATCGCCGAGGTCTGCGACGCCCCCACTGAGGGGCCCGGCGCCCCGCGGGTCAGCTGTCGCTTCACCCATGTCTATCCCGATGGGCCTGCCCCCTACATCACGGTGATGGCGCCGGCGGTGCGAGGCGGCGAGGTCGAGCAGTGGGACGAGATCAAGGCGGCGGCCTCCGAGGCCGTGATCGAGGGCGGCGGCACGATCACCCATCACCACGCAGTAGGCCGCGACCATCGTCCCTGGTATGACCAGCAGCGGCCCGCACCCTTCGCCGCCGGCTTGCGTGCCGCCAAGGCGGAGCTGGACCCCGCCGGGTTACTCAACCCGGGCGTTCTGATCGATCCGGCCTGAGCCCAGCTCACCCGCCACCCATCGTTGATGCCTGAAGCTGCCCGGGCGGTAACGGCGGAAAGGACTGACGGCCAACGGCGCTACCCTGTCGCGACCAGTTTGGCCCAGTCAGGCGGCTTGTGCTCGCCTCGTTCGAGATGGAAACGATCACTTCGGAACAGCCGACGGTCCCAGCCGGACACGCTGACGCATCTGCGGACGAGTCCGTGCTGCCGCGACGCTCCCCGCTGCGAGCGGCAATCAAGACGGGGCGTCCGCAGGAGTGGATCAAGAACGTCTTCGTCTTCGCAGGCCTGCTGTTCTCGGGCAAGTTCAACGATCCCAGCGCGGTGCTGGAGGCGACCCTCGCCTTCATCGCCTTTTGCGGGATCTCCAGTGCCGGTTACTACGTCAACGACCTGGTCGACGTAGAGCTCGATCGCATGCACCCCAAGAAGCGCTTCCGGCCGCTGGCAGCAGGCGAGCTGTCGGAGCGGGCGGCGATGACGATTGCCCCACTGCTGGCGATTGGCGCAGTCGGGCTCGCTTTCGCCACCGTCAACTGGGAGGTCGGCCTGATGGTGGTCGGTTACGGGATCGCCCAGGTCGCCTACAGCCTCGGGCTCAAGCAGATCGTGATCGTCGATGTGATGGTGCTGGCCGGTCTTTTCATCCTCAGAGTGGCGGCCGGTGCCAGCGCCGTCGACGCCCACGCCTCGGAATGGCTGCTTCTCTGCACCGGCATGATCGCTCTCTTCCTCGGCTTCACCAAGCGCCGCCAGGAGGCGGTCTCCGAGTTGCACGAGGGCACCAGCAGCCGCCCGGTCCTCGAGCACTACTCGCTGCCCTTCCTCGACCAGATGGTCGCCATGGTCACCACCGGGACCGTGATCAGCTACTCGATCTACGCGGTCAACTCGCCGATTGTCGGCAGCGAGATGATGTGGACGATCCCACCGATGGTCTACGGCATCTTCCGCTACCTCTACCTGATCTACGACCGCTCCGATGACCGTTCCATCGCCGCCATGGTCTCCAAAGACAAGGGGATGATCGCCGCCGGCGCCGCCTTCGTGACCGTCGCCTTCCTGCTGCTCTACGTCTTCAACTAGCGACCGACGTCGCGCCTAGCGTCGGGCTCGACCCGCAGATCGGAGAGCAGCTCGACCTTGCCCGCGCGACGGAACTGGAGGTCGACCGTCTCGTCCTTGCGGTAGGTGCCGAACAGCCCCAGGTACATGGCCAGCCAGCGACCGGCGCCGACCCTCTCCTTGACGATCTGGCGGGTGAAGACGATCTCTCCGGCGTGGAGGTTGTAGTCCGCTCCTTGGCGCTGCTCCACGCCGTTGATGAAAACGGTGTACGGCGCTTCGGCGCCCGTCGGCAGCTTCACACGGCGACCCGCGGCGTAGCTGCCCTTTGGGATCTCTGCTTCGGCTTCGCTCATCGGTTCTGGGCGACTTGCTCTCGCATACGAGAGGAAAGCGCCCAGCTCAGTTATTCCAGAGTCTCCCGGACGATGTCGAAAGGCGTGTCGTGATGGCTTGGGTCCAGCTCCTCCCGCCGGATTCCGCCTCGGAACGGGACGAGCTCTCCGTTGCCGCGCACGTCTATCCCCGCGACCGGCTTTCGCACCAGGCCTCTCCCCGTCAGCTGCAAGCGCGCGTGGACCTGGTCCTCCGGCTTGAACTCGCGCAGCATCGAGGCGGTTGGCACCGGTCCCTCCGCTCGGATTGCCAACGCCCGTCGCCTCATCTCCGCCATCGCCTCCGCGAGATCGTCGAACGACGCGCTATCGACATCCGACCCATGCCGGACCGTCAGCTTCCAGGCCGCCACTAGATGGAATCGGCCACCTAGGCGCCGCGGCGCGGGCGCTTGGGACGGCGCGCCGGCGGGCCGACGATCTTCTCGGGACCTTTGCGATCTGCAACCGGAACGTAGTCGCGACCGCGATCGCCGGTGTAGATCTGCCGCGGGCGAGCGATCTTCTGCTCGGGATCGTCGTTCATCTCCATCCACTGCGCGACCCAGCCGGCGGTGCGGGGGATGGCGAAGATCACCGTGAACATCTCGGTTGGGATTTCAAGCGCCTCGTAGATGATCCCGGAGTAGAAGTCGACGTTCGGGTAGAGCTTGCGCGAGGTGAAGTACTCGTCGTCGAGCGCCCTCTTCTCCAGCTCACGGGCGATCTCGACCAGCGCGTTGTACTCGGTCGCCTCGAAGACCTCGTCCATGTGCTGCTGGATGATCCGCGCCCGCGGGTCGTAGTTCTTGTAGACGCGGTGGCCAAAGCCCATCAGCTTCTCCTCGCGCTCCTTCACTTTCTCCAGGAAGGCGGGGATGTTGTCGACCGACTCGATCCTGCGCAGCATGCGCAGCACAGCCTCGTTGGCGCCGCCATGCAGCGGCCCGTAGAGCGCCGCGACGCCGGCCGCCACCGCCGAGTAGGGATCTACGTCGGAGGACCCGACCCCCCGCACCGCGCTGGTCGAGCAGTTCTGTTCGTGGTCTGCGTGGAGGATGAAGAGGACTTCGAGCGCCCGCGCCAGTCGCGGATCGGGCTCGTACTTGGCCTCGGTCTTCTTGAACATCATCGAGAGGAAGTTGCCGGCGAAGTCGAGGTCGTTGTCGGGATAGACGTAGGGCAAGCCCCGGTTGTGGCGGTAGGAGAAGGCCGCCAGGGTCGGCACCTTGGCGATCAGCCGCACCGCCGCCATATAGCGCTCTTCGGGATCCTCGATCTGCTTGGCGTCCGGGTAGAAGGTCGAGAGAGCGCCGACGCCCGCGAGCAGCATCCCCATTGGATGGGCGTCGTACCGGAAGCCCTCGAAGAACTGCTTCAGGTCCTCATGGACGAAGGTGTGGTGGACGATGTCGAAGGTCCAGCGGTCGAGCTGCGGCCCGGTGGGTAGCTCGCCGAAGATCAACAGGTAGGCGACCTCGAGGAAACTGGAGCGCTCGCAGAGCTCCTCGATCGAGTAGCCGCGGTGTTCGAGGATGCCGGCCTCGCCGTCGATGTAGGTGACGGCGGAACGGCAGGCAGCGGTGTTGGTGAAGGCCGGGTCGTAGGCCATCAGACCGAATTCGTCCTCGCTGACCTTGATCTGGCGCAGGTCCATGGCCCGCACGGTGCCGTCGGAGATCGGCAGCTCGTAGACCTGTCCGGTGCGGTTGTCGGTAACGGTGAGGGACTCGGAGCCGGTGGCGGCCCCGCCGTTCACGACTGCGTTTGCTGTCTCTTGCTCGGTGGCCATCACCCCTCCTCGAGCTCGGGTTGCGACGGAGTCGCCAGTATCGCAGCTTGGCTTGCGCGGGCTGTGATTCTTCGGAGAAGCCGGAGGCGCTACTCGGCGACTGCCGGCAGCTCCTCGAACTGCGTCATCTTGCGCAGCGTCCCGAGGCGCTCGTCGATCTCCTCGCGGCTGAGGCCGGCGACCCGCTCCGTGCCGAACTCCTCGACGTTGAAAGAGGCCAGCACCGTGCCGTAGCCCATTGCCCGACGCAGGCTCATCTCGTCCAGCTCGCCATCGTGGCTGTCGAGGTAGCCGAGGAAGCCACCCGCGAAGCTGTCTCCGGCGCCGGTTGGATCCCGCACGTCCTCGAGCGGAAAGCCGGGCAGCGCAAAGAAGCCCTCCTTGGTGAAGAGCGCCGCTCCGTACTCGCCCTGCTTGGCGACGACTGCCTGGGGGCCCATGTCCATAACCGCGCGAGCGGCTCGTGCCAGGTTGGGCTCGCCGGTCAGCTGGCGAATCTCCGCATCGTTGAGGATCACGCACTCGACCTCGGCGATCGCCGCCAGCAGGGAGTCCTTGGCGGTGTCGATCCAGAGGTTCATCGAGTCCAGGCCGCAGAAGCGGGCCCCCGCGCACTGGGCGCGGACCTTTTGCTGCAGGTCGGGCTGGATGTTTGCGAGGAAGAGGACGTCGGCGTCCCGCGATGCGGTTGAGAGCTTAGGCTCGAACTCGCCGAAGACGCCGAGCTGCGTGTCCTCGGTGTGGGCGACGTTGAGGTCGTACTCGTAGCGTCCCCGCCAGAAGAAGGACTTCCCCCCCTCGACGCGCTCGATGTCGTCGGTCAGCACCCCACGTCTCTCCAGCACCTCGAACTCGGCGGCCCCGAAGTCGTCCCCAACGGGTCCCACCGGCCGCACCTCGGTGAAGAAGCTGGCGGCGAGGGAGAAATGGACGGCGGCCCCGCCGAGCATCCGATCGCGCTCCCCAAACGGGGTGCGGACAGAGTCGAAAGCAATGGATCCGACAACAGTCAGCGACACACCGCGAACAGTATCCGTAGGATCGCCCTCGTGAACAAAGACTCACGAACTGCGCCATCTGTCGGGCTGTGGCTGCCGGCCCGAAGCCATCTTCTCCAAACCCGCTCCGGGTTGCTCCCCGCCTCTAGCACGCCATGAAGGCTGTCCAGATAGAGGAGTTCGGTGGGCCGGAGGTGCTCCGGCACCTCGAGCTGCCCGATCCCGAGCCGGGCGAGGGCGAGGTCATAGTCGACGTCGCCCGCAGTGGGATCAACTTCGCCGACACGCACGCGACCCGCAACGACTACCTGGCCGAGCAGGCGCTGCCCCTCATCCCCGGTGCCGAGGTGAGCGGGAGGACGCCGGACGGGCGCCGGGTGGCGGCGATCCTAGGTTCCGGCGGCTACGCGCAGAAGGTCGCGGTTTCTGAGAGCTGGCTGGTCCCGGTTCCCGACGAGGTCGACGACGACCGAGCGGCGGCGCTGCTCCTGCAGGGCCTGACGGCGATGGCGCTTGTGCGCCGCTGTGCGCGGATTGAGGCCGGAGAGACGATCCTCATCGAGGCCGCCGCCGGAGGGACCGGATCGTTGTCGGTGCAGCTGGCGAAGCGAGCCGGCGCGAAGGTGATCGGTCTCGCCTCCAGCGAGGAGAAGCGGGCCTTGGTCGAGCGTCTTGGGGCAGACGCCACAGTCGACTCCCGCAGCGAGGACCTCAAGGAGGAGATCCTGGCCGCGAACGACGGTGAGCGCGTCGATGCGGTCCTCCACATGAGCGGTGGCGACGCCTTCGACGCCGAGCTCTCCGCGCTGGCGCCGCTGGGGAGGATGGTCGTCTTCGGGATCGCCTCCCGCGAACAGCGCGAGGTTTCCACCGCGGCTCTGCTGCGCGGGTCCAAGTCGGTGATCGGCTTTTGGCTCGTTCATCTGCTGCTGCGCCGTGAGGTAGCGGCACCGATGATCGCCGAGCTGTTCGGGGCCGTTGCCACCGGGGAGCTCGAGGTGACAGTTGGCGGTGTCTATCCACTTTCGGATGCTGCGCGTGCGCACGAAGATCTGGTCGGTCGCCGCACGTCTGGCAAGCTCCTCTTGGACCCGAGTAGTTGACCGCGTTCAAAGACCTCGGCCTTGCTTCCGAGATCCAGCTCGCTCTCGACGAGTTGAGCTACTCCGAGCCGACCCCGATCCAGGAGCAGGCCATTCCCGAGCTGCTCGCCGGCCACGACGTGATCGGCCAGGCCCAGACCGGCACCGGCAAGACGGCCGCCTTTGGCCTGCCCCTGTTGCAGTACCTCGATCCGGCCAGCGACGAGGTGCAGGCGGTCGTCCTGACGCCGACCCGGGAGCTCTGCATCCAGGTGACCCAGGCGCTGCGCGCCTACGCCGAGCACCTCGAGATCGAGATCGTCGCCGTCTTCGGCGGCGCTCCGATCAAATCCCAGCAGGCGCAGCTACGTGCCGGCGGCCAGGTCGTCGTCGCCACGGTCGGGCGGATGATGGACCTGATGTCGCGCCACTCGCTGGTGCTCACGGGAGTCCGCTACATCGTTCTCGACGAGGCCGACGAGATGCTCGACCTCGGTTTCATCGAGGACGTCGAGAAAATCCTTCGCATGTGTCCGAGCGGGCGCCAGACCGCTCTCTTCTCGGCGACGATGCCGCCGCCGGTCCAGCGGCTGGCCGAGAGCTACATGTATGACCCGACGACGATCCGGATCACGCCGAAAACGCTGACCGTCGACGCGATCGCGCAGGCCTTCGTCGAGGTTTCCGCAAAAGAGAAGCCGGATCGGCTAGTCGAGCTGCTGCGAGCCGAGGAGCCCGAGCAGGCGATCATCTTCTGCCGCACCAAGATCGGCGCCTCGCGGCTTGAGAAAACGCTGAAGGCCCGCGGGCTCGACGTAAAGGCGCTGCACGGCGACATGAGCCAGGGCTCGCGCGACGGCGTGATGATCGCCTTCAAGGACCACCGGGTCCGACTGCTTGTGGCGACCGACATCGCCGCCCGCGGGCTCGACATCGAGCATGTCACCCACGTCATCAACTACGACGTGCCGGCCTCATCCGAGGTCTACGTACACCGCATCGGGCGGACCGGGCGAGTGGGGCGGACTGGCCGAGCGATCACCTTCGTCACCCCCGCGCAACGCGACGAGATCGACCGGATCGAGCGGGACGTGAAGACCTCGATCAGCGCCTGGGAGACACCCGAGGAGCGCCTCGAGCACGCGCCGCCGCCACGGCGGCGCAAGCGAGCGGAGCCGAGCGAGCCGACCGAGGGAGATGGCGGCCCCAAAGAGGACGCCCCGACCGGCAAGGAGCAAAACGAGGATGCAGCTCCTGAGAAGCAGGAGGATGAAAAGGGGCACGACACGGTAAAGCTCTTCGTCAACCGCGGGGAGCGCAGTGGGATCACCGAGGAGGACTTGCGCTGGGCGCTTCGCGAGGGCGCCGTCCTGCCCGAGGAGGCGATCCACGATGTCCGCGTCTTGCAGCGTTTCTCGTTCGTAGAGGTGGCTCCGGAGAAGGCGGACCGCACCGTCGAGTTCCTCGACGGCACCAAGTTGAAGGGAAAGGAAATCCGCCTCGAGGTCGCCAAGAGCTGACCCGGCTCAGCTGCCGGTCAGCTCCGCGAGGCGGGCAAAGAGCCGGTCGAAGTCGATCGGCTTGGTCAGGTAGCCACTCACCTCGAGATCGCTGGGTGAGCCGTTGTCCATTTCACTCTGGTGGGCGCTGACGATCAGCGCCGGAGTGTCCACACCCTCGCCGCGCAGCTCGCGGAGCGCGTCGATCCCGGACTTGCGGGGCATCATCGCGTCCAGCAAAAGCACGTCGGGCATTCGGTTGGGGTCACCGTGCAGAGCGTCCACCACCTCCTGGCCGTCTGCCGCCGTCTCGACTTCGTAACCCTCCATCTCGAGCCGGGTCCGCAGCAACAGCAGGATCGTCTCGGAGTCGTCCGCCACCAGGATCCTGGTCATCACCTGACCTCCGACTCGTCGGAGTAGCTGGGTATCTCAGCTCCGTTTCCATCTGCGCCAACCGGATTCTTGGCGATGGAGGGAAGGCGCATTCGGAACTCGGAGCCGTCACCCGGACGAGACTCGGCGGAGATGGTCCCGCCGTGCAGCTCGACCAGAGATTTCGAGATTGCCAAGCCCAGGCCGGTGCCCCCGACCCGCTGGGTCAGTCCGGCATCGCCGCGCGTGAAGCGATCGAAGATCTGCTCCAATTGCTCCGCTGGAATTCCTGGCCCGTCATCAATCACAGCGATCTCCACTTCAGCACCAATGCGCCTGGCTTTCACGCATATGGCCGCTCCTTGCGGGCAGTACTCATTTGCGTTAGTAAGCAGATTCACCAGTACTTGGCGAATCCGGTCGCGATCGGCGCTGACACGGGGCAGGTCAGGCTCAACCTCGTCGCTCAGCAGCTGGTTACGCGCTTCGGTCTGACTGCGCATCGTCCTCACGGCGTCTTCGACCAGCGACTCGACCTCGGTTGGGACCGGCTTGATCGCGAGCCTGCCTGCATTGCTGCGAGCGAGGTCGAGTAGGTCATTGAGGAGATGGACCAGGTGGCGAGTGCTGTCGAGGATGATCTCGACGGTCTCGGCCTGCTTCGGGCTGAGCTTTTCGCGCTCCAGCATCAACAGCTCGGCAAAGCCCTGGACGGACGTAAGTGGGCTGCGCAGCTCGTGTGAGGCGGTGAGGACGAACTCGTCCTTCATCTGGTCCAGGCGGTCTCGTTCTCCGGCCCGGCGCTGGATCTCCTCGGCCATTTCGTTGAATGCCTTTCCCAGCGCCGCCGTCTCGGACAGGCCGCCGATCTTGACCCTGGCCTCGAGGTTGCCGCTCGCGAGCTTGCCCGATGCCTCGACGAGCTCCTCCAGGGGACGGCGCATCGAGGAGATCAGGCCGCTAAATAGCAGCGCGGCGCCGGTGAGGCCGGCTATCAACCCCGCTCCGACGAGCAGCGCCGTGTCCCTGGTCTCATCGGCGATTTCCTCGCGGAGCACCTGTCTGCTCTGTGCCTCGGCGACGATCGCCACGCGGGCGCTGGCGGGCCTCTGTCCCTGCGCCAGCCGATTGCGGGCCTCAATCTCATGCTGGTAGGAGCGGGCGGTCGCGTCCTCGAAGTCCTGACGCTGCTGGAGGAAGCGGGCAACCCCGATCACCGCGAGGCCTGTCAAGACGGCAAACGCGATCGCGAAGCCGATCGTGAGCCTGTTGGCGAGCGACGAGCTCAACCGAAAGCGTGGTCGTGAATATGCTTGCGAGGCTATGAGCGACGAGGCTACAGGGACTGTCGACGGTAGCGGCGAGGTGCCGGAGGGGATCGACCGGACTGGTGTGGAGTCCTGGTTCGCCGAGCATGTCCCGACGGTCGAGTTGCCGCTCTCCTTCGAGCGGATTTCCGGAGGTCATTCCAACCTGACCTACGGCGTGGGGGACTCCGGCAGTGGCCGCTGGGCGCTGCGGCGACCGCCACTGGGCAAGCGGCTTGGCTCCGCCCACGACATGGGTCGCGAGCACAGGGTCGTTTCGGCGCTCTCCGCCACGCCCGTCCCCGTTGCTCCGGTGGTCGGCCTTTGCGAGGACGAGGCCGTCAACGACGCGCCCTTCTACGTGATGGAGTTCGTCGAGGGCCCGATCCTCCGCTTCCTCCCCGATGCCGAGATCTTCCCCGACCACGACGACAGACGGGCAATCGGCGAGCGGGTTGTCGACACCCTGGTCGAGATCCATGCTGTCGATCCCGACGCCGCTGGCCTCGGTGAGTTGGGGCGCAAGGAGGACTACGTTGCTCGCCAACTGCACCGCTGGCAGGGGCAGTGGGAGAAGTCGAAGACCAGGGAGCTCCCTGTGATCGACGAGATCCACGAGCGGCTCGCAGCCCGTATTCCCGAGCAGGGGCCGGCGACGATCGTCCATGGCGACTACCGGCTCGACAACATGATCCTGACCCCGATGGGGGAGGTGGCCGCGGTGGTCGACTGGGAGCTCTGCACGCTCGGCGATCCGCTCGCCGACGTCGGCCTCTTGATGGTCTACTGGCCACAGGAGGGCGATGAGGGGACCACGCTCGGGCAGCCGGCGAACCTGGCCCCGGGCTTCCCGCACCGGGATGAGCTCAGGCAGCGCTACGCCGAGCGCTCCGGCCGCGACCTCTCCCAGCTCGATTTCTACGTCGCGCTCGGCTACTGGAAGCTGGCAATCATCCTCGAGGGCGTGCTCGCCCGCTACTCGGCGGGTCAGTACGGGAAGGTGGATGAGGGGATCCAGCAGTTCGCCCGGATCGTCGAGAGCCTCGCGGAGGCCGCCGACGAGGCCGAGCGACGCTACTAAGATGACCCGCCGGGTTTCTTAAAGGGAGCGAGGGAGGATGTTGTGGGGCAGGTTCGCAAGCGGCTGACGTACGCAAACGTGGTCTCCTCGATTGCGCTGTTCATCGCGGTCGGCGGTGCCACCACCTACGCGGCGCAGCAGATCGCGGACAAGTCGGTGGGGGAGAGACAGCTGAGGCCGGGCGCCGTGACCGCCAGCAAGCTGCGCAAGAATGCGGTGATTGCGCCGAAGATCAAGGCTCTGGCGGTGAAGGGCGGCAAGCTCGCGAACGGCGCGGTAACGGTCAACAAGCTCGGCACCGGGGCTGTTGCCCGCGACAAGCTCGCCGATGGAGCCGTCACCGGCGAGAAGATCGCCAACGACACAGTCACCGGCGACAAGATCGTCGAGTCATCGATGGGCGAGGTCCCCAGCGCGAACAAATCTAACTCCGCCAAAACGGCTGAATCGGCGAACCCGGTCATCTTCGCCGAGGTCAACCAAGATGGAAGCGTCGACTCCTCAAACTCCAAGGGCATCACAAGCGCCGACGTCAGCACTCCTGGGAAAGGAAACGTCTACTGCATCAAAGTCCCGGGGTTCAACCCCAAGGGAGGCCAGGTGACGCCGCAGGTTGAGCCCACCTACGAAGAGACGATCGCGCACATCAAGATCGCCGGAGTCTCTTGCCCGGCTCCGGCGGTTGAAGTGCAGACGTTCAAGCTCAACACCATGGCGAAACCCGCCGCCTTCTACGTGGTGCTCTACAACTAGTCCTAGTGACGTTTCCGCGGCGATAGATCGCAGCCATTCGTCCCACCCATGATCGGGTAGCTTGGCTCCCTCATGTACTGCCCTCATTGTGGCGAGAAGAACCAGGAGGAGAACCGCTATTGCGTAGGCTGTGGCTCAGAACTGTCGCGGTCAGGCGTGGTAGCTGCCACTGGGATTCCATTGCGCGAGCGGATCGCGCGTCTGATCGGCACCACCCGTCGCGCACGCTTGCTTAGTGCTGCAACGGCCGGGGCCATTGTGGTTGCCGTAGGCGCCTTCCTGGCTCTGCAGCCCAGCGAAGATGGGATCACCGAAGATTCCTTTACGCAGGCGGTGGATCGAAGCTGCGTGGAAGAAAAGGGGAGGATCTCGACTCTGGAGCAGCAAAAGGTGCAGCAGCGGCTAAATGTCGAGCAGTTCTCTGCGGCCCTTGTCTCGATCGTTGAGGAATGGCGCATGAGTCTCCGGCAGTCGCCCGTGCCCTTGACCCACGCCGAGGCAGTCAGGTCGCTCGATTCAGCTCTCCTCGACGTCCTTATCAGGGCGGGAGCCTTGGCTCGAGTCGCGCGCAGCGGAAGCCCTGCCCAGATCGCTGTCAAGGCTCAGCTGGTAGACGACGCTGGCGTTCAGGTCGACCAGGCGATTGAGGGTCTTGGGCTCACGCACTGCTCTGACGTCGGGGTCGGGCTCGTGGGCGTCGATCGTCCTTGAGTCCATAGGCAAGCTTGCACTCCCCGTCGGGCTGTGGTGGAATAGCGTCCCCCCTACAGGCAACAGCGTCCGCACGGTGGCGCCAGGAGGCAACATGAAGAGTCGTTACGCAGTCCTGCTTTTGAGTTCAGTCTTGGCTCTTGCCCTGGCCGTCCCTGCTCTCGGCGGACCGACGAACCCCATCGCGTCCATCTCCGCCAGTGTCAAAAGCACGGCTAACAAAGCGCTGAAAAAGGCCAACACCGCGCTGAGCACCGCTAACACCGCACAGAGCACGGCAAACTCGGCGAAAACAGCCGCTAACACCGCACAGAGCACGGCAAACTCGGCGCAAAGCGCGGCCAACATCGCACAGAGCACCGCAAACTCTGCAAAATCAGCAGCCGAAGCCGCCCAAGCGACGGCTAACTCCAAGTTCGGCAGCACCTCCACGGAGTTTGGCACTACGGAAGGCCCGAACGCGGGATCGGGCTTCGGTCTGACCACTTGCCCCGCGGGTAGCCAGGTTACGGGGGGCGGCTTTGAAGTCACCGGCGTGGGCGCCAACGAAGTTGTCCCGACTTTCAACAACTCCTACGGAGACGCGTGGCTGACAAGCCTGGAGCGGATTCCTGGTGGCGCCAACACGTGGAGCGTCAGGGTCTCGGTC
This sequence comes from Solirubrobacterales bacterium, assembly GCA_025450195.1. GTDB lineage: Bacteria > Actinomycetota > Thermoleophilia > Solirubrobacterales > 70-9 > VRUE01. The sequence goes on along the minus strand of JANWHW010000015.1, from coordinate 50,183 downwards.
GTCTGCGCGGAGTAAGGGTAAGGTCGAACCGCTGCAACCGGCAGAGGACGGGCGCCTCCTTTAGGGATGGCGCCCGTCGTTTTTGAGCCCCCGCCTCGCCTGTGGCGGACACATGGACTATCGCGCTGACATTCCGTGGTTGTCGTTGATAGCCGTGATCGCCACCGCAGCCTTTAGTGGCTGCGGTGGCTCCAATGAAACGAGCCCCAGAACTGCCTCGGACGCAAGTGGGCGCAGCGCGCATCGGTCTGCTCCCCGTGTCGACAGGACCCAGTACCTCAAGCGGGCAGAAGCCATCTGCAGCCGGAGTACTCGAGACACCCGCGCCCTAGGCCGTAAGCTTCCTCAGGTCTTTTCGCGGTCTAGTTCTGCACAGGAAGCAATCACCATCGGTCTCGTCAAGCCGGGAATCGAAATCCTGAGCCGCCAGGCAAGCGACCTGAGGGGGCTTGGGCCGGCACCGAACTCGCGAGCGCTTAAGGTCTACCTGGGCTTGTTCGACCCGATCATCGCGCTAGCTCGCGAGCGCTTGCGGGCCGGAACGGCAGATGAACCTGAGCGAGCACACAGCCTCGAGCTGATGATCTCCGGCCTCGGAAACGAGCAAAGTGCCGCCGCGCGCCGGTTCGGTCTCCGTGCCTGCAGTGTGTACTTCACCCGCGCACTGGGAGGCTCAGCGTAGGACAAGGGGTCAACCCGGACGGCGGGCGGGCGGCGGTTCCCGACGTGGTTGCCCCGCCCCCGCGCCATCCGCGGTTTCCGCTCTCTGACGGAGTGCGGGGCATTGCGGCGATCGGCGTGGTCGTGGTTCACAGCTGGCTGTTCGCCGGTAGCTTCGGTAGCGGTGCGGGCCTGACGGATCGCATGGTGGTCAGGCTCGACTCGATGGTGGCGATCTTCTTCCTCCTCTCCGCCTTCCTCCTCTACCGACCAATGATCGCGTACCGTGCTGGGGGCCCGGCTGCGCCCCGGGTCAGGGATTTCGCACGCCGCCGCTTCCTCCGAATCTACCCCGCCTACTGGGTCGCCCTCACCTGCCTCACCATCGTTTTCGGGCTGACCGGGGTCTTCAGCGACAAGTGGTGGGTTTTTTACAGCCTCACGGAGTATCTTCACCCCGTTACTGACACGGCAGCCTGCGAAGGACAGGGCTTCCGCTGTGGATTGCTCCAGTCCTGGACCCTCACCGTCGAGCTGACGTTCTACGCAATCCTGCCAATTTATGCGGCGCTAACGGCATGGCTTGCCCGAGGCCGCACCGTGCGCTCATGGCTTCGTGTCGAGCTCGTCCTGATCGCTTTACTGGCCCTTGCCTCGCTGGCGCTCGACTTATCGTCGCTCCGGGAGAAATCCTGGTTCACCTACACCTTCGCCGCTCACTTCGACTGGCTTGGCATGGGGCTTGCGCTGGCCGTTCTGTCGGCTGTCTATGGAAGGCAGGAGCCCACACTCCCCCGCCCGCTTCGCGTCGCCGCATCCAATCCGGGCATGTGCTGGGCTGGGGCCCTGGGTTTGTACTTCGTAACGGTCATCGCCTTCAAACCCATTCCCTTCACGGTTGCAGATTTCACAGACCTGGAATTCCTTGCGATTCATCTTCTTCAGTGCGGGATTGCGATTCTGCTCGTTATTCCAGTCGTGTTCGGAAATCCCAACGTCGGAGTACCCCGTCGAATTCTCGCCAACCGCCCCCTGCTTTGGCTGGGACTGATCTCCTACGGCTTCTACCTCTGGCAGGTGACGATCGGGATCGACCTCGGCTTCGGTGGAGCGAATGAAGGGTTCGCGACGGTGCTGATCGGGACGGTCGTTATCGCGATCCCGTTGGCCGCGGCCAGCTATTACCTGATCGAGCGTCCGTTGATGCGATTGAAGTACAGGTCGTTCAAAGAGGTGCTTCGATCAAGCCGCCGCTCACGCATGTAGGTTCCCGCTTGTTGCGTTATGGCCAATGGTCATCACGGCGGCTTGACGCGTCCAATTGCCTTGACAACCCCACCATCGGCTTGCAAGGGTCTTGGAGTCTCAGCAATGGAGTGCAGGGCTGTCAGCGTGCCCGTGCTCGTTCCCCCTACCTAAGGAGATCGGCCTGTGAAGCAGATACGCAAGAGAATCACCTACGCCAACGTGATGTCATCGATCGCGGTATTTCTCGTGCTCGGGGGCGCCACGGCGATCGCCGCGAAGAAGATCGGCACCAAGCAGCTAAAGGCCAACGCGGTCACCACCGGCAAGATCAAGAAGAACGCGGTGACGACGGCAAAGATCAAGAACAACGCTGTGAACGGTGCCAAGGTGAACGAGGCGACTCTCGGCACGGTTCCCAGCGCGACCACCGCTTCGAATCTGGCCGGCCAGACCCCCTTCTTCATCCGGCTCGGCTTTGGTGGCACTCAGACGATTGCCAGCAATGGCTCGGTTTCTCTAATCGCGGTATGTGACCAGAAAGAAGGCCTCGATCGCGCCAGGATCCTGATGGCGACGACACAGAATGGTGCTGTAGCCGAAGGCGACGACAGCTTCGATGGCGAAGGAGGAGATTTCCTCAACACCACCACGCTTGAAGAAGACCGTGTATTTGTCAGCAACACGGCGACGAGTGGTGTTACAGACGTCGAAAGCGATATCGACTTCGGTTTCGTGATCGGTCCCGACGGCAAGATGCTCACCTCCAACTCCGAGGGGATCGCTCTCGGCTTGAACTATGGCAACGCCGGCTGTGTGATTGGCGGCATCGTTAACGCGATCGGCTAGCCGGTCTGCATCTACGTGTTTTGCGAGAGGGCGGCCATTGGCCGCCCTCTCTGCGTCTCTGAGAATTGGGCCGGGTTCAGACCATCCGCGTGGCGTGCTTCGGCTCGAGTCTTCGGCCCGCTGCGGCCTCGGCGCGCTTTGCCCAACGGTGGATCTCGGCAGAGTGCAGGGATCTCAGGGTTGTGCCCGAACGCCATCTCTGAATTGTTCCCGAACGCCTTCCCTCACTAAGGAGATCGCTCTGTGAAGCAGATACGCAAACGGATTACCTACGCCAACGTGATGTCTTCGATCGCCGTGTTTATGGTGCTCGGCGGTGCCACGGCAATCGCGGCGAGCAAGATCGGCACCAACCAGCTGAAAGCCAACGCGGTCACCGCCAGCAAGATCAAGAAGAACGCGGTGACGACGGCGAAGATAAAGAACAACGCGGTTAATGGCTCCAAGGTCAAAGACGGCTCTCTGACCGGCGCCGATGTCGACCTAGGCACCCTTGGCACCGTGCCCAGCGCGAATAGGGCTAACAGCGCGGCGAAGTCGGATCAGGTAGCGAAGATCTTCTACACCGCCAATGAAGGGCCAGGCACGCAGACGATCCTCAGCCTCGGTGGGCTGACGATCACTGCGCTCTGCGCGGAAGGGGGAAGCGTCCAGCTCGAGGCTACGACTTCTGTGGCCCATGCCTGGATTGACTTCTTTACCCCCCAGGATCATGACTACGACGTAGATGAAGACTTCAACCCGGGCGAGACTTTCGATGCAGATGACGGTCATGACCAGGGGACCTTCACCGACATCTACAGCCTCAGCTACAACCAACCAGGTGGAACCAATGTCACGGTCGAGATTCGGGACGTTGATCCCGAAGTTGAACCGGTGTTCCCAGGGACCTCGGCGCAGGCCGAATGCTTCGTCGGCGGTTTCGCTATCGCCGGCTAGAACCGAGTAGTTCTCGAAAAAGAGGCCAGGCTGAGGTGTGGCCTGGCCTCTTTTTCAAACCATCCGCGTGGCGTGCTTCGGCTCGAGTTCCCCGGCCGCCGCGGCCTCGGCGCGCTTTGCCCAACGGTTCAGCTCGCGGCGGGCGAGGACCATCTTGTGGACCTCGTCGGGGCCGTCGGCGAGGCGCAGCATGCGGCTGAAGCGCCACAGCGCGGCCAGCGGGGTGTCGTCGGTCATGCCGAGGCTGCCATGCACCTGGATCGCCCGGTCGAGGACGTTCATCACGATGTTGGCGGCGACGATCTTGATAGCCGAGATCGACTGGCGGGCGGCGCGCTTGCCCTCGGTGTCCATCTTCCACGCCGCATACAGCGTCAACAGGCGCGCCTGGTCGATCTCCATCCGCGAGGCGGCGATCGCCTCCTGGACGAACTGCTTCTCGCCGAGCGGCCCGCCGAACGCTTCTCGCTCGTTGGCGCGGCGGCACATCATCTCCAGGGCTCGCTCGGCGGTGCCGATCGCCCGCATGCAGTGGTGGATGCGGCCGGGGCCTAGCCGGTCTTGGGCGACGACGAAGCCCATCCCCTGCCCACCGAGCAGGTTGGAGGCGGGCACGCGACATTCTTCGTAGCGAATCTCGCAGTGGCCGGGCCCGGCAGCGTGCCCCATCACCGGAATCGGCCGGACGAGGTTGAAGCCGGGCGTATCGGTTGGGACGCAGATCATTGACGCGCGGGCATAGGGATTGGCCTCAGGGTCGGTGACGACCATTGCGATCGCCAGATCGGCCCCGACCGCGCCGGAGGTGAACCACTTGTGGCCGTCGAGCACCCACTCATCGCCGTCGAGCACCGCTCGCGCCTGGAGCAGGGTCGGGTCTGAGCCCGAGACCTCGGGCTCGGTCATCGAGAAGCAGGAGCGGATTCGTCCCTCCAGCAGCGGCTCCAGCCAGCGCTCGCGCTGCTCGTCGCTGCCATGCTCCGCAAGGATCTCCATGTTGCCGGTGTCCGGCGCCGAACAGTTGAAGGCCATTGGCGCTGCTGCCGGGCTTCGCCCCATCTCCTCGCAGAGCAGCCCGTACTCCCAGTTGGTGAGCCCGGGGCCGAAGCGCTCGTCGGGCATGAAGAGGTTCCAGAGGCCCTCCGACCGGGCACGCTCGCGGATCTCGACCAGGATCTTCGGGTAGGGGACGCCGGGAGCTACCTCCGCGTCGAGCGCCTCCATGATCTCCCGCTCCTGCGGGTAGATGTGCTCGTCCATGAAGTCGAGGATGCGCTCGCGCAACGTCTCGACCGCGGGGCTGGGCTTGAAGTCCATCGGGCTCGGTCCTCTCTTCGGGTCTGGGTCGCCGCAACGCTAGCGGGCCGGCGCCGCTCAGGGTCGGCGGTAACGGGCGAACAATTCGCCGTCTTGCTCCAGCAGCCAGGCAAGCTCAAGCTCGCCCGCCGCCGGCAGCTCTCCCTCGAGGATGCGAGGGGCACCGCCGCCGGCCAGCTTCGGCGCGGTCGTCAGGAACAGCTCGTCGACGAGGCCGAGGCCCTGGAGCTCGGCGAAGAGGTGCGGCCCCCCCTCGCAAAGGACGGCGCGTACGCCGTGCTCGTGGCGCAGGTGACGCAATGCCGCGATGAGATCGACGTCGTCTTCGTGGTGTACGACCCGCAGCGAGGTCGCTGTGTCTGGCGGCTCGACCTCAGAGGCGGTGAAGACGAGCACCTGCCCGGCGCCTTCGGTGAAGAGCGGCGCGTCCCAGGGCAGGTCCAGGCGGCCGCTGACGATCACCATCAACGGGTCGGGCGGGAGGCCGCTCCGCTCCCGGCTCTCGCGAACCGCCTGGTCGGCCACGGGCCGTCCGTAGCGCTCGGCGCGCATCGTCCCGGCGCCGATCATCACCGCATCGAAGCGGGTTCGCAGGCCGACCAGCATCGCCGTATCGGCATCCGATCCAATCGGCCCCGAGACGCCGCCGATCGTCGCCCGCCCGTCCACGGTGGCGACGAAGTTCATCGCGAGGTAGGGCCGATCCTCATGGGCACACTCCCACGGCCGGTATGAGTCGAGCTGCTGCCCGACCGTGGTCTCGCTGAGGTCGGGGATCAGACGGCGCATCGTCGCAGCGTAACCGCGTCCGCCGGGGTTGCTCGCCTTATGCGATCACGGCAGCGGCTGGATGCGCGTCAGGCTTGGCAGGCCCCCAAAGGTGTTTCCTGCGTAATAGGGCGACGAGATCACGTTGGAGAAGGCCGCCTGAGCGGATTCTGAGGACTCAATTGGCCAGTCCCAGCGACCCCCGTCCTTGGCGATGTTCCAGTTGAACCAGTTCACTGCCTTGATCTTCGGGAACTTGACCGACAGCTGGGTCGAGAACGCATCGGCGATCCACGACGCCTTCGAGCCGCCGTACTCGGTTGAGCTCATCTCGCCGATCATGATCGGCTTTTCCGGCGCCAGGCTCAGCAATGCGTTGTAGGTGGACAAGAACAAGGGGTAGAGCTTGGTCCAGCTACTCGGCTTGAGCGGATTGGTCCCGCGGTTGTAGCCATCGGCGCAAGTCCAGTCGACGTATTCCGCACCTGGGTACAGCGAGGGCAGCGAGGTGCTGCCTGTGAACCTCACGTTTGGGCACCACACCCACGTTACGTTGGTGGCGCCCTTGGCTTCCACGATGTCATGAAAATGACGCCAGGCGCTTTTGTACTGGGCAGGGTCCGTAGCGGCTTCTTTCCCCCATTGGAACCAGGTGCCGTTCATCTCCCAGTCCCAGCGCAGGAAGAACGGCTTCCCATAGCTCCGAACCGCGCTTGCCCAGCTGATGAGGTAGGAGTCCTTCGCCCCGCTGGCGATTTCGGCAAGGCTGGCTCCGTTGCTTCCCATGTCTACCAGCGGGATGGCGCCCCGCGTCCTGGTCAGTTCGAGCGGTTTGGCGGCGAAGGCCTGGGTCCACGGTGCGGGCTGGCCGAAGTGCACGATCGAAGGCGCCCTGCCGGCATGGGCCTCGAAGAGGTCCCAGGTCGAGCTGGTCCAGGGTGCGTCGCCGCTGCTCCCGTAGACATCACCGTCGATCCATGAGCCCCAGTACACCTTCGGCGGAGACGGGGTGTAGGTGACCGCGAGGAATGCCGCCTTCACCTGTTGGGGCTGTGACAGCAGAGATCTGATCTTCAGCACCGCAGTGTCGAGTTCGGGCTGTTTCAGGGGTTCTTCAAGGGGGATGGGGTTCCAACCAGGGCTGGTTATGGAAGCTTTTGCAACGCTGCCCCCCGCGCTTGATTTGAATACATCGACGATCGCTTCGTTAGCGTTGGCCGTGTACACCCAGGCGGTCATCTGAACCGCGGTGGCTCCCGCCAGCGACATCGTTTTCAGGCCGACCGTGGTCTGGCCCGCGGCTCCGCTGGAGGCTATGTAGCCGGAGCTGGAAGGCACCTGTGCCTCGGTCACGTTGTCGGCCAGCGCTTCCCACGCCGTCCCCGCGCCGACCACGGCCCAGGACCCGGACGAGGAAATGTCGGCGTTGGGCCGCAGGTAGGTCGTGGTCGAGGCGCCGGCGGCGCCTGCATCCAGCGCCGGCAGCATGGCGATCGCGAAAAACGCGACAATGGCCAAGCGGCGGCGGGCGCGCTTGCGCATCGGCTGTCTCTCCCCTGGGCCCATACTCATCGGTAATCATGCCAGCCGGCGAACTCGCGGCCAACAAACTGCTGAAGTGAGGCGACATCATCGCCGAAGTGGCTGCGGATCGTCTCGAAGAGGTCATCGGGAAGCTCCGGCTTTGGCGCCGGTGGCTTCTCAGGGTCGTGGACGACCTTCTCGACGAGCCAGCGCAGCGACTCTGGCAGTCGGTCGAAGTTGCGGTCGAAGGAGCGGAGGCCAGGCAGCCTGACCAGCTTCTCCATCAGCTGGTATTTGTCACCCTGCTTGGCGCTCGACTTCTCCCACTCGCGGTCGAACTGCTCGGAGGTAAAGCCCTCGTCGACCCCCGCGAAGCGGAAGGCCCTTCGCATCGTCTCCTCGCGTTCTGACTGCAGCTCCTCCTGGGTAATGACTTCGATCTGCGAGCGGTCGAACAGCTCCAAATAGGGTTGGAGCTGCATCCAATACAGCGAGCGCTGGATGTAGGAGGAGTCGGGCGCTGACAGGGTTGGCGTCAGCTCGCGGGTCTCATAGCCGGCGCCGGTAGCGTGCACCCAGTGCGAGAGGATGCGCTTGATCGGGTCGCGCGCCATGTAGAGCAGCCTCGCATCGGGACAGTGCTCTTGGATGCGCTCGGGCACGCCGGTGAAGCGGGGCAGGTTGGTGTAGTGAGGCGAGGACTCGCCACGCACCTTGAAGCGGTCGTCGAAGCGGCTCGCGTACCAGTTGAGGCCGAGGTCCCAGTTCAGCTCCTCGACGAAGAAGTTGAGCTCCTTCGGCTTCGACATCTGGATCTCCGGATGCAGGCCGAGGTAGTGGTGGATGCTGGTGGTGCCGCACTTCAGGCCGCCGACGATGATCAGATTGGGCAGCTGGGCGTGGCGCTTTCTTCGGCGGCGGAAGCTGCTTTTGCGGTCGCCGGTGTAGCGCTCGCGGGCTCGCGCGCACATCGCCTCATCGGCGGAATCTCGCGTCGCCGCATGGGCGGACTGGATGGTCTCAGCGTCTGACAAGAGCGGGCTAGTGTAGCTGCGATGCACCCAGCGGACCTCGCCTCCAGCCTCGAATCGTTCGGAAACGCAACCGGGGAGTTCTTCACACATCTCTCCCGGATCGATTGGGTGCCCTTCGCTGTGGCTCTCGGCTTGCTCACTGCGATGCAGCTGGCTCGGGCGTGGGCGTGGCGCAACGTGTTGTGCGTCGCCTATCCCAACGCTCGCATCTCGTTTTTGAGGCTGAGCGGCGCCTACCTTGTGGGGGCGGGGATCAACGCAATCCTCCCGGCGCGAGCCGGTGACGTGACCAAAGTCTTCCTGGTCAAGCGCCAGATCCCCAACTCCTCTTACCCGGCGGTCACCTCGTCCTTCCTCGTGCAGACGATCTTCGACGTCGCGGCGGGGGTGCTCGTCCTTCTTTACGCGATCACTCAAGGCCTGCTGCCCCGCCCGCCTCGCCTGCCGAAGCTGCCTGCCTTCGAGATCTCGTTTTGGGCCGCCCACCCGAAGGCATTGGCGATCACCACGGCGGTGCTCCTGGTCGCGATCGTCGTCGCAATAGCTCTGCTTGCGAAACGGGTGCGGAGGTTCTGGGAGAAGGTCAAGCAGGGCGTCGCAATCCTCACCCAGCCGCGCCGCTATCTGCGTCGGGTTGCCGCTTGGCAGGGGGTCGGATGGCTCTGTCGTTTTGGTGCCTTCTGGTTCTTCCTCGAGGCGTTCGGCATCGGCGGCTCGTTCGGCAATGTGATGCTGGTGATGAGCGTGCAGGCGATCTCGAGCGTTGTTCCCTTTACGCCAGGCGGGATCGGCGCCCAGCAGGCGCTCCTTGTCGCGACGCTTCACGGCCCCTCCCGCTCAGCTGTCCTCTCCTACTCGGTTGGCACGCAGATCGCGATGTCGGCATGGTCGATCGTGCTCGGCTTCATTGCCACGTTGCTCGTCTTCCGAACCACCGACTGGCGGGGGCTGATTCGGCAGGCGGAAGAAGAGGCCGATCAGGAGAAGCTGTCCGCCAAAGCATCCTGACCCAGTGGGTCGCCTCCGCCCCAGCTGCCGCTGGAGGCATAGGGGCGGAAGCGGATGAAGGCGGAGGCGCCGTGGAAGGGGCGTGCCTTGTCGGCGTTTACAGCCGCCAGGTGGCTGCCGCCGTCGCGGTAGGCGTAGTTGCGCATCGCTGCCGCGGTGCGCCAGAGCGAGAAGGTCGAGACAAGGCGCGGTAGACGGCCAAAGCCGGTTGAGGCCAGCAGGCCAGGCTCGTTGACGACCTCGCGTTCTGCCGGAGCGGCAGCGCGCAGAAACGGCAGGACGCGCCAGGGTCGAACCCGGCCCAGAGTGAGGACCGCAACCGACTCCTCGTCGGCAACCGGCAGCTGACGTTCGGGCAGCCCGGGGATCTCGGGCCAGGCTCCGGAGAGGCGCAGCGGCTCCAGCCGTACTTGCCAGCCGCCGGCAAGACGTTCGGCGAGCGGATGCGAGGCGAAGCGCTCGAAGGCCGAGTCGTCGTCCCAAGCGGCGATTAGCGCCACCGCGTCGAGGTGGGGTGCGGGTAGCAGGCTTCCGCCGAGCGGCGCCGTGAAGACCGCTCCGCGTAACGCAGCCCCGGCACGTCACGGGGGCGCGGGGGCTTGGCGAGAACGGCCAATCCTGCTCTGGCGCTTAGTTCGGCGATCTGCACGGAGACGACCATTTGGCCCTCCCATCTACCTGGCTGGCTAACCTAGTATCCGTTAGGTAAGGGTCCGAGAAACTACCTAGTGAGCGTTAGGTTGTCAACAAAGACGAAGAAGGAAGAAGCACCGCGCAGACGGATGACCGCCGCAGCGCGGCGCGAAGTGATTGAAACCGCGGCCACCGAGGTCTTCGCGGAGCGGGGCTACCCGGGGGCGGCGATCGACGAGATCGCTCGCCGTTCGGGGGTGACGCCCCCGGTCGTCTACGACCACTTCGCCTCCAAGCGCGATCTCTACAGGCGGCTGCTCGAACGTCACTTCGCCGAGCTGCGGGAGGTCTGGCGGCGGCATCTGCCGGGCGACGATCCGCCCCGCGAGCGTTTCGCACGCTCCATCGATGCATGGTTCGCGTATATAGAGAGCCACCCCTTCGCAGGGCTCATGCTCTTCAGAGAGGCCAGCGGCGATCCCGACGTCGATGCGATGCACGCCGAGGTGGCAGCTAGAAGCCGCGCCGCGATCCTTCCTCTCTTCGCTGCCGAGCCTGGCGCCGAGGGCCTGGCCGGATCGGTCATCGGCGAGGGCCTGGAAATGGCCTGGGTTGTGCTCCGCGGCGTTCTGCAGGGGCTGGCGATCTGGTGGACCGACCACCCAGGCGTCCCTCGCGAGCAGGTCGTCGCGACCGCGATGAACTCCCTCTGGTTTGGCTTCGAGCGAGTGACAGAAGGGGAAGGTTGGGTACCGCTCGACTAGCTTGACCAGCCCGGGTAGACGCTCTGGACCCGCCACTGCCAGGGGGGACGCTCTCCCGCTGGAAACTCGTAGTGGTCGCGCCCCGGCAGGGTCTCGAGCGGAACCAATGCGGGATCGTCCGCCAGCAGGATGCTGACTCCGCTGGCGGCCTCAACCTGGAGCCGATCGGCCCGGCGCGATATGCGCTCCCAGCCCAGCGACGGGCGGTAGAGCCAGTAGGTGACTTCGACCCAGCCCATCGAGCGACGCCGGTCGATTACCTCAGTGAAGGCCGTGGTGCGGCGACCGGAGGTTGTGAGGTGAGCTCCACCAGCGCCCGGCTGAGGCACCGAGCAGCTCTCCTGCCGACAGCGGCGGAAGTCAACCGGCACCAGTGGCAGCCCCGAGCGCCCTGGCTTCGCCACCGGTTGCGGGGCCAGCGCCCGCACCAGCCGCGCCACCGGCCACCCGTAGGCCGGTACCAGCGGGTGATGCCGGCAGCTGTCGGGCATTCGAGGTGCGCAGGAGATCTTCTTGGCGAGGCTCCTCGCCACCTCGCGTCCCGCCTCGATCTCGCCCTCGGCAGCGACAACGGCGAGCATCCCGATCGCCACCAGCGCGATCAATGCCACCAAGCCCACATGCTCGACGCTGGCAGCTCCCCGCTCCGCCTTGCTCCGCTCGTGCATGGGCCGAAGCTAGGATGCCTGGGCGTTCATGTGGCGCGCCGAAAGCAAACTCTCTGTGCCGCCAGATCGGCGTTTTGCTTACATGTCGAGCATGGAGGAAGGAGGCTTCAACCTGTTCGGCGACCCGGATGAGTTCCGAGCACGCATGGAGGAGCTCTCCGAACAGATGCAATCCTCCCAGCGGGTGGCCTGGGCCGACAATGCGATCAAGCTGGCAGTTGAGATGACGGTTGCTTCGGTAAGCCAGCTCGACCTGTCGGGCAGCCCGGATCAGCAGGCGATGCAGGTTCGAGACGCGATCCGCGTGCTCTTTCCGGAGGCTGTGACGCTGGTGCGAGAGGCCCGCGAAGGCCTGTCCTAGACGTCTCGGCGCGAGAGACGCTTTAGGACTTAGAGGAGTTCGAAGCGCAGTGAGATGGCTCCGCCACGGCGTGAGGCGGCGGCGAGGAGCTCCAGCGGGAGTGCGACCAGCATCGCCGGGACCGCGACGACGACGCTGATCAGCGCATCGAGTCGACGCTGCCAGCGGCTGTCCGCCGGTACCGCGTCCTTGCGGTGGATGGCTCCCAGCGCCACGTTTCGGCCGAATGTGAAGCCATTGAGGACCGTCTGCCACATCGCCAGGATCGCCGGGCCGGGCGCCCAGCGGCGGGCCGTGACGACCTGATCGCGGTGGGCGATCAGGCGACTAACGGCCTCGACTGTGAACAGGTAGCGAACGCCGGGCTCCAAGCCGGCCCATCCGGCTCCACCAAGGGAAGCCGAAAAGCCCGACCGATTGGCGATTGTCATCCTGTTCTCGACCCGCAACCGATCGAGCTCGACCAGTGCGTCCTCGGCATTGCCCGGTTGTCCGACGGCGCCAAGCCCGCAACTCTCACAACGACTGACCGGCCCTGCCATCCCCGGCCGAGCGTCGATCCAACCGAACAGCGGCTCCCCGCAGGCGGGGCAGGGCGGGTTCTCAGGGCCACCGCCGGCCTCGAGAGGAACGACCGGCTTGCGCTGGGTCTGGTCCATGTACGTAGTTTCGCGCTTCGCTCGCGCCACGAAGAATCAGATCAGGACGTTTGCTCGCTCGGCGCTCAGGCCGATAGCGTACGCGCCGTGCAGCTCAGCGAGATCATGACCAGTGGAGTCATCACGGCCGCGCCCGAGGAGAGTGCCGTCTCGGTGGCGCGGATGATGCGCGACCACAGGGTCGGATCGGTCGTGGTCGTCGATCCGGCCGGTTCCCCGGTCGCGATGGTCACCGACCGCGACCTCGCTGTGCGGATCTTCGCCGAGGGCCTCGACCCTGAGGTCCGGGTGGGGGACCACGCCTCCCGGCCCCTGATCTGCGGCGAGCCCGCGATGGAGCTCGACGAGGCTGCGGCTCAGATGGTCCAGCACCGGGTGCGACGCCTGCCTGTGATCGAGGGGGATCGCCTGGTCGGAATCGTCACCCTCGATGACATCGCCGTTCGCACCGGGAACCTCGAGATCGCTCAGAAGATGACCGCCGAGGTCATCGAAGGCGCCCTACCTCAGTTTTACTTCCGGGAGCGGGGCTAGGGGCGTGCAGCCGAGCAGGGAGGAACTGCTTTCTCGGGAGAAGCGCTGGTCATTGCCGGTTGCGCTTGCGACGCTTACTGCGATCGGGTTGCTGGTCGTGGCCACGATCGTCGTCGGGTCGGTTAATGGCGACGACGACGGCGAGGTCCTGCTCTCGGCGCACGAACACAGCTCGGCGATCACCAGCTCCAGCCTCCTGCAGGCCCTGGCGTTCACGCTTCTGGTTGCGCCTCTGGTCTATCTGTTCCGCGCCGCCGGGGGTCGCAGTACCCAGATGCGCGGCCAGCTCATCGGGCTGATAGTTGCCGCCCCTCTCTTCCTGGCCGTTGCGTCAGTGCTCAACGGGGTCGCCACCAATGACGCGTCTTCCGAGTTCGTCGCCGGCAAAGCGACTGCCGACCTCACGGTCAAGAAGGCAAAAGACGAATGTCGCACCCAAAGGGAAGACGTTGGAGCCGCGTCCTTTCGCGAGGAATTCGGCGGGAAGGGCGATGCCGAGGCCCTTATTCAGGACTGCGTCGAGACAAAGATCTCCGACGATGAAGCCGAAAACGCGATCAACGACGCTGAGGCTCGCGATGCTGCCACCGGGTTCTCGCTCGGCGGGCGACTGGGGCTTGCGTTTGCACTCGTCTACTGCTGTCTCTACGGGTTGCGGACAGGGTTGCTGACCCGCTTCTGGGGCTCGCTGGGGATGGCGCTTGGCGTCGCTGCCCTTCTCCTCCTGGTCCAGTTCACTTTGATCTGGTTCCTCTACTTCGCGCTGCTCGTCGCCGGTTGGGTGCCTAAGCGACCGCCGGCATGGGCCGCTGGGGTGGCGATCCCCTGGCCTACGCCCGGCGAGAAGGCCAGTGCTGAGCTGGAAGGCGATGCAGGTCTGCCCGAACACGCCGAAAGTGAGGGCGAAGAAGAGCCGTCCAGCGAGGGCAAGCGCAAGCGCAAGCAGCGCGATTAGCTGGTGGGCTGGGTAGGGGCGAAGCGTCTTGCACTTTTTTGCTCCAAGCCTTTATTGAGCCTCTGCCGACCCTCAAAAAAGTTAAGCGAAACCCCTGCCCAGCCCACCCCTTAGCCGAGTGAGCTGAGCCCGTGCGGGGCCTCGGTACGGCCGGTTGCCTGGGTGCGCTTGCGCTGAGTTCGGATCTCGCTGAGGATGCGCTCCAGGCGTGGCTCCTGCGAGGTGTCGACGTGGCTCATTGCCGCGGCGACCGCGGGATGGATCGCGGCGATGCGCTCGTGCATCGCCTGGGCGACCGCGCGGTAGGTGGGATGGCCCTCTCGTCCAGAGCGAAGCTCGATCAGGTGCATCGCCTCCCGTGCGTTCAGGTCGAGCACGTAGCGAATCCGGTAGGCAAGGCAAAGTGCGTATGGGGCGGCCTCTTGCTGCCCTCTCTCGAGCAACTGCTCATACGCGACCCGGGAGATCTCGAGGGCTCGTTCGAACTCGCCGCCAACGCCGGCCTCACGAACCTCGTCGGGGACGCCGGCGCCGAGGTCCGGCCCGAGCCGCTGCCACTGGCAGGTGAGCATTCGATGGCGCTGGATGTCACGGAAGGCTCCGTAGTCGGAGACGATCTCAAAGCGGTAGCGGAGCGCCTCGAAGCCTCTGCCGGGCCGGTGGCGACGATTGCTTCGCTCACCGACGAGCGCCGCCAGGAGCTGGGCTCGATCTTCGCGATCGAGCACGTCGACGCGAGCGCCGATCTCCGCCTGCGGCGCGTTGGCTGCCTCATACAGACAGGCGGCAAGTAGGTCCTCTTCGGTGCCGTCGACGTGGACCAGCTCGACCGAGGGCGCGTCGTCGCCGCTCGCGCGACGATCCAGCCCGAGCCGCTCCACCCAGCTCTCAGTTGCTTCGCGGCGGCGCTCGAGGTAGGAGATCCACTCGCCGCCGCGATCGGGTCGCTCGACCCTGGAGACGAAGCTCGGCATCACCTGTTGCAGCTCGCTCAGGATCATCCCGCCGAAGGCCCTCGCCTCGGGTAGCGGCGAGGCCATCAGTCGCATGATCAGCTGCTCGTATGCCTGACCGGAAGCGTAGATCCCGACATGGCTCAGGGTCGCCGCGGGCAGCAGGCCGCGCAGAAGGTCCAGGGCCTTGGCCCGAATCGAGCGCTCCCACGCTCCCTCTGGCTCCCCATCTCCGCGTGGCCAGCGCTCAGCGGCCCACGTTTCCACCTGGCTCAGCGAGCGGGAGTAGATCGAGAACAGCTCATCCATCGCCGCCCCGAACTCTGGGCCCAGCTCCTCGTCGCGGTAGTAGCGGTAGCTGCCACCCGCGTCCGCCGGCAGCGGCTTGTCATAGGGGATGTAGCGGGTGGATTGCTCGAGGTAGGCCGCGAGGCGGCCGCGCTGCAAGATCTTGGTGAGGACGTTGGAGATCCACTCACAGGCGATGTGGGCGCCGCCGACCTGGGCGATCGAGTCGTCGCCGTAGCCGAGGAAGACTCGCTCGTAGAGCTTTGCCGCTCGGTCGCCCTCAGCACCGTCGAAAGGCCGCTCGCCCGCCGCGATGTCGTCCGCGAACTCGTCGAGGAAAAGACGCCGCACGGTCCCCGAATACCGTGAATAGCGGGCAAAAAGCGCCCCCTTTACGGTCTCGGGCAGGTTGACCAGCGCGAACACGGGCCGGTCCAGGTTGGTGAAGTGTGGCGCCAGAAGCGCCCGCTCCTCCTGGCTGAAGTCCTCGACCGGGTAGCGCACCGACGCATCGTAGCCGCGCGCCCCGATGGCCGAAAACATGCGCGGGTCGGTCGGCAAGCTGCCGCCGGGCTTTGCGGGGTTGCTAGTGCCGATCGCTTGGGGGAGGGGGAGCCACCATCAGCTCGACGCGGTGACCGCCGGGCATCGTGACGAACGCCCGCGGCTGGCCCCAGAGCTCGCGATGGCGCTCGGGTTCATGCCCGGCTTTCTCGAGAGCTGCGAACGTCGCCTCGAAGTCCTCCACGACAACTGCCGCGTGGCCGAGTTGAGGGACGGTGGCCGCCTCGGTGTGGATCAGGTGGATCTGGGTGCCGCTGCGTTCTAGCCAGGTGACGTAGCCGCCCAGCTCCTCCGGCGCCTCGATCGCCTCGAAGCCGAGCAGCTCCCAGCAGGCGACGCAGGCCTCAACCTGCTCTGGGTCAACCTCGATCGAGACGTGGTGGAGCATCGGGTCAGATTAGGAGGGAGACGAGGGCGGCCGCAACGACGATCGCGGTTGACCAGGTAACGGCCTCGGCGGTGATCTCCATGTCCAGCCCGTATGCGTGAGCTACGACCATTGAGTTGAGCCCGGATGGCATTGCGGAGAGCAGGCGGTATGCGGCGGGAAGGTCGATCAGCGGGGCCGCGAGAAGCATCAGCAGGGCTGGCGCAACGGCCAGCCTCGAGATCAAGACGAGGGACACCGGTCGGGTGAGCGGCGGTGGCATGGGCAGGTCGCCGTGTTCGGCGTTCTCGGCCAGAGTCGCCCCGACCGCGAAGAAGCCGATCGGCAGGATCGCGACGACCAGCGCCTGCGAGAAGTCAACGAGCACTTCGGGCGCCAAGGCCTGCGGGGCAAGTAGGCCTGCCACCGCCGCGTAGAGGGGGGGATTGCGGGTGAAGAAAGCGCGCACCCGCTCGCGTGTCCCTTCTCCTGCCTTGGTGCCGAAAGCGGCGCCGACCGCAAAAGCCCCTAGCAGCAGACAGGGGCCGGTTACCAGGACGTCGTAGAGGACGGCGGTGGAGAGTTGGTCGTGCCCGAGCAGGGCCACGGTCAGCGGGTAGCCGAGATAGCCCGTGTTGACGCTCAACACAGCACAGATGACCGCTCCTGTCTTGTATCGCGGCAGCTCCAGGATGTTGCTTGCCACCCACCACGCGAGTAGTCCGGCAAGCGAGACGGCGACGATCCCAAGCACCAGCCCCACTCCGTGGGCGACGTCGATCTCACTGGCGGCGAGGTTGAAGAAGATCACCGGTGGAAGCAGCACGTAGAGCATCAGCACCAGGGACCGGCGAGCGGCCACCCCGGCGCCTAGCGGCCAGCGCCGCTCTGCCCAGACGCCGACGGCGACGGCAGCGACGATCGCAGCGGCTGTGAGCAGGACGCCCATTGCCCAGACCCTTTCAGGTCACTTATGCGCGAGCGTTAGGAGCGTTAGAAGAGAGACGCGCCCGCGTGTTCGGCGAACTCGACCAGCGGTTGCGGGATCACACCGAAGATGACGACCGCCGCGGCAGCGAGTAGCGCTGGAGCGACCAGGTACATGCGGCGGCCCGCTTCGGGATCGATCGGGTCGGCCTCGGGCGAGGCGCCGACTATCGCCGGGGCGGCGGCGGACGTCTCGCCCCCAGGGCGCATCCACATCGCCGCGACCACCCGCAGGTAGTAGGCAAGAGAGATCATCGTCCCGACCGCGATGAAGACGGCAAGCCAGGTGTAATCGCCCTCGACCAGCGCCTCGATCAGGTAGAGCTTGCCGATGAAGCCCGCCGTCGCCGGCAGGCCCGCCAGGCCAAGCATGGAGATCGTCAGCGGCCAGGCGAGCAGTGGCCGCTCGGCCCCGAGTCCCTGTACGGCGCGGATGTCGTCGCCGTAGATCGTCTCGCGCTCGCGGGCCACGACCACAGCGAAGGCGGCGAAGTTCATGAAGGCATAGGCGACCAGGTAGAAGACGAGCGCGTTGACCCCCGCCTCGCTGGCGACGACCAGCCCGCCGAGTATGTAGCCGGCTTGAGCGATGCCCGAGTAGCCGAGCAGTCGCTTCAGCGAGCTCTGGCCGAGCGCTCCGACGTTGCCGATCACGATCGAGGCGGCGGCGAGCACGGCCAGGGCCGGCTGCCACTCGCTCGCCTCCGAGATCAGCGCGACGTCGAAGAAGCGGACGAACACCGCGAACGCGGCCGCCTTGGTCGCCACCGCCATGAACCCGGTGATCGGGGTCGGTGCGCCCTGGTAGACGTCGGGCGTCCACTGGTGAAAGGGGGCGATCGAGGTCTTGAAGGCGAGTCCGACCGCAGCCAAAGCGATCCCGATCAGGACCAGCGGGTCGCCGGTTACCCCCTTCTGCCCGATTCCAGCGGCGATCCCGGCAAAGTCGGTCGATCCCGAGCCGCCGTAGAGGAAGGCGAGCCCATAGAGCAGCGTCGCCGAGCCGAGCGAGCCGATGATCAGGTACTTGAGGCCAGCCTCGAGCGAGCGCTCGCGGCGCAGGTCGGTCGCGCAGAGGATGTAGAGGGGGATCGAGAGCGTCTCGATCGCGACGAAGAGGCTGACCAGGTTTTGGGCCTGCGCCAGCAGGGCCATGCCCAGCACCGAGCCGAGCAGCAGCGCGTGGTACTCGCCCGACCCAGCCTGCTCGACCGCCGGCTCGCGGATCGAGAGCAGCACCGCGAAGGCGGCGCTGAGGACCGCGATCAACGAGATCGCGATCGCCAGGTCGTCGAGCCGCAGGGCACCGGAGACGAGGTCGATCTCTTCGCCCCCTTGCCAGATCAGCAGCCCCGCCGTCGTCGCCAGCGCGATCAGGGTCAGCGCCGGCGCCGTCCGGCGCAGCGGCTGGAAGACCGCGGTCAGCAGTACGACGCAGATGGCGACCGTCAGTGCGATCACGGGCGACAGCCCGGCGTAGTAGATGTCCGGCGCGTGGAAGGCGGCGATCATGGTGTGTCTCCAGCGAAGTTGGGAACGGCGATACTGATCGCTGTGTTCCCGCCGTTGCTGGGCGGCGTCGACGCGACGGTCGACTTCGGTTCCGGAGCCCCGGTCGCTGCCGTGACGCTCTGTTGCACGGAAGCGTCTATCCGCTTCAGGATCAGCTGTGGGTAAAGGGCGAGGCCGACGATGCAAAGGACGAGCGGGACGAGGACGATGCGGTCACGCAGTCCGATCTCGCGCGATTCGAGGCCGTCAGGCCTGCGGTTGTGCATCGTGCGCTGGTAGAGGCGCAGCGCGTAGTAGGCCGACATCGCGACGCCGGAGATCGCGACGATGGCAAAGACGATCTTCGAGTCGAAGAGGCCGTTGAGGATGTAGAACTCGCCGATGAAGTTGGCCGATCCCGGCATCGCCAGGGTCGCCAGGGTGACGATCAAAAAGAGCGCTGCGAGGACCGGGGCCTTCATCGCCATTCCGCCCATCTCGCGCAGGTCCTCCGTCCCGGAGCGCTCGGCGAGGATCGCGACGATGACGAACAGCGGCGCGACCACGAGCCCGTGGTTGACCATCTGCAGAACCGCGCCGTCGGCCCCGTCGGCGGACAGCGCGAAGATCCCGGCAGTGATGAAGCCGAGTTGGGCCACCGAGGAGTAGCCGGCGATCAACCGCACGTTGGTCTGGGTGAAGGCCATCACCGAGCCGTAGAGGATCGAGGCCAGCGCGATCACCAGCACCACCTCTTGGAACTCGACCGTCGCGTCGGGGAAGAGCGGCAGCACGACGCGCAGGAAGCCATAGGCGCCGACCTTTGCCAACACTCCGGAGAAGATCGCCAGCGCCGGCAGCGGTGCGGCTCGGTAGGCATCCGGCATCCAGCCGTGCAGGAGAAAGGCCGGCATCTTGACCAGGAAGGCAGCGGCGAAGAACCAGAAGATCCAGCGCTGGCTACCCTCCGCGATCGGGTGCTGGGAGAGTTCGGCGATCGAGAAGCTGATCTGCCCGCCGTCGGCGGCGATGATCGCGGTGGCGATCGCCGCGACCAGCATCAGCAGCGAGCCGATCAGCGTGTAGACGATCATCTTCAGGGTTGCCGCCGAAGCGGTCGTCCCGTCGGGCCGGTCGCTCCCCCAGACTCCGAAGAGGAAGTAGAACGGGACCAGCATCAGGTCGAAGAAGAGGACGAAGAGCAGCAGGTCCTGGGCCAGGAACGCGCCCAGGGTCGCGGTCTCGCCGAGCAGCAGCATCAGGAAAAAGAGGTGGGGCCGCTCCTGCTCGCGGAAGGCGGCGAACGCCGTCCCCGCCATCCACAGGACCGCGGTCAGCAGCAGCAGGAAGACGTTCAGCCCGTCGATCCCAAGGCTGTAGTCGACGCCGAGCCCGGGGATCCACTCGGCATCGACCGTATCCTGGAGGCCCGCGGCGCCGGAGTCGAAGCCGGCAAGCAACGCGATTGCCAGCCCCAGCGTCACCGCCGTGCCGGCTGTCGCCCACCAGCCGGTCAGCCGCTTTGGCAGGGCGAGGCCGATCAGGCCGAAGAGCAGGGGTGTCCAGAGCAGCGAGCTGGTCATGAGCTCTGGATCAGGAAGTAGAGGGCGAGCCCGGCAAAGCCGGCGATCAGCAGCAGCGCGTAGCTGCGCACGAAGCCGCTCTGCACGAGGCGAACGATGCCGCCGGCGCCGCGCACGGTCCCGGCTGTGCCGGTGACCAGGCCATCGACCACCAGCCGCTCGAAGGTGCGGTTGGCGAAGCGGCCGACGCCAAGAATTGGGCGCACGATCAAGAAGTCGATCAGCTCATCGAAGTACCACTTGTTGTGGAACAGGGTGTAGGCGGGGCGGAGGCGCTGGATCAGCATCGCCGGCGTCTCGGGGCGGGCGACGTAGAGGAAGTAGGCGATGCCGATGCCGACGATCGAGATCACGCCGCCGATCCCGAGGCCCTCCCACTCGGCGCCAACCGTCGGGTGGATGTGGCTGAGCGGCGAGTCGGCGAATGTGGGCTCGAGGAACTTGCCGATCACGTCGTCGACGCCAGGGACCTGGACCAGGCCGCCGACCAGCGCCAGGAACCCGAGCACTCCCATAGCCACCTTCATCGGCCAGGACTGCTCGGCGATGTGATGCTCGGAGCCGGGGAAACCTACGTCGGTGTCCTCGACCTCACCGGTCGCCGGGTTCTCCGGCTCGGCGTGGACCACATGGCCGGTGTCGATCAGCTCCTGCGCCTCCTTGCACGCTTTGCCTGGGAGGATCCGGAAGACGAGTCGGAAGGTGTAGATCGCGGTCAGCAGCGCGCCCACGTAGCCGAGCCAGGTGAAGATCACGTAGAAGCCACCGCGCGCCTCGGCGAAGGCGAGGATCTCGTCCTTTGAGAAGAAGCCCGAGGTGAGCGGGAAGGCGGCCAGCGCCAGGCCGCCGATCAGCAGCATCGCCGAGGTGAAGCGCATCGCCTTGCCGAAGCCGCTCATCTCGTCGATGTTCTGGCGGTTCGCCATCGCGGCGATGATCGAGCCGGCCACCATGAACAAGAGCGCCTTGAAGAAGGCGTGGGTCATCAGGTGGAACATCCCGGCCGAGTACGCGCCGATCGAGACGCCGACGACCATGTAGCCGATCTGGCTCATTGTCGAGTAGGCGATCGCCCGCTTCAGGTCGGTCATCACCAGGGCGATCGTCCCCGCCACCAGCAGCGTCGCCAGGCCGGTGAAGGCCGCGATGTCGGCGGCGGTCGGGGCGAGGTCGAAGAGGACGTGGGTGCGGGCGATCAGATAGACGCCGGCGGTCACCATCGTTGCCGCGTGGATCAGAGCGGAGACCGGCGTCGGCCCCTCCATTGCGTCGGGCAGCCAGGTGTGGAGCGGCAGCTGTGCCGACTTGGCGAAGGCCCCGACCAGCAGCAGTAGGCAGATCGCGGTGATTGTCCACTCGTTGACGCTGAACACCTGCGGCGCCTTGGTGAAGACCGTCTCGTAGTCGAAGCTGCCGAGTTCGCGAAAAATCAGGAAGGCGGCGAGGACGAGGCCAATGTCGCCGACGACGTTGATCACGAAGGCCTTCATCCCGGCCCCGGTCGCGGTTCCGCGCCGGTACCAGAAGCTGATCAGCGCATAGGAGGCGAAGCCGACGAAGGCCCAGCCGACGATCAACAGGACGAAGTTGCCGGCGAGGACCAGCAGCAGCATCGAGAAGACGAAGAAGTTGAGGTAGCTGAAGAAGCGCCGGTAGCCCTCGTCGGACTGCATGTAGCCGAACGAGTAGAGGTGGATCAGGGTCGAAACCCCGGTCACCACCAGCACCATGAAGACCGATAGCGGGTCGACGAAGATCCCGAGCTTGATGTCGAGGCCGGCGGCATTGGCGTAGTCCCAGAGGGAAGAGGCGTGGTGGCGCGCCTCGGGGTCTTCGCCGAGTAGGCAGAGCAAGGTCGCAACGCCGCAGGCGAAGGCAAGCCCGATCGCAGCCGTGCCGATGATCCCGGCCGTCTTGGCCGGCAGCGCGCGGAAGCCGAGGCCGATGACGATCGAGCCAAGCAGCGGGAAGAGCAGGACCAGCCAGGCCCAGGAAGTGCAGCTCATCCCTGCAGCTCCCTCAGCTCATCGACGTCAAGCGGCAGTTTGCGCCGGAAGATCGCGACGATGATCCCGAGGCCGATCACGACCTCGCAGGCGGCGACAACCATTACGACCAGTGCGAACACCTGCCCCTCCTGGTTGCCGACCATCCGACTGAAGGCGATCAGCGCCAGGTTGCCGGCATTCAGCATCAGCTCGAGGCAGAGCAGGATCACGATCGGGCTCCGCCGGGTCAGGATGCCCATCGCGCCGACCGCAAAGATCAGGCTCGACAGCACCACGTACCACTCGATGGCCATCAGGCGGGGGACACCCCCTCCGAACGCTTCGCCGAGTGTTCGTCGGAGGTGTCCCCCGGCTGACGTCCCCCGACGGGCTGCGGAGCTTCCTCGTCGTGCAGCTCGGCGGAGCTTGGGTTGGGTCCGGCGGGAACTCCTCGCGAATGCGAGCCCGACGGGCCCGACCCAAGGTCCACCCTCCTGCCCGCGAGGATGACGGCGCCGACTGCTGCCAGGAGAAGGAGGATCGAGGAGGCCTCGAAGGGGAGCAGGAAGCGTTCCAGGAGCAGGTAGCCGATCTCGGCTGGATCGCCGAAACCGGCCTTGACGTCAGGCCCATCCGTGCCCAGTGCCAGCAGCGAGGAGCCGAGCACGGCGATCGCCAGCTCGATGAAGAGGGCGGCACCGAGCAGCGGGGCGAGGAACCGTTGGCCGCGGATCGGCTCCAACTCCGATTCCCGATCGCCGCCGACATAGGCCGCGACGAAGACGTAGAGGACGACCACGGCGCCGGCGTACACGACCACCTGCGCGGCCGCGAGGAAGGCTGCGCTGAGAAGCAGGAAGAGGACTGCCAGCGAGAAGAGGTGGATGACCAGGGCCAGCACCCCGTAGAAGGGGTCGCGTAGGGCCACCACTCCCATCGCGCCCCCGAGGGCGCCGATGGCTGCCGCGAAGAAGAGCACCGCTTCCATCTATGCGCCTGCCCTTCGGGCATTGACGCCACATCCGCGGCATGGTTCGATGGTTCTAGACGCTGCGGCATTCCCGCTTGCAAGCGAAACGGAGGCACTATGAACACGTATGTGATTCTTCGACGGAGCGGCTGGCGCTCTCCGGGCGATCTGGAAACGGCCGCCGAGCGTTCCCGTCAGGTTGGAGACGAGGAGATGTCCGACGACATCCGCTGGATCCGCAGCTACGTCCTCGAGGAGGGCGGCGGTTCGGTCGGCACAGTCTGCATCTACCAGGCGACGAGTCCCGAGGCGATACGGGAACACGCCGAGCGCGCCGACCTTCCTGTCGACGAGGTCATCCCGGTCGCGGACACGGTGTTGGTTCGGCCGGATCCGGAGTAGCGCGCCCCGCGAACGACCTTTTTGCTCGCACCCCAATCGCCACGGGTTCGAACACCCGGCGATGACCGTGACGATTGGGCCGCTCACTCGCCCTCCGCCCGCAGCGGCGTGCGCTCGATCGGCTCCGCGAGCAGCATCTCCTTGGTGAAGATCAGGTCGTCGCGGTCGTAGTCGGCCATCTCGTAGTCGTGGCCCATCGTGATCGCGTCGAAGGGGCAAGCGATCTCGCAGTAGCCGCAGAAGATGCAGCGCGAGAGATTGATCTCGTAGACGGCCGCGTAGCGCTCGCCGGCCGAGACGCGGTCGCCGGGGATGTTCTCAGCGGCGACGACCCGGATGCAATCGGCCGGGCAGGCGGCGGCGCAGAGCGAGCAGCCGACGCACTTCTCCAACCCGGTGTCCTCGAACTTATGCAGCTTGTGGCGACCGCGGAAACGCGGGTAGACCGGGGTCTTCTCCTCCGGGTACTGGATCGTCAGCGGCCCCTCGATCAGGCGGGCCATCGTCGTCTTCAGACCGCGCAGCGTCTCTCCAAAGGCGCGGTAGGCGCCACCCACCCCGCCGGGCTCGGGCCCCCGCTGGACCTCCACCGCATCCTGGTCTTTCAGATACGGAAATTCGGTCATGAGCGAAACCCCCGCTGAGGCGGGTTGGTGCCGCATAGCGACCCCAAGTCGCCTCGCCTGGTCATGTGAGCACCACCAGAACGGCGGTGACGAGGACGTTGAGGGTGGCGAGCGGTAGGAGGATCTTCCAACCCAGGCTCATCAGCTGGTCGTAGCGCAGGCGCGGCAGCGTCGCCCGTATCCAGATGAAGAGGAGCACCAGCCCGAGCATCTTCGTCAGCATCCAGATCGGGTCGAGGAAGCCCGGCCCGGGCCCCATCCAGCCGCCCAGGAACATCGCGGCGGCGATTCCGGAGACGACGATGATCTCCATATATTCGACCAGCAGGAAGCTGCCGAAGCGCATCCCGCCGTACTCGGTCATGAAGCCCTGCACCAGCTCGGCGTCGGCCTCGGGCATGTCGAACGGGGTGCGGTTGGTCTCCGCAAAGCCGGCGAGCATGAAGATCAGGAAACCGACGATCTGGGGCACGATGAACCAGACCTCGCCCTGGGCATGGACCACGTCGACCAGAGAGAGCGAGCCGGCCATCATGACCGCGCCGAGCAGCGCCAGGCCCATCGAGACCTCGTAGGAGATCAGCTGCGCGGCACCCCGCATCGCTCCCAGCAGGCTGTACTTCGAGCCCGAGGACCAGCCACCCAGGAGCACTCCGTAGAAGGCGATCGAGCCGACCGCGAAGAAGTAGAGGATCCCGATCGGGACGTCGATCCCGTAGAGGCCGACACCATCCTGCACGTCGCCCCAGGGGATGATCGCCAGCGCCAGCACACCCGAGAGGACGGTCAGCAGGGGTCCGAGCACGAACAGCGTTGGGATCGCGTTGGCCGGCATGAACGCCTCCTTGCCGAGGAGCTTGCCGACGTCCGCAAGCGGCTGCAGGATGCCGAATGGGCCGACCCTGTTTGGCCCGTAGCGGTGCTGGAAACGGCCGATCAGCTTGCGCTCCAGGACCGTCATCAGCGGCAAGATCGCGAAGATCACCCCAAAGATCACCAGCGACTTGACGATCATGATCCAGGTCGCTTCGACAAAGTTGGTGTCGGCGATCGGGATCACTCGCCCACCTTCGCGATCTTTGCAGCGATCGTTCCCGCTAGGTCAGGGAGGGCATTGGCGTTGTCGCTCGCGGTGCCCTCGATCAGGAAACCGGTGCCGTCGCGCATCCGTTCCCTGACTGCGACCCGCGCCCGGATGGTGGACCCGTTCTGGCTGACGGTGACCTCGTCGCCGCCCTCCAGCTTCAGCCGCTCCGCATCGCCAGGGGACAGCTCCAGGGTCTGCCGTGGGGACAGGAACCGCAGCGGCGGGTTCAGCTCGGTGATCGGGCCGACCCAGAGATCCCGGTACGTCGAGACATCCAGGTCGTAGCTGCGGGCCTCGGTGTAGGTCGTCTCGCCGGGTTCGTTCTCGAAGACGAGCTCGACGGGATCGCCGCTCGGCTCGGGCCTGGTCGGGAAGGCCGCCGCCGCCGGCCCCTCCTGCCAGCGAATGCCGCGACCGCCGATGTCGCCGTCGGTGATGCCGGCATAGAAGGGAACCTCGCCGGCCAGGGCCGCGAAGGCGGAAGGCTGAGAGGAGATGCCAGTGTCAAACCCGAGCGCCAGCGACAGCTCGGCGAGGATTCCCCAGTTCGGGCGGATGTCACCTGGACGGGAGGCGCTGGGCCGCACTCGTTGCAGGCGACCGTCTGGATGCGTGATCGTGCCGTCTTTCTCGGCGTGCGACTCCAGCGGGAAGACGACGTCGGCGAGGGCGGTCGTCTTGTTCTCGAACATCGAGAAGCAGACGACGTGATCAGCGGCGGCCAGCGCCGACTTCCACCTGGCGGTATTGGGGAAATCTCGGATCGGGTCGACCCCGAAGAGGATCAGCGACTCGATCTCACCCGACTGAAGGCCGTCACGTATCCCCGCGACGCCCATCCCCCCGAGCCGCTGGCTGAGTCCAGGCCCGGCTTCGGGCATGCAGCCGACCTCGCGCAGACCGCGGGCGTTCGCTAACTCCGGAACCTCGAGCATCCCGGCCCCGTCGTGCTCGGCGATGTTCAGGGCCTCGGCCAGTGCCAGCAGGCCGCGACCGTCTCCCCAGGCTACGTTCTCGCCCCAGACGACGACGACCTTCTCTGCGTCGCGGAGGACATCGGCGATCTGGGAGGCGTCGGCGCCGAAATGCGACTCGCCGTCCCCGCTGCCGCTAAGGCTCTTCACCAGATCGTCAAGGAAGGCCCCCGTCGCGTTCGGGATGTAGCGAACGGCGGCGTCGGCGCCGCCGTCGAGGGTCGTCGGCCGCTCCGTCGCAACCGCCAGCTTCGTCCCGTTGCGACGCACCGCCTTGCGGATCCGCAGGTCGAGGATCGGCGAGTCATGTAGCGGGTCGGTGCCGATCACGAGGATGGCGTCGGCCGCGTCGATGTCTCGCACCCTGGCGGAGAGGGCAGGCTGAGAGATGTCGACGAGGTCATGCCGCAAGATGCCGTAGGCACGCCCGGCAGCGACGTTCTCCGAGTCCAGTGCCTCGCGCATGATGCGCTGGACCAGATAGCCCTCCTCGTTGGAGGCGTCGCCGACGATCGCTGCGACCTTGCCCACACCGGCGGCCTTGAGGCCGGCGGCGGCTTTCTCGATTGCCGCTTGCCAGTCAGCCCCCCCGGCGGCACCTTTCAGCCGTGGCTCGGTGACCCGCTCCTCGGCGGCGAACATCTCGAAGCCGTAGCGGCCGCGGTCGCAGAGCCAACCGTCGTCGACGTCGGGGTTGTCGCGGGCGACGACCCGCTTCACCTGCTCGTCGCGGACGGTGAAGCTGACGTTGCACTGGCTCGGGCACAGCGTGCAGACCGAGCCGGCCTGCTCGACGTCCCAGGGCCGGGCGCGGAAGCGGTAGGTGTAGTTGGTCAGGGCGCCGACCGGGCAGAGGTCGGTGATGTTGCCGTGGAAAGGCGCCACGTAGGGACGGTCGTCGAAGGTCCCAACGAAGGTGCGGTCGCCGCGCTCCAGCAACTGCAGCTGCTCGTCCTCGGCGACCTCTTGGCTGAAGCGGACGAAGCGGTAGCAGTGGAGGCAGCGCTCGCGGTCGATCGCGACCAGCGGCGAGAGTTCGATCGGCTTCTGGAAGTGGCGCTTGTCGTCTGTGAAGCGGGTCTTGCCGGGCCCCCAACCCATCGTGATGTCCTGCAGCGGGCATTCGCCGCCTTTGTCGCAGACCGGGCAGTCCAGCGGGTGGTTGACGAGCAGGAACTCGACCACCGCGCTCTGGGCGTGTTTGACCTGGTCGGTGCGGGTGTGGACGACCATCCCGTCGCGGACGGGGGTGGAGCAGGAGGTCTGCAGCTTTGGGATGCCCTCGATCTCGACCAGGCACATGCGGCAGGCCCCGACCGGCTCGCCGAGCTTCGGCTCGTAACAGAAGACCGGGATCTCGACGTCGCCGCGCTTCGCCGCGTCGTGCAGCATCTCACCCTCGGTCGCCGCCACCTCGCGCCCGTCGACGATCAGAGTTATCTCTTTCCCGCTCACGCCGCCACCGCCGTGCCGGCCTCGGCCATCACTTGCTCGAACTCTCCGCGGAACTTGCGGACCATCGCCCCAACCGGCATTGCCATCGAGTCGCCGAGCACGCAGAGGCAATGGCCGATGATGTTCTCCTGCACCGAAGCGACGATGTCGAGGTCCATCGGGGTCGCCTCGCCGTGCACCATTCGTTCCAGCATCTTCACCGTCCAGTTGGTCCCCTCGCGGCAGGGTGTGCACTTGCCGCAGGACTCGTGGTGGTAGAAGCGCGCGGTGCGCAGCGCCATGTGCGGGATCGAGACGCTGTCGTCGGCGACGATGATCGAGCCCGAGCCCAGCATCGAACCCGCTGCTGCCATGTCCTCGAAGGAATAGGGCAGGTCAAGGCCCTCCTCCGCAGTGAGGACTGGCGAGGAGGAGCCGCCCGGATAGAAGGCCTTCACCTCGCGCCCGCCGCCGGGCCCGCCGGCCAGCTCATAGATCAGCTCGCGCGTGGGGACACCGAGCTCGACCTCGTAGTTTCCCGGGCGCTGCACGCAGCCTGAAACCGAGACCACCTTGGTCCCTGGCGACTGCTCGGTGCCGAAGCCCCGGAACCACTCGGCGCCGTGGGCGACGATCCGCGGCACGTTGGAGAGCGTCTCGACGTTGTTGATCAGGGTTGGCCCTCCGTAGAGGCCCTGCACAGCGGGGAAGGGGGGCTTCAGCCGCGGGTTGCCGCGCTTGCCCTCGAGCGCATCGAGCAGCGCCGTCTCCTCACCGCAGATGTAGGCACCGGCGCCGCGATGGACGACCAGCTCGAGGTCGCGGCGGGTGCCGAGGATGTTCTCGCCCAGGTAGCCGGCCTCATAGGCTTCGGCGACCGCCGCGTCGAGGATGTCGGCCTGCAGGTCGTACTCGCCACGGATGAAGATGAACGCGTGGCCGGCGTCGGCCGCGAGGGCGGCGATCGCGATCCCCTCGATCAGCTGGTGTGGATTGCGCTGCATCAGCTCGCGGTCCTTGAAGGCGCCGGGCTCTGACTCGTCGGCGTTGCAGCAGAGGTACTTCTGCATTTCGCCGCGCGGCAGGAAGGAGGCCTTTTTCCCCATCGAGAAGCCGGCTCCGCCGCGCCCGCGCAGGCCGGAGTCCTCGAGCTCCTTCAGCACCTCTTCGGCCTCCATCTGGCGGTAGGCCTTCTCCAGGGCGCCGTAGCCGTCGTAGCGCTTATAGCCGGCAAGCGTGCGCAGCTCCGGGTCCTCGGCGTGCTTCAACAGCACCCTTGTCTCAGGCATCTGCATCACCCGCTCTGGGGACACCGCCGGTCGAGCCTGCGTCGCCCGCCAGCGGCCGCTTCTCCAACGCCTTCTCCGGCAGTACGTCCTTGCCTGTCCTGAGCTGCTCGATTGCGGTCTCCGCCTCGGCGGCCTCAAGTGGGCCGAAGTAGCGCTCGTCGATAGAGACCATTGGAGCGATGTCGCAGGCTCCGAGGCACTCGAAGCCGGTCACGAAGATGTCCTCATCGCCCCCGGCGGCGCTGCGGAAAGCCTCGAGCAGCTCGTCCGCACCGCGCATCCAGCAGCTGATGTTGGTGCAGACGGCGACCTTGTGGGTGCCGACAGGCTCGGTGTGCAGCAGGTCATAGAAGCTGGCGACTGACTCCAGGTAGGCGGGCGTCACCCGCATCACCGCTGCCGCCTGCCGTATCCCCTCCGGCGTGCACCAGCCATAGAGTCGCTGCACCGCCCAGAGTGCCGGGATCGAGGCCGATTTCCGGTCTGGGTAGCGGCCCATCAGCGTCTCGATGTGCTCCTTCAGATCCGGTGGGCAGTCCACCTCGTGAAGCTCGGGGACCTGCTCCGGAACCCGATCCGGGACTCGCCCCTCGACCAGAGCCGGATCGACCGGCAGGTTGGGGTTGCTGACGCCGGGCCCGTCAACGGGACTCATCGATCCACCCCTCCCAGGATTGGATCGAGCATCCCGAGGCTGACGATCATGTCGGCGACGTAGGTATCGACCGCCATGTCCTTGAAGGCCTGCAGGTTGATGAATGACGGATCACGGAAGTGGACACGGGCCGGCTTCGCGGAGCCGTCGGCGAGGACGAAGCACCCCAGCTCGCCACGCGGGCTCTCGATCGCGTAGTAGACCTCGCCGGGTGCCACCCGGTAGCCCTCGGTGACCAGCTTGAAGTGATGGATCAGCGACTCCATCGAGGTTGGGAGCTCCGAGCGCGGAGGCAGCACGTACTTGCGGTCATCGGCGATGAACGGTCCCTCGGGCAGCGCGTCGAGCGACTGCTCGACGATCCGCACCGACTCGACTATCTCGGCCAGCCGCACCCGATAGCGGTCGTAGTTGTCACCCACCGTGCCGACCGGGATCTTGAAGTCCATCTCGGGGTAGGCGAGGTAGTCAAACGTCTTGCGCATGTCCCAGGGCTCGCCGGCGGCGCGGAGCAGCGGCCCAGTCACTCCCAGCTCCAGCAGTCGCTCGCGCGGGACGATCCCGGTCCCCTTGGTCCGCTGCAGAAATACCTCGTTGCGGTCGAGCAGCGCTTCGTACTGGCCGACCCGCACCGGCATGTCGGCGATGAACTTGCGCAGCTTCTCCTCGAAGCCGACCGGGATGTCCTCGATTACGCCGCCGACCTGGAAGTAGCGGGTGTGCATCCGCTGACCGGTTGCCATCTCGAACAGGTCGAGGATCCGCTCGCGCTCGCGGAAGCAGTACCAGAGCATCGAGATCGCGCCGAGGTCGAGAGCCGTCGTTCCCAGCCAGACCAGGTGGGAATGGATCCGGTTCAGCTCGAGGAAGATCATCCGTAGGTACTTGGCGCGGGGCGGGATCTCGAGGTCGACCAGTCGCTCCACCGCGCCGCAGAAGGCCTCCATCTGGAAGAAGAAGGAGACGTAGTCCATCCGCTCGACGAAGGGGATGACCTTCCAGTAGCTCTTGTCCTCACAGGACTTTTCGATCCCGGTGTGGACGTAGCCGATCACCGGCTTCAGATCTCTAACCACCTCGCCTTCGAGGTCAACTACGAGCCGAAGCACACCGTGCGTAGCCGGGTGATGCGGCCCGATGTTGATCGTCATCACCTCGGTCTCAACCGCGGGTGGCGCCGAGAGAGGTGAGCTGAGGCCGTCAGCCATATTGCCGCTCGTTGTAGGTGAAGGTGACCGGCTCGCCGCCGACCGGGAAATCGCGGCGCTGCGGCCAGCCGACGTAATCCTCGGGCAGCAGGATCCGGGTCAGGTCCGGATGGCCGCGGAAGACGATCCCGAAGAAGTCGAACACTTCTCGCTCCTGAAAGTCCGCGGTCGGAAACAACTCCACGCAAGAGTCGATTTCCGGCAGGCCCTCCGCGGGTGGCGCCGTAGGGCTGCCCACCCCCGAGGAAGCTTTAGCTACCGGAGGGGGTGGGGGGTCCCCTGCGGTGACAGGACCCGCGGAGGGATCGGCCAGAAGCGCCTTCACGCGGAGGCGCTCCACACGATTGCGATTGAGCAGCTCGTAGTGGACCGCGAAGCGAGGGGTAGCCGGCAGGTAGTCGGCCGCATGCAGGCTGGAGAGGAAGCGATAGCCCTGGCCGGGTGCGTCGCAGAGCCAGCGCAGCACCTCGAGGACCTGCTCGGAGTCGACCACAAGCGTCGCCTGCCCCCGGTCGAAGCTGGTGTCGAGGATTGCCCCGGGGTGGTCCTGCTCGATCTCGCCCCTGATCAGCTCCAGTCCCGGTGCGTCAGGCACGAGCCAGCTCCCTGGCCACTTCGTAGGCTTCGACCGCTTCCGGGCTCGGCGTGCTGGCCGGCCCGCCCCGGGCCCACTCCTCGGTGCCGGCGGCGTTGTAGCGCTGACGCCAACCCTGGTCGGGGTTGCCCATGATCTTGCGCTGCAGCTTGGTGAACCCGTAGAGGACAGCCTCGGGGCGCGGCGGGCATCCCGGGATATGGACGTCGATCGGCATGAACTTGTCGGCCCCTTGGACCACGGCGTAGTTGGAGAACATGCCGCCGCTGGAGGAGCAGGCGCCCATCGAGATCGCCCACTTCGGCTCCAGCATCTGGTCGTAGAGGCGGCGGACGACCGGCGCCATTTTGATCGAGACCCGGCCCGACAGAATGATCATGTCGGCTTGGCGCGGCGAGGCGCGCCCCGCCTCAGCGCCAAAGCGGGCGATGTCGTATCGGGCGGTGACGGCCGACATCGGTATCCCCTCGATTGCACAGCAGGCGAGACCGAAGGACAACGGAAACATCGAGTTGGCGCGCGACCAGTTGAGCATCTCCTCGAAGCGGGTCACCACGACCTTTTCCTCGACGTAGCGCTCCAGCTCCTCGCCCTCGAGGTCTCCGCGCAGCATGTCGCGGGCACGGAGCTGGCGGTCACGCATCGTTTGGCGCTCTATTTCCAATCGAGTGCCCCCTTCCTCCACACGTAGACGAAGGCGACGAGCAGCAAGACCACGAAGAGGACCAGCTCGCCCAGTACGAAGATGCTGTCGGCGTCCTTGAGGATCACCCCAATCGGGTAGAGAAAGACGACCTCGATGTCGAAGAGGATGAACAGCATCGCGACGAGGTAGAAGCTGATCCCGAAGCGGAACCCTCGCGCCGGCTCGACCGGGATCCCCGACTCATAGGGCTCCAACTGACGACGGCTTGCGGCGGTTTGGCGGTTTGGCCGCTTGGGGCCGATCAGGTGGTTGAGCATCACGAAGGCGCCGCCTACGGCGACGCCAAGGAAGGCAAAGACGAGTATCGGCAGGTAACTGTTCAACATGGGGGAGGTCTACTGGCTGGGCGGGGCCGACCGCGGACTCGACGCCCGCGCTACCCACGCTCACGCGCTGTTATACACCCACCTTGTGACACATTGCTACATAGTGATTTTCCGCATCAGGGAGCGGAATCCCGACCCACTCAGGCGGATATAGCTATGGCCGAGGTCCACCTGATCGTCGGCGTCACCCTGATCCTCTTCAACCTCGCCGCCGGGGCGGTCGGCGGCGTGGCCTGGTTCCGCCACCGGCCCTCTGTGCCCTTCTGGTACCTGCTGCGCGTGGCTCAGGTCACGGTCTTCGTGCAGGCAATGCTCGGAGGCCTCCTCGTCTTCACCGGCCATGAGGCCCCTGACGATCTCCACTACCTCTACGGAATCCTCCCCCTCGTCATCTCCTTCCTCGCGGAGGGCGCCCGAGCCGGCGCCGCCGAGCGAGAGCTGGGGGACCTCGATTTCGAGTCCCTGCCGGCCGACGAGCAGCAGTCGATCGCCCTGGGGATCGTTCGCCGCGAGATGGGGATCATGGCCGTCAGCTGCGGCGTGATCTTCTCCATCGCCCTCCGCGCTGCCGGCACCAGCAGCATCTTCTAGGCCTACCCTGGAGCTGAACGGTCCTGGGCGATTTGGATGACGGCGACGATCGCGAACAGGGTGCCGGTGGCGAGGTGGAAGACCGCGTCGGAGTAGTTGTTGGGGAAGGTGAAGACCCAGGCCGGCTGGGTGTCGAAGAGCGCCCAGATCCCGGTCACGACCAGGGCCACAGCAACGTAGATCGCGTAATAGAGGGCCCACTTGGGTCGCAGCGCGAAGTAGAAGGCGGGGAGGAAGAGCAGGAATCCCGAGAGCGCGTGGACGCCGTTGAAGTCGACCCCCAGCACTCGCTCGGTGACCGCGTCATCCCCGAAGTCGATGCTCGGCTCCGCGATCAAACCCACCAGCGCCCACAGCAGCTGCAGCGCCGCCAAAACCACGATCCCCTTCTGGGCAAAGGTCCACTGTTCGGGGGGAGCGGCTGCCGCCTCCATCGCCGCGCACCCTACTTCCTGCCCAAGCTCTCAATCCAAAGGGCGGTAGTCGCCGCTGTGGAAGACGAGGGGGTCACCCTCGTTTGTCTCCAGCTCGCAAACCTCGCCGGTGACGATCACATGATCGCCGCCGGCGATCACGTCGCGCAGGTCGCAGGCGACCCAGACCAGGGCGCCGTCGATGGCCGGAAGGCCGCCGCGGTCGTGCCAGGCGACGCCCTCCCACTTGTCCGCCACCGGCGCCTTGGTGGCGAAGGCGCGGGCGATCTGCTCTTGGCCCGCCTGTAGAACGCTGATCGCGAAGCGATTTGCCGCCTGCACCGCGAGCAGCGTGCGGGAGCCGCGATCGAGGCAGGCGAGCATCAGCATCGGCTCAATCGAGAGCGAGCAGACGGCATTTGCGGTTGCGCCCGCCGGCCCATCCGGCCCCGTCGCGGCCACGACCGTGACCCCTGTGGGCAACATTCCCATGGCGGTCCGGAAACTAGCTGGGTCTGGAGGCGTCATCGTCGGAAAGCGGGATCGGCGCAAGACAATATGATGCGCGCCGCGTGCGTCCCATTCTGATCACAGTGGCGGTGACGGCCGCTCTCGGTCTCAGTGCCTGCGGCTTCGGCGAGGAGGGGATCTCCGTTTCCAAGGGCGATCCGAACTACAACGGAGCCGTCCTGTTCGCCACGCGATGCTCCGGCTGCCACACGCTGGCGGCGGCCGGCACCCAGGGAACGGGGAACCGCAACGTGCGTACGCAGGGGCCGAACCTCGATCAGCGAACCGAGACATATGAAGATGCTCTCTTCGCCATCCAAAACGGTGGTTTCTCCGGCGCGATCATGCCCCAGAACATCGTCGTCGGCGCCGAGGCCGAAGCTGTGGCCCGCTTCGTCGCCAAGTACGCGGGCGACGAAGCTGAAGAATCTCCACGCCCGACTCCAAGTGGGGACACCAAATCGTCAGGCTCGAGCGAGGAAGCCTCCGAGCCCGAGGGCCATAGCGAGAACGCTTCAGGCGAGGCTCAGCCCCACGGCACGAACACCTCGCCCTAACGCCCCCTTCCAATGCTCGATCTAAAGCTGATCCGCTCCGACCCCGAGCGGGTCAAAGCGGCGCTGGCGCGCCGAGGCGCCGCTGCCGATGTGGACCGGTTGCTCGAGATCGACGCCCGCCGCCGTGACCTGCTGCCAGAGATCGAGGGCGCCCAGGCTGAGCGCAAGACGCTCTCCAAGCAGATCGGCGAGGCAAAGCAAAAGGGCGCCGATGCCGAGGACTTGGTCCAGAAGGTCGGGGAGCTGAAGGACAAGATCGAGGCCGGAAAAGCCGAGCTGGAGCGGGTAGAGGCCGATCTGAGCGCTGTCGTCGTCGCCCTCCCCAACCTCCCTGACCCGGATGCTCCCGATGGGATGAAGGAGGAGGACGCTGTCGTCATCCGCGAGATGGGCGACAAGCCGAGCTTCGGCTTCGAGCCCCGTGATCATCTCGAGATGGGTACTGAGCTGGGCCTGATCGACGTCGAGGCGGCGGCCAAGCTCTCCGGTTCCCGCTTCGCCTACCTCAAAGGCGACCTCGTACTACTGGAGATGGCGCTGGTTCGCTTTGCCCTCGACGTCGTTCGCGGCGAGGGCCACGAACCGGTGATCCCGCCCGTTCTGGTCCGTGAAGAGGCGCTCTACGGAACAGGTTTCCTGCCCGGCGACCGCGACCAGATCTATGAGATACCGAAGGACGAGCTGTTCCTGGTCGGCACCTCCGAGGTGGCGCTGGCCTCGCTGCATGCAGACCAGATCCTCGTCGGCGACGAGTTGCCCCTCCGCTACGCGGGCTTCTCGAGCTGCTTTCGCCGCGAGGCCGGTGCTGCCGGCCGCGACACCCGGGGCATATTCCGCGTCCACCAGTTCGACAAGGTCGAGATGTTCTCGTTCGTCGAGCCATCCGAGTCGGTCGCCGAGCATGAACGGTTGCTGGCGATCGAGGAGCGGATCCTCACCGAGTTGGAGATTCCCTATCGCGTGGTCGACGTCGCGATCGGCGATCTCGGCGCCCCGGCAGCCAGGAAGTTCGACTGCGAGGCCTGGATCCCCAGTCAGGACCGCTACCGGGAGGTCACTTCGTGCTCGAACACAACCGATTATCAGGCCCGGCGGCTTGGCTGCAGGTATCGATCCGCCGAGGGGGACGCGCCCACGGCGGTGCACACGCTGAACGGCACGGCGGTGGCCATAGGGCGCACGATCATCGCTCTGATGGAGAATCGCCAAGAGCGAGAGGGCGATTTCACCCTACCCAATATTTTGCATTCTTACGGCGCGCCTGAGAGGATCGGAACACGATGAGCGCGGAACCCCAAGGCGTTCATGGCCTTTCTACCGTCGATCAAGCCGGGAGTCGGACATGAGCACCAGCGTTCGTGAGGCAAAGCGGGTAGTTCTCTGCGATGACCACGAGATCGTCCGAGAGGCGATCAAGGCGCGCATGGCAGATTCGAACATTCTGCAGATTGTCGGTGAGGCGGAGAACGGCCGCGATGTGGTCGATGTTGTCAAGGAGCTCGAACCGGACGTCCTGATCATTGACGTCGAGTTGCCCAGACGCGATGGCATCGAGGCGACGAAGGAGGTCCTCAAGGCGCGGCCGCGGACCAAAGTCATCATCTTTACCGCTCATGCCCAGCCGGACCTGTTGGCGCTGGCGCTGAGGGCGGGTGCCTCGGGATACGTCTTGAAGTCCGCTCCCGCCGAGGACATCGCCAGGGCCGTGAAAGCCGTGACCGGCGGCGGCACGTTCCTCGGGGGCGATTTCGCCGGAGGCAAGCCGTCTGAGGTCGAGAAGCTGCTCGACCTCTCGCCGCGCGAGCGGCAGATCCTCGAGCTGCTGGCGGAGGGGCTGCGGGTCAAAGAGATAGCCGAGCGGCTCGGCCTCAGCCCCGCCACCGTCCACACCCACGTCCGCAACGCGATCGCCAAGCTCGAGGTCGACACCCGCACCGAGGCGGTCGCCCTCGCGGTTCGCTTCAGCTACCTGGGCGCCGGCGGCGGGATTAAATAAGCGGCGCTTCCTCTGCTCGGTGGGAGCCAAGAGGAATCAGAGATGGATTGGCCCCCACCTCCGCGTCCGGGAGCGCCTTGCTCGGCATCGGGACTGGATTGTCCCTATTTCCCCTCGAGCTCTAGGGCGCAGCCGTTGATGCAGTAGCGCTGCCCGGTCGGCCCGGGCCCGTCGTCGAAGACGTGGCCGAGGTGAGCGTCGCAGTGCTTGCAGACCACCTCGGTGCGGCGCATGAAATGGCTGTTGTCGGGGCGCAGCTCGACGTGCTCCAGGTTGACCGGCTCGGTGAAGCTGGGCCAGCCGGTGCCCGAGTCGAACTTGGTGTCGGAGGAGAAGAGCTCGGCGCCACAGCAGACGCAGCGGTACATACCCTCGCTCTTCTCGTCCCAGTAAGGGCCGCTGAAGGCTCTCTCGGTGCCGGCCTGTCGGGTCACTTCGTACTGCTCTGGCGTCAACTGGTCACGCCATTCCTGCTCTGACTTCTCGATCTTCTCAGTCATGACTACAGGTTAGGGGTCGCTCACTACTGCCACCCGTCCTTCATAGGATGCGAGTGTGGAAGGAGCCTTCTATGAGCCCGACGCCGGTGCGTACCTTGCGACTGAGTTGACCCGTGGGCCGTGGGACCCGGGCGCCCAGCACGCCGGGCCTCCCGCTGCTCTGGTCGGCCGCGAGATCGAGCACCTCGACGGTGCCGAGGAGTTTCAGGTCGGGCGCGTCACCTTCGAGATCATGCGCTCGATCCCGATCGGGCCTGTGAGCGTCGAGGCGAAGGTGGTCCGGCCGGGTCGCAGCGTGCAACTGGTCGAGGCCTCGCTCAGCAACGACGACGGAGAGCTGATGCGCGCCCGCGCCTGGCGGATCCGCAAGGCGAAGGTCGATTTGCCCCCCGACGCGCTCGGGGCGGCATCGGCGCCTCCTGGGCCCGATCAGGGCTCCACCGGCGACTTCTTCCCAACCGGCCAGGAGGTCGGCTACCACACCGCCATGGAGTGGCGCTCGGTCAGTGGCGGCTTCATCGAGCCTGGGCCGGCGACCGTCTGGATGCGGATTCGCTGCGCTCTCGTCGCCGGCGAGGAGCCGACTCCGCTGCAACGCACTCTGGTGGCTGCCGACGTTGGAAACGGGATCAGCGCCGTACTGGACTGGCAGAGGTTCCTGTTCATCAACGTCGACCTCACCGTTCACTTGGAGCGGATGCCCGAGGGCGAATGGGTCTGTGTCGATGCGGTGACGCTGCCACAGCCAAATGGAGTTGGGACCGCCGAGTCGGTTCTTTCGGACGAGCGAGGCCGGATCGGCCGCGCCGCACAGACACTGCTGGTCGCCGAACGAGGCTGATCGCCTCAGCCGCCCTCGGCCGAGCGCGTCGCGATCAGCGCGCGGCCGCGACCGGAGATCGCGAAGGCGATCGTGATCGCCGAGGCCATGGCAATCGAGGCAGCGAGCAGGAAGGCGCTCTCATAGCCGCCGAGGGCGGCTGCGAGCCCGGCGAGCGGCGCTCCCAGGCCGACCCCGGCATCGAAGAAGGCGGTGAAGGTGCCGAGTGCCGCGCCGCGCCGCGTCTCGGGCAAGCCGTTGACGACGATCAGCGAGAGGGAGGGGTAGAGCAGCGAGAAGGCGGCACCCAT
Source organism: Solirubrobacterales bacterium (assembly GCA_025450195.1). Lineage (GTDB taxonomy): Bacteria > Actinomycetota > Thermoleophilia > Solirubrobacterales > 70-9 > VRUE01. Next base: position 12,074 of record JANWHW010000015.1, on the reverse strand, counting down.
CGCCAGCGCGCCGGCCAGTGCGACCGGCAGGCTCTGGGCCACGGCCATCATCGTCAGGCCGATCGCCTCGACAGTCGCGGCCGCGGTCGCGACTCGGGCCGGGCCGACCCGGTCGGGAAGGTCGCCGCCGATCAGGCGAGTCAGCACGACCATCGTCGCGAAGGCGCCGAACACCGTTGCCCCGTGCCCAACGCCCCGGGTGTCGAGGTGGAGGACGACGAAGGCCGCCACCGTGGCGTACCCGATCGACGCGAGCGCCAGCGCGGCGCCGGGACGGATCGCCTCACGGGCGATCAGCGGGTGGTGCTCTTCGGGATGGATGACCGGGCGGAACGGGTCCGGCAGCCGCATTGCGATCAGCGCCCCAATCAGCGGCGCCACGCCGGCGAAGAGCCAAACAGCCGTGTAGCCGGAGGCGCTGAGAAGGAGCTCGCCGATCAGCGGCCCCACGCTCAGCCCGGCCCAAATGGCCAGCCCGTAGAGGCCGATAACCCGTCCGCGCCGCTCCGGTGGCGCGATGTCGACGATCCAGGCGGAGCCGGCGGTGAACACGGCGCCCTCGCCGGCGCCCAGCAGCAGCCGTGCCCCAATCAGTCCCGCCACGCCAAGCGGCAAGAGGTAGAGGAACCCGGCTATCGCTACGGCTACCGATCCGAGCAGAACCGCCGGCCGGCGGCCCCGCCGGTCAGCGAGCCGGCCGGCGAGAGGGCGGAGCAGAAGCCCGGTGACCGCATAGGAGCCGACCACGATCCCCACGGCGATGTTGCCGGCGTCGAGCGGCCCGTGCACGTAGCGCGGCAAGACCGGTAGGACGGCGCCGACCGCGAGCAGGCCGGAGAAGGTGACGGCCCAGACGCCGGCAAAGGCGACACCGGGCCGATGTATGGCACTACTCACAGGAGCACCTCGCGCTTCGCTCGCGGCGCGAAGAAACAGATTGCGACGCTTGCTCCCTCCGCGCTCACAGTAGATCGCCGATGCTCTCGAGGATGTGATCTGGGGGAGGCGCGGCGCTTTCTGCCTCCTCGCGCGAAGTCGCACCGCTCAGTACGAGGATCGTCTCGAGCCCGGCTCGGCGGCCTCCCTCGATGTCGGAGGAGATCCGGTCGCCGATCATCGCCACTCGCTCCGCTCCGGCAATTCGCTCCCGTGCCGCCTCGAAGAGGTGCTGTTCGGGCTTGCCCCCGATCTCGGCCCTTGCCCCGGTGGCCGTCTCGATTGCCGCGAGGATCGCACCGGTCCCCGGCCAGGCGCCGCCCGGCATCGGCAGGGTCGGGTCGCGGCTGGTCGCGAACAGCTTTGCGCCACGTTGTAGCGCCAGCGTTGCTGTGAGCAGCTCCTCGTAGTCGACATCGCGATGGCCGGCGACGAGCACAACGCCCGCCTCTCGCGCCGCCTCGCCGTCGAGGAGCTCCAGTCCAGTCGTGGCCACGGTCGCCTTGAAGGCGGGGGAGCCGATCACGAATGCATTGCGCTCTGACCCGGCGGCGGCGAGACGGGCAGTGACTTCACCCGCCGTCACGATGCTCTTCTCCCCGATCCCCGCGCCCGCCTCCCGCAGCCGCTCGGCATAGGTAGATGCCGGCTTGCCGGGGTTGTTCGTCACGAAAACGAGCTGCTTGCCGCGATCGAGCAACTCCTGCAGCGTGGCGCAACTGCCGGGAACCATCTCGCGCCCAACCCAGACCACCCCGTCCAGGTCGACCAGGAAGCCATCGAATTCATCGGCAAGCGACATCCGTCGCAGGCTAGTTCAGACGCGGGGTCGCCGACCGGGCGGGAACGATACGGTCCGGTCAATGAGCGAATCGAATGGAAATGTCGTCACGGCCTCAGAAGTTGCCCGGCGCTATGGCGAGGGGGATGCCGCAGTGGACGCCCTGGCTGGGATAACCACCGGGTTCGAGCGGGGACGCTTCACGGCGATCATGGGCCCCTCGGGCTCGGGGAAGTCGACGCTGATGCACATCCTCGCTGGGCTCGACAAGCCGACCGCCGGCACGGTCCACATTGAGGATGTCGAGATCACCAAGCTCGATGACGCAGCCCTCACCAAGCTGCGCCGCGACAAGCTCGGCTTCATCTTCCAGTTCTTCAACCTGCTCCCGGTTCTCACCGCCGAGGAGAACCTCGTGCTTCCCCTCTCGATCGCCGGGCGCAAGCCCGACCAGGCTTGGGTGGACCAGCTGGTTCGAACGGTTGGCCTCGAGGACAGGCGCACGCACCGACCCTCGGAGCTGTCGGGAGGCCAGCAGCAGCGGGTCGCCGTCGCACGCGCCCTGATCTCCAAACCCGCCGTTGTCTTCGCCGACGAGCCGACCGGCAATCTTGACTCGAAAGCGAGCGCCGACGTTCTGCGCCTGCTGCGCCAGGCCGTCGACGAGTTCGATCAAACGGTGGTCATGGTCACTCACGACCCAGACGCCGCCGCCCATGCCGACCGGTTGATCACCCTCCGCGACGGACACATCGTTCATGACGCAGTGCCGGGCTCGACCGCCGATGTGATCGAGCTAATGAAGCAAATCGACTAGCCCCTTGGCTCGATTCGCCATCAAGAGCCTCTGGGCCCGCAAGGTTCGCGCCCTGACGACGACGCTGGCGGTGGTGATCGGCGTCGCCTTCGTCGCCGGCACCTACATCCTCACCGATACGACCTTCGCCGCTTTCGACGAAATCTTCGAAGACTCGCTGGCGAAGACCGACGTCGTGATCACGGCGAAAGAGGAAGTGCGCCAGGAAACCGGTGAGACACCGAGCTTCAAGGCCACGGTGCTGCCAAAGGTAAGGCAGGTCGACGGGGTACGGGTTGCAGTCGGGCAGATCTTCACCGTCGGCGCCTTCTTCGACGCAAAGAACGAGCAGATCGGGACCAAATTCGCGCCGAAGTTCATTACGTCGAACATCCCCGAGAGCCTCGAGACGCAGACCTATGTCGAGGGACGCAAGCCGCGCGACGCGAAAGAGGCCGCGCTCGATCAGGGTGCCGCCGAAGAGGCCGGGCTAGGGGTCGGTGACACGCTCAAGCTCGCTTCGGTCGAACGGGTCGCCGCTTACCGAATCGTCGGCTTGACCAAGCTCGGTGAGGCCTCCTGGGGCGGGGCCAGCATCGCCGGGCTGATCCTGCCCGAGGCGCAGCGGATCACCGACAAGCGCGGCGAATTCGACCAGGTCCTGATCGCCGCCTCCGGCGGAGTCTCCGAAGAGACCCTGAAGCGGCGCGTGCAGCAGAAGGTCGCGGACCCCTCGTTGCTGATCGAGACCGCGGAGGAGAACGCCAAGCGCAACTCAGACCAGATCCATGAAGACCTCGGCTTCCTGCGCATCGCCCTGTTGGTTTTCGCCTTCGTCGCCCTCTTCGTCGGCGCCTTCCTGATCTTCAACACCTTCTCGATCACGGTTGCCCAGCGGATCAAAGAGTTCGGCATGCTGCGTACGCTCGGCGCCGGCCGCGGGCAGATCCTCGGCTCGGTCGTGGTCGAGGCGCTGGCGATCGGCATCCTCGGCGCCCTGCTCGGCCTCGCCGGCGGCTACGCGATCGCGGTCGGACTCAATGCGCTCTTCGTCGCGGTCGGCATCGACCTGCCGACCACCGCCCTCGTCACCAAGACCCGCACGATCGTTATTGCGCTGCTGATCGGGATCGGCATCACCCTGATCTCCTCCTTCATCCCGGCCCTGCGTGCGACCCGCGTGCCGCCGATCGCCGCCCTGCTGGCGCTCGAGCTGCCGCAGAGCCGCCGCCGTGGCGTCGTCCTCGCTGTGCTCGCGGTGTTGCTTGGGCTGGTGGGACTGGGGATGGTTGCCGTCGGCCTCTTCGGCGGTGCGGACGGCGGCTCGGCGGCCGGGCTGATCGGCGGTGGGGCGGTCGCCGTACTGCTCGGGGTCTCCCTCTTCAGCCCACGCCTCGTTCGCCCCCTCGCCTCGCTCACCGGGCGCCCGCTTGAAAGGCTGCGCCGCCTCACCGGGCGCCTCGCGCGGGAGAACACGCAGCGCAACCCGGCCCGCACCGCGGTCACCGCGGCGGCGCTGATGATCGGCCTAGCCGTCGTCGCCTTCGTGACCGTCTTTGCCGCCGGGATCAAGGGCTCGATCGCGACCGCGGTCGACGAGAGCTTCCAGGGCGAGCTGGTGCTGCAGAACTCCGACGGCTTCTCGCCGATCTCACCCCGCGCCGCCAGCCTCGCCCGCAAAATTCCGGGTGTCGAGCTGGTCTCGACCATGCGCGTCGCTCAGGCGGAGCTGCTCGACGGGGGCGGCACAGAGCGGGTCTCGGCGCTCGATCGCGATGCCGGCGCGGTGATCGACATCGATTGGTCCGAGGGCGGCTCGCAGACCCTGCGCGATCTCAACGACGACGAGGTGATCGTCGACAAGTCCTTCGCTTCCAGCAACGGCGTTGACGTTGGCGACGAGGCCTCCTTCCTGACTCAGATCGGGGCGAAGCCACGCCTGCGAATCGTTGGGAAGTACGAAGACAAGGCCGAACTCTTGGGTGGGGCGATCGTCACTCAGCGGCTGATGGCGACCGCCTTCGACCAGCGCGACGACACGATCGACTTCGTCAAGCTCGCCCCCGGTGCCAGTGCGGAAAAGATCCAGGCAGCGCTGATCAAGTCGATGGACCGCGAGTTCCCGGTGGTAGAGGTCCGCAACCAGCAGGAACTGAAGGAAAACCAGGAAGAACAGATCAACCAGCTGCTCGGGCTGATCTATGCCCTTCTTGCCCTGGCGGTGATCGTCTCTCTCTTCGGTATCGCCAACACGCTGGCGCTCTCGATCCACGAGCGCACCCGCGAGCTGGGGATGCTGCGGGCAATCGGAATGTCGCGCAGCCAGGCGCGGACGATGATCCGCTACGAGGCGGTGATCACAGCCCTGATCGGTGCGTTGCTGGGGATGGTGATCGGCGTCATCTTCGCGGCGCTGATCGCGCAGCCGCTGAAGGACGAAGGCTTCACGCTTTCCTACCCGGTCCTACAACTGGTCCTGATGCTGATCTTTGCTGCGTTCGCCGGCATATTGGCGGCGATCCCGCCCTCGATCCGTGCTTCACGCCTCGACGTGCTCGAGGCATTGCACTACGAGTAGCGGTCTAATTCCACACCTGGCGGGTCTGTCGCCGCAGGGGACCCCCCACCCCCTCCGGTAGCTAAAGCTTCCTCGGGGGCGGGTCCCTACGGCGCCACCCGCCTGGTGTGGAGTCACCCAGAGGCTTTCGTCAGCTGAGCGCCTCGGCCAGCAGGACGATCGTCCCGAACACTCCCGCGATTCCCGCCGCCCAGGCGACGACTCGCACTGGTGGCCCGCCGTGGATCCCCGTTTCGTGGACCGCGACATGGCCTTTTCCGCGTGCGATCAACCAGCGGTTGACCGGCACCGCGAAAGCTCCGGCCACGACCAGCGCGACGCAGAGGCTGCCCCAGAAGAGGAGCGTGCCCGGGCCGGCGTCCATCGCGCCGGGCACGACCAACATGATCACGTTGTCGACGATCTCCATCGTCGCGATGCTGAAGGTGTCGGAGGCGAGGGCGATCGGGATCACTGCCGACAGCGCCAGCCCGGCACGCAGCAGTGGCAGGCTGGTCAGTGTGTAGCCGAAGAGGAAGGCGAGGAATACAGAGAGCGCGATCGTCCCGAGGTTTGAGAAGCCGGCCGCGGTCCCGATCGCCATCCCGGCGATCTCGCCCAGCGCGCAGCCGGTCAGGCAGTGCAACGTCGCGCTGACCGCGACGGCGGTGAGGGCCGCTCCCTCGGTGGGCATCTCATGGTGGTGATGGTGGTGATCGTGGGTGTGGCTGGTTGCGTCCACGCGTTCTCTGCCTGCCTTCGGTGGATGTCTCGCAGGGTGAGTTGCTAGGTGAGGCCCATGCGCAGGGCCCCTGCGACCTCGTGCATCGCGGAGCGGGCTGTGCGACTGATCGCTGTCATGTTCGCAAAGCCGTGGATCAGTTCCGGGTGGCGGTGCAGGGCGACGTCGACGCCGGCCGCCCGTGCGCGCTCGGCGAAGAGCTCACCCTCGTCGCGCAGTGGATCGAAGCCGGCTGTGGCGATGTAGGTCGGAGGAAGTCCCGACAGATTGGCGGCGCGGAGCATCGAGATACGCGGATCCTCCCGATCGGCGCCGTTGGACAGGTAGTGGGCCTCGAACCAATCCATGTCCGATTTTGTGAGCAGGAATCCATCCGCGAACTGGTCGCGCGATGGGTGGCTTCCGACTGCGTCGGTCACGGGGTAGAGCAGCAGTTGCATGGCGGGTTGCTGACCGCCGCCGGCGTGGGCCAGCAGGCTGACCGCGGCGGCCAGGTTTCCGCCCGCGCTGTCGCCGGCGACAGCGATGCGGGACGGGTCGGCGCCGAGCTGCGTTGCTTGCTGCGTTGCCCAGTGGAATGCGGTAAAGCAGTCTTCGACAGCTGCTGGGAACGGATGCTCGGGTGCGAGGCGGTAGTCGACCGAGATGACTCGCGCGCCCACGTTGGAGGCGAGGAAACGGCAGACCCCGTCGTGAGTGTCGAGATCGCCAACCACCCAGCCGCCGCCGTGGTAGTAGACGATCAGGGGCTGAGCCGAGGGGGGTAGGTTGGGCGGGACGTAGAGCCTGACCGGGATAGCCCGTCCGGGCCCAGGGATCTCCAAGCCCTCTACCGCTGCCATCGGCTGTGGGGGCCCGGCGGCCGCCTTGGCTCCGGCCCGGTTGAGTGCTCGCGCTTCCTCCGGCGTGCGGCCATCGCTGAGTGGGGTCTCGCCGGCCAGCGCCGCCAGTCGCAGCAGGGCATGGAGATCGGGTGCAAGCTCCTGCCCGTCGGCCGTGGGCGGGGGGCCGAAGAGCCTTCGTTGCGCCCAGCCGGGAAGCCCACAGACGGACCGAACGATCAGATGCTCGAGACGGGGGGGAAGGCGGGGAAGCTCCACGCCGGCAGGCTACGGGATCGGCTGGGGGCGAGCTTTCGCATCTCGAGGCTTATTGAGACATGAGTCGGTCGCTTCAGCTGCTCATTGCAGCTCTTGCCGTTGTCGTGTCGATGCTTCTCACCACCGGGACTAGTGCTGCCCCCGGGCCTCGCCTCGGCAAGGCGACCGTCGTCACCAGTGCGCCGGGGGATGCCCGAACCGCGCTCGCTGTGCGCTGTGAGCATCCGGCGACTCTTCGCCTCATCCGCTTTGAGGATGGCTCCGCCCAGCTCCGCTGCGGCCGCCGCATCCTCGTCCGCGTCTCGATTCCCGACTAGAGCTGCGTCACAGAGGCCCGGGGTATGCTCGGACTGTTTCCGAGCGACAAACTCTGGGAAGTCTATCTTGACCCGCTTACAGCGCCGATTTGCCATTGCGTTGGTGACCGGCCTCTTCTTCAGCGCGGCATCCGCTTCGCAATCTGCCGGCGCTTTTCTAGATAGGGATTGCTCTGACTTCAATACTCATAGGCAGGCACAGAAGTTCTTCAAGAAGCACCACCCAAAGCGAGACCCGCATGGGCTCGACGGGGACAACGACGGGATTGCCTGCGAGGACCTGCCGTAGCGGGCAACCTTTGGCCGCAGTGGCCAAATCTCACATGAGACAGGCGGTGGGCCGGGTACCCTGATCGGCAGAGGCGCGATGGAGGCAACTGCGACAGTCAAAGAGCAGCGGGCCACGGAGCCGGCGATTCCGGGTCTTCCCCCCGGGCCGCGGATGGGGCGTGTGCCGCAGACGATGATCTGGGCACGGCACGCGCAGTGGATGCTCGAGCAGTGCCGGGCCCGCTTTGGCTCGATGTTCACCCTCAAGATCGCCTACGAAGGAACCTGGGTGGTCGTCTCCGACCCCGATGACGTCAAGCAGATCTTCACCGGCGACCCCAAGGTTTTCCACGCTGGCGAGGGCAACCAGATCCTCAAACCGGTGCTTGGCGAGAACTCGGTCCTCATTCTCGACGAGAAGCCGCACATGAGCCAGCGCAAGCTCCTGCTGCCGCCCTTCCACGGGGCTCGCATGCAGGGCTACGAAGAGAAGATGACCGAGATCGCAGCTCGCGAGATCGAGAGCTGGCCGACCGGCACCCCTTACAAGTTGCGCCCCCGGATGCAGGCGATGACCCTCGAGATCATCCTCGAGACCGTTTTCGGGGTCCACGCCGGGGACGAGCGAATGGATGCACTGCGAGTTGCCCTCCGCGAGATTCTCGACCTGACGACCAATCCGATGGCTCTCGGCCCTGCCCTCCTTGTCGGGCCGGACAGGCTGAGGCGCGTCCCGCTCTTCCGCCGCCGCATCGACCGCGTCGACGAACTGATCCATCGTGAGATCGCCGAGCGGCAGGCGGCAGGCGACCTCGAGGAGCGCGACGACATCCTCTCGATGTTGGTCGCCGCTCGCCACGAGGACGGCAGCCCGATGAGCGAGGCGGAGATGCGCGACGAGTTGCTCACCCTGCTCGTCGCCGGCCACGAGACTACGGCCACCTCGCTCTCCTGGGCGATGGAGCGACTGGTCCGCCATCCGGAGAAGCTGGAGCGACTGCGCGAGGAGACACTCGCGGGCGAAGAGGACTACCTGACTGCGACGATCCAAGAGACGCTGCGCCTGCGCCCGGTGATCGTGCTCGTCGCCAGACGGCTCACCGAGCCGGTCGAGATCGGCGGCTACGAGCTGCCGGCGGGCGTGACGGTGACGCCCTGCATCCACCTCATGCACCGCGACCCTGAGATCTACCCAGAGCCCGACCGCTTCCTGCCGGAGCGCTTCCTCGACAATCCGCCGGGTACCTACACCTGGATCCCCTTCGGCGGCGGCGTGCGCCGTTGCCTAGGGGCTTCCTTCGCTCAGTTCGAGATGGCGGTCGTCCTCAAGGAGCTGGTCAAGCGCCACCAGATCCGCCCGGCTCGTCCCGAGTCAGAGCGCTCCCTCCGCCGCGCGATTACCGAGACCCCGCGCCACGACGCCGAAGTCGTTCTCTTCTAGCGACGATTTGACTTGGCGACTCAACCTTCGTTGTAGGTGATCACTTCGATCAGTGTCCCGTCGGGGGTGCGTAGGCAGACGTTCTCGCCACCGCCGTGGGCGCCACCCCGAGACACTGGCCCTTCGACGAGTACGTGGCCGTTCGCGCGCAGCAGCTCCGAGGCGGACAGGGGTGCCGATCCCGCGGCGGGCGGGGATGACGTCGAGCTTCGGCGGACCAGCGGCAGGAGGACGGTGCCAAGCAGGTAGAGCACCGCGAGCACGCCGAAGGTGCGGGGGTCGACGTCGCTGCCGTTGGAGGAGATCTCGGAGATGGCCAGCAGGCAAATCACCGCGATAGTCAGCAGGACTCCCCCACGAATGACCCGCACGCTGTCGGCATCATCCTCGCGGATACCTTTCATCAGCAGAGCAGCGTGGCCACCGCCGAGAGCGAGGACGAAGAGGATCCCTGGCAGCTCCCAGCCGTCCCCGCCGGGCTCGGTCCAGAAGGCGAAGGTGCCGCTGAGGAAGGCAGCAACTGAGATGATCGTGACGGCGCCGCCGAAGATGCTCGCGGCCGGTTGGGGGCGGCTGCTCAGGCTGATCCCGGCCATTCCGGTCAGCGAGAAGATTGCGAACGCCATCGCCGTGGCAATTGCCTTGCCGCTGGTGTCGTCGAGCCTCTCCCCGGAGAGGATCACGGCGATCAACAGGAATGCGGCACCGCAGAGCACCACAATCAGCGCCCGCACGATCAACCTAGTCGGATCGTCCCCATCCGTCACAGATTTCTTATCGGCCAGCGCAGCGCTGGCCTTAGCGGCTCAGCCGCAGCCGGTGTTGTTGCCGCAGCTGCTGCAGGTGTAGCAGGACCCAGTGCGCTGCATCATGCCGCCGCACTGCTCGCAAGCTGGCCCTAGCTCGAGCCCTGACATCTTGGCTGGGACGACCGGTGGCGTTTCGGTGAGCGCCTCCGTCGCGGGGACTGCCTCTCCACCCGTTGCCTTGGCCTTCTCGGCGCCATTGCCATGTCCATTTCCGTTCCCCGGCTTGGAGTGGCCGTTGCCGCCGTTTCCGGCTGGCCCTTCCTCTATCGGCAGGGTCTGCTGTGCTTCCTGGCGGGCCCGCACCTCGGCGGTGAGGATGCCAAGGTCCTCCAGCGTGTCTGGGTCGTCGATGAAGCGGCTTGCCACCCCACGCATGATGTAGTCGGGCATCGACTTGGCGAAGGGGATCTCGGGGTTGCCGGTGATCCCCTCCGGCTCGAAGCGCATGTAGCTGAACTTGCGCACGAAGGTCTCCAGCGGCACGCCGTATTGGAGGCCGATCGAGATCGCTGTGGCGAAGGCGTTGAGCAGCCCCCGCATAGTCGAGCCCTCCTTGCCGATGTCGGTGAGGAAGATCTCGCCGACCGAGCCGTCCTCGTACTTGCCGGCGGTGATGTATCCCTCGTGGCCGGCGATCGAGAACTTGTGGGTGATCGACTCGCGCGTCTTCGGCATCCGCTTGCGCTCCGGCGGCGCGACAGCCGTGGCGTCGCTCTCGGCCTCCTGTTCCTCCTGCGCGTCGGTGCGCAGCGCCTGCGCGGTCTTCGAGCCGTCGCGGTAGATCGCCAGCGCCTTCAGGCCGCCCTTCCAGCCCCGCGTGTAGGCATCGGCGATGTCCTCGACCGTTGCCGACTGCGGCAGGTTGACCGTCTTGGAGATCGCACCGGAGATGAATGGCTGAGTCGCGGCCATCATGTCGATGTGGCCGGTGTGCGAGATCGCCCGCTCTCCCACCGCGACGTCAAAGACCGGCAGATGCTCGTCCTTTAGGGCTGGGGCACCGATGATCGTCGCGTTCTCGGCGATGTGGGCGTCGATCTGCTCGACCTGCGGCTCGGCATAGCCGAGCGTGCGCAGCGCCAGCGGCACCGATTTGTTGACGATCGTCATCTGCCCGCCGCCGACCAGCTCCTTGAACTTGACCAGCGAGAAGTCGGGCTCGATCCCGGTCGTGTCGCAATCCATCAGGAAGCTGATCGTGCCGGTCGGGGCGAGCACCGTCGCCTGCGCGTTGCGGTAGCCGTGCTCCTCGCCAAGCTCGACCGCCTCGTCCCAGGCTCGCTGCGCGGACTCGAGCAGCTCGCCCTTGATCCCGGTCGGGTCGATGTCGTAGGAGGCATCGCGGTGCATCCGCATCACGCCGTTGTGGGGCTCGCGATTGCGCTCGTACGCGTCGTAGGGGCCGGTAGCCCCGGCGGCGATCAGCGCCGACTGTCGGTAGGCGCGGCCGGTCATCAGCGCCGTGATCGCGGCAGCGACGTTGCGGCCCTCGTCTGAGTCATAGGGCAGCCCATCCGACATCAGCAGCGCGCCGAGGTTGGCGTAGCCGAGGCCGAGCTGGCGGAAGGCGTTGGCATTGGCGCCGATCTCCTCAGTCGGGTAGCTGGAGAAGCCGACGACGATCTCCTGGGCGAGGAAGACGACGTCGACCGCGTGCTCGAAGTCGGAGGCGTCGAAGCTGCCGTCGGGACGGCGGAACTTCATCAGGTTGAGCGAGGCGAGGTTGCAGGCCGAGTCGTCGACGTGCATGTACTCGCTGCACGGGTTCGACGCGTTGATCCGCCCCGACTCAGGACAGGTGTGCCAGCGGTTGATGATCGTGTCGTACTGGACGCCGGGATCGGCGCAGCGCCACGCTGCGTCGGCGATCTGGTTCATCAGGTCGCGCGCCGGTAGTGTCTTGGTCGCTGTGCCGTCCTTGCGCGCGGTTAGGTCCCATTCCTCGCCAGCCTCGACCGCCTCCATGAACTCGTCGGTTACGCGCACCGAGTTATTGGCGTTTTGGTATTGGATCGAAGTGAAGCCCTCGCCGTCGATCGACATGTCGAAGCCCGCGTCGCGCAGGGCCGCGGCCTTTTCCTCCTCTTTGGCCTTGCACCAGATGAAGTCCTCGACGTCGGGATGGTCGACGTCGAGCACGACCATCTTCGCGGCGCGCCGCGTCTTGCCACCGGACTTGATCGTTCCCGCGCTCGCGTCAGCACCGCGCATGAACGACACCGGGCCGGACGGCTAGCGCGGCGCGTGGCGCTCGACCGTGCGGGAGGGGCCCGGCGGGCCGGAGGGCGAGGCGTGCCCCACGTCAGGGCGGCGGTCCGCCGCACG
>JANWHW010000014.1 GCA_025450195.1 Solirubrobacterales bacterium | reverse complement strand
TTCACAGAGCATCTAAGGCTTCGCCATGAGGCAATTTCGCTTCTCGAAATCGCCTTCAGAAACCGGCAACAAGTTGCCTTTAAGAAGACTTCTCGGCCCGAATCATCAATCGGGCCGAACAATTTTGTGATCTGAGCTCAGCGCCTCAGGTGAGCGTCAGGAGACCGGGGACCAGAAGCGCTTGGCTTCTTCGCTCACTTCGCGTCGGGTTTGCAGGCGTATCTGGTCGACCTTGTCGCCGCTCTTTTGCCTCTTGAGCCAGTGGAGTTTCATCCGCAGCATGTAGAGGCGGGTTGCCTGGCGGCCCTTGACGTTGCAGAGCTCGGGCACGGGGATGCTTTCGTGCATGGCGTCCCCGGGGTCTTCGCTGTGTTCCTTGCCCAGGAGATGACCGACGTTATGGACCATCACCGCGCAGAGCAGGTCGAAGATGATCGGTTCCGCATAGGCCCGGTCGATCAAAAGGACGCAGTTGACCGAGCCGGGAGGGGCGCTGGTTGCCGGCTGGGTGGCTCTGCCCGAAATGGCAAAGCCGGTCAGCGGATTGCCCAGGGAGCCGGCGGGGACGATCTGCTTGTCGATGCTCGCGCAAGCCTGAGGCGTTTGCCCCCAGTAATCGATCGCCAGGCTGTAGGCGAAATTGAGCCGCGACGGGAAGGGTGCTGCCTGCGCCGTCGCCGGCACAGCCAAGACGACGAGTAAAGCCACGGTGACTGCCAGTCGCTTCATGAGCCCCCCGTCAGCACCTCGCGAACGAGGGCGCATGCTCCCAAACGACTCCGATAGATCTTTGCGAGGAACCACGCCGCACCGCCTTCCTGTAGCTGGGCTTGATTCCTCGTTAAGCGCCGCTACGGAACTCTTCGCCCCCTCTGTTCCTGCGGCGGTGTACGGGCGTCAGCTGAGGCGCGAGCGGACGACGATGCGACCGCCCTGGGCGGGGATCATCGTCACGTTGCGGTGAAGGGCGCGCTCCGGCTCGGGAGTGTCGGCCTCCAGGTCGAGGCGACGAGTCATCGCCTCGAGTACCACGCGCTGCTCGGCCATCGCCAGCGCAGCGCCAAGGCAGCGGCGGATGCCGCCGCCGAAGGGGATCCACTCATAGGTCCCCGGTTTGCGGCCGAGCCAGCGCTCGGGCAGGAAGTCGTAGGGCCGCGGATAGAGGTCCTCGCGATGGTGAAGGAGAAGGATGCTCATCGTCACCGGTGTGTCGGCGCTGACCGCATAGGGGCCGAGGCGCCATGGCAGCATCACCCGCCGGCCGATCATCGGGACGACAGGCCGGGAGCGCATGCTCTCGACGATCGTCGCCTCGATCTGCTCGGCGGCTTTGTCCTCGGAACGCACCGCGTCGCGCAGGGCCTCGTAGGCGTGCGGCGTGCGGACCAGCCGCTCCCAGGTCCAGGCCAGCGAGTTGGCCGTCGTCTCGTGCCCGGCGAGGACGAGGGTCAGAAGCTCGTCGCGGACTTCTTTGTCCGTGAGCATCTCTCCCTCCTCGGTTTTGGCCTGGAGCAGGAGCGAGAGGATGTCGCGCCGCTCGTCGAGGTTTTCGGAGCGGCGGCGAGCGGCGATTACGGCGTAGGTGGGCCGATCAAGCAACTCGAGCCCGATGCGGGTGAGGCCAACCGCCTCTTCTCGCGTCATGTTCATCAGCTCTCCGACCTGTGCGATTGGCCAGGTCGAGGCCGCAACGAGGCGCTTGGTCGCGAATCGGAGCCAGTACTCAGGAGTGCCGCGCTCGGGGCGTCCCTCGATGCCGAAGATCCCGGCCATGATCACGTCGAGCGTGATTGCCTGCATGCGCGGCGCCAGTGCGAAGGGCTGACCAACGGGCCAGCGGTCGATCTCACGCTCGGTGGCGTCGGCTATCGACTGGGTGTAGTTCTCGATTGCCTCGCCGTGGAAGTGGGGCAGCAGCAGCTTGCGCTGGCGCATATGGCGGGGGCCGACGGCCGTCAGGACCGCGTTGGGCCCGAGGATCGGCCGCAGCGGCGACTCGCCTGTCAGCGATGGGGCCTGCTCGGGGCTGGCGGTGAACAGGGAGCGAACGTGATCGGGGTGGCTGGTGATGACCGGGCCGCCAGGCATCGCCGTTCGCATGCGGAAAGTCTCTCCGTAGCGCCGTCGCGCGCCAAAGACGAACTCGATCTGGCGCTGATTGAAGCGCAGCATCTGCACGATCGGCGGCTGCGGGATCCGCGGCGGCTTCAACAGGCTCGCAGCCTCGGCTACGTCGATGGGCCCGGCTGGCGATGGGACCGCTTCGCCGACGAGGTCGTTTGGCGGCTGCTCGTCGGTCCGAGGCGCGGTCTCAGCGACTGTGCTCACAAAATCATTGTTACACAAATCGATGTCATCATCTAGGCGCCCGCCAGCCTCTACAGTCATGGCAATGCGGGATAGACGGACCAAGATCATCGCCACGGTTGGTCCTGCGAGCTGGGAGCCGAACGTGTTGGCCCAGCTGATCGAGGCTGGCGTCGACGTCCTGCGGCTCAACTTCTCCCATAGCGATCGAGAGCGCCATGCCCGGACGATCGAGTCGATTCGCAAGGCGTGTGAGGAGGCCGGCCGAGAGGTGGCCATTCTGGGGGACCTCCCTGGCCCGAAGCTGCGGATCGGAGAGCTGCGGGACGACGTCGCCGAGCTGGAGACGGGGATGCACGTGAAGCTGACCCCGCAGCCGGTCGAGGGCGACAGGGAGACGATCCCGGTCGCCTGGCCCGGCGTCACTTCGTTGCGGGAGGACGAGCTGGTCTACCTGGCCGACGGGGCGATCCGCCTACGGGTGCGCGAGCCCGAAGATGGGTGCGTCGACTGCGAGGTAGAGGTGGGGGGGACGCTGTCCTCCCACAAGGGGATGAACATTCCCGGCGCCGACGACCTGCCGACGGGGGGCGGAGATCTAGCCTGGGTCGAGTTCGCGGTCGAGCACGGGATCGATCTGCTCGCCGTGTCCTTCGTCTCCACCGCGGACGATCTGACCCCGGTCATGGACCGCTTGCAGGCGCTCAATTCCGACATCCCTCTGATCGCCAAGATCGAGAAGCAGCAGGCAGCCGAGAACGCGGAGGAGATCGCCCGTGCCGCGACTGGCGGCCTGATGGTGGCGCGGGGCGATCTCGGGATCGAACTGCCCCTGGCGCAGGTGCCGGTGGTACAGAAGAGGCTGATTCGCGCTGCCGGCAAACGATCGAAGCCGGCGATCACCGCGACCCAGATGCTGGCTTCGATGGTCAACGCGCGTCGGCCTACGCGGGCCGAGGTGACCGACGTCGCAAACGCGATCTATGACGGCACCGACGCGGTGATGCTCTCCGAGGAGACCGCGGTGGGCCAGCACCCGGCCGAGGCAGTGCGGGTGATGGACCAGATCGCCCGTGCCACCGAGCCCGATCTTCCCTATGGCGAGTGGCTCTTCACCCGAACCGACCAGGCGACGCAGGACATCGCCGATTCCGTCGCCCAGAGCGCGGTGGGGGCCGTCTATCGCCTCAATCTGGCGGCGATGGTCGTGCCGACCTCGAGCGGCCGCACGGCGCGACTCGTCGCCGCGCATCGCCCCAACGTGCCGGTGCTGGCGATCTCGCCCCGCATCGAGACCGTGCGTCGTCTCAACCTCCTGTTCGGCGTCACCGCCGTTCTCAGCGACTACGAGACAGAGGTCCGCAGCCTGCTCGACGACTGCGCCACCCTTGCCGCTCGCCACGGGATTGCCCGCTCGGGTGACCTGATCGCGATCACCGCCGGGCTGCCCGACCAGGAACTCGGCACCAACCTCTTCGAGGTCCACCGCGTGCCCTGAGGCACTCCGGATGCCAGCGCGTTACGGCGTCGTTCGGTCGCCGAAAGGCAACCAGCCTTCCGGCTCCTCCTCCTTGTACCGCTTGGCCCCGAAAGCGCCTCAGGGCACGCGGTAGGGTTCCCGGCGATGACCGACTTCGATGCAATAGCCAAGGGGATGACACAGGCGGTTCCGTTCGCCGGTCACCTGGGTGTGGAGATAACGAGCGTTGGCGAGGGCGAGGCGGTCGTCCTCCTCCCCGAGCGTCAAGAGCTGACCAACCACGTTGGCTCCCAGCATGCTGGCGCTCTCTTCACGGTTGCCGAGACCGCCTCGGGCGCCGCGTTCGTGGGCGCCTTCGCCGAGCGGCTCGGTGACGTGACGCCGCTGGCCCGCAGCGGCGAGATCGACTACGAAAAGATCGCCAAGGGGCCGATCGAGGCGACCGCAAGGCTCGGCGTCGCAAAGGACAGCGCCCTCGCGACCCTGGATTTCGAGGGCAAGGTCGAGTTTCCATGCGAGGTGGAGCTGACCGATGCCTCAGGCCAGCGTGTGGCCAGCGCGACGATTCACTGGCACGTGCGGCTGAACAAGCCGGCCGGCGCTGCGGCATGACGCTCGTCCGGCTCGACCGCGACGAGCGCGGCCTGGCGATAGCCACCTTCGACAGCCCGCCGCTCAACCTCTTCAACGGGCAGCTCTTCGAGGACCTGCAGGCCGCCATCGAGGCGGTTGAGGCTGAGCCGCCCCGGGCACTCCTCTTCCGCGCTGAGGGCCGGGCGGTCTCCGGGGGCGTCGACGTACACGAGTTCGAGGGCCTTACACCGGAGCGGGCGAGCGAGCTCTGGGGCGAGTTGATCGATGTGGTGGAGCGGGTCGAAGCCCTACCGCTGCCGGTGGTCTTCGCCGCCCATGCCCTCACCCTGACCGCCGCCTTCGAGCTGGCCCTGGGCTGCGATTTGATCCTCGCCGCGCGCTCGGCCAAGTTCGGCCTGGTCGAGAAGGTGGTTGGCCTGACGCCTTCGATGGGCGGTACCCAGCGCCTTGCCGAGCGAGCCGGCAGCGGTCGTGCCCGCCACTTCGTGATGAGCGGCGATCTCTTCGACGCAGAGGAGATGGAGCGCTGGGGCGTCGTCAACCTCGTCTTCGACGACGAGGGCTTCGACGACCGCGCCCGCGCCTTCGCCGCCGAGCTGGCCGCTGGCCCGACCAAGGCTCACGCGATGACCAAGCACGTCCTGCGTCGCTACCGGGAAGGTGGCATTCCGGCGGCCGATCGGGCCATCCGCGAGGACGCCGGCGAGCTGTTTGCGACCGAGGACCTGCAGGGTGCCGTCAAGACCTTCCTCGAGAAGGGCCCCGGGCACGCCGAGTTCCAAGGCCGCTGACCCCGTAGAATCGCCGACTCACCCGCGCCTGTAGCTCAGTTGGATAGAGCGTCGGTCTACGAAACCGAAGGTCACAGGTTCGAATCCTGTCAGGCGCGTTCCGCTTTGCTTGGTGACGATGATTTCAGGCCGAGATGATCTCAACCACTTTGGGAGAGACAAAGAGCCGAGCGCCGCTGTTATTGCGAATGGTTGTCTCTTGAAGAACGCCTAGGGCCACCAAAGCATCGATCGCGTTTTGGGCGCCTTGGCCCGAGAGCTCGTAGCGGCTGGCAACAGTATTTCTGGCGACATAGGGAGTTCCGACGAGGTCAGCAGCAAGCTGCTCTGATACGCCGCGCTTCCGAGCCCGCTGCACGGTCGTACGTAGCTCAGTCTGCAACTCCACCAGCCGCTCTACCTTGGTTTGGGACTCACTGGCCGACGCGGCAACCCCCTCGGCGAAGAACGCGATCCAGGTGTCCCAGTCGCCGTCGAAGCTCAGTTCTAGGAGCGCATCTTGGTATTGGTCGCGGCGGCGCTCGAACCACGGTGAGACAACTAGCAGTGGCTCGCGGATCACGGCGCCACGTAGCAATTGGACGATTACAAGCAGGCGACCAAGGCGGCCGTTGCCGTCCGAGTAGGGATGCAAAGACTCGAATTGGTAATGGGCCATTGCCGCTTGGACCACGGTCGGGATTGGCGGAGGGGAAGCAATCCACTCGAGGAGCGATTCCATTCCCGCTCGAAGCTGGTCGCCTGGCGGCGGCGGGACATATCGGGCTTCCTCAAGGCTTTTTCCGGGAGCACCGATGACGACAATCCGATCGCGCAGTCCTCCCGCGTCACTCAGTTCACCTGCGGTTCCGAGAACGAGGGTCTTCTGTAGCTCCCCGAGCATCCCCAGCGACAAGGGCCGGCTCTCTGGCCAGGAGAAGCCAAGTTCGGCCATCCGCTCGAAGTTGAGGATCTCGCGGATCTCAGCGC
The DNA here is from genome assembly GCA_025450195.1 of Solirubrobacterales bacterium. Taxonomy (GTDB): domain Bacteria; phylum Actinomycetota; class Thermoleophilia; order Solirubrobacterales; family 70-9; genus VRUE01. The sequence continues at coordinate 41,308 of JANWHW010000014.1, read as the reverse complement.
TCAAATGCCGGTCGTCATCGCGATCGGCGGCGAGAACCTCCGCGAAGGGGGCGTAGGTTCCCTCAAGGGCACTGGTGCTCTGCGCCTCGCGTCGTAGGGCCGGGCGTCGCAGCAGGGCCGGATTGGGGATCAGACGGGCGGCTCCGTCGAGTCGTGCCAAGGCGGCTGTCGCTCCATTGATGGTGTTCCACGTGCCCGTTGAAAGCGTCAACTCAGCAGGTAGTGGAGCCGGGAGAAAGGCTTGCCCTTCGACGGTCTCATGGGTAGCGGGATCCGGTCCGACGATTGGAATCAGATGGCCAACGGGACTAGCTTCCAGCCGGTCAATGTCCATGGCGCAAGTATATCGACCTAAACTTGCGTGACGCAACTATTTCGGTCAAAACTTGCGCCACCTTTGCCTAGACGCAAGTTCTCTTGGCTGTGGGCACGAATCCCCTGCAAAGCGACCTAGCTGGATACATCCGATATTGCTCCAGCGTTGAAGGTCCGAACCGAAGGTCACAGGTTCGAATCCTGTCAGGCCGCTCTCGACCGATTCGTGGCGTTCAGACTTCGAGCCAGGTGCCGGTCGGGCCGAGGTTGCGGATCGGGGTGTCGCCGATCTGGCTCTCGCAGCCCCAGGACTCGTGTATGTGGCCGCAGACCGCGAGGCGGGGCCGCTTCTCTTCGATTGCGCTGAGGAGGGCGGGGCTGCCGAAGTGATCGCCGCTTCCGGCGGCGTCGCAGTGGCCCTGTGGGGGTGAGTGCAGGACGAGGATCGCCTCCTCGGGGCAGCGTGTGAGCTGAGCCGTCGCCGCATCGTCATCGAGGTCGAAGCTCCAGTCCCAAGGCGTGACCGGGATGCCGGCGCCGAGGCCGTAGAACTCGGTGCCGTCGATCGTTGTGCCTTCGCCGTGCAGGACGGTGGCGGCACTCCAGCCGGCGGCTGCCTCGCGCAGCGCCTCGTCGGTCTCGTTGTTGCCAGGGACGAGCACGGTTGGCCTCTCGATTGCCGACAGCGCGGCGATCGTCTCCTCGAGCCCCTCGTGCACGGAGGCGAAGTCGCCGGCCCCGATCACGACGTCGGCGTCGGCAGACATTTCGACCAGCTTCGCGGCCTGGTCCAAGTCCCGGTGGAGGTCGCTGAAGGCGAGCAGCTTCACGGATTCCAAACCTAGCTATTGGCGCCCCACCATGCGTTGCACACATGTTGCATTTGTGTACATATATGAAACGTGTTGTCCGCTAGCGTGCCATCATGGAGTCGATGCGGAAAAGCTGGACAGACGAGCGGCTGGACGATTTGAGTGGCCGGGTCGACAGGGGATTCGAGCGAGTGGACGCCGACCTCAGGGCGCTTAACGCCCGCTTCGATGCGCTTCAGCGCGCGATGCTTCAGGTCAGCGGGGTCATCATCGCGGCGTTGATTGGCCTGATCGCCGCTCAGCTGGGCCTGATTCTCACCCAGATCTAGCCGGTTCCGGTGCCTCATCGACTCGGTGGAGGCTCATCGACCGGTGGTTCGATAATCTCGCCCGCCTATGCCTGACGTCTTCTGGGTCGGTTTTGGAATCGCCGCCTTCTGCGCCCTTGTCGGCCTCATCTCCGGCGCGCGCTCTCGCAGCACCCGCACCCTCACCGGTCTTGCGATCGGCACCTACCTGGGTGTGATGGCGGGCTTCCCGCTGCTCGCGATCGGCCTCGCGACAAGCTAGCCTCGATGACGGTGAGCCCCACCGTCACACTCCACGACGGGGCCACAGACTCGCGGTCGGTTCGCAGGCCCAACGAGTGGGTGGCAGAGCAGGCGGAGGGCGGAGGCCCGTTCACGACCCGGGTCACCTGGCGGCTACCCGAGGGCCACAGGGCGGTGTGGACCTCCCGTGCCGCTCGCAAGCGCGGCACGATCGACGTCGTCTCGCTCTCCGGCGAGGTGGCGGCGACGAGCACCGATCGGGAGACCTCTCGTCGCCTGCGCCGGGTGAACGCGGTGGCGGCCACGGCCTTCGCGATCGGCGGCTCGCTGTTCGCGATCGGCGCGGCGCTTGCGCAGGGAGGCGTTTCGCCGACCACCTGCACCTCGGTCTACCTGGTCGGTGGGGCCTTCTTCAGCACCGGCGGGTACGCATCGCTGCTGCAGGTGATCAACGGGCCGCGCGATATCGGTCCCGAGGGTGCCCTGACCACGGGCCGTTGGCGCTGGTGGTCGCGGGAACCGGAGCGGCTCGAGTGGCTCAGCGCCCTTGTGCTCTTCGCCGGCACGCTCGTCTTCGCGGTCCTCCTCGTCGACTCGTTCATTAAGGGACTCGGTGCCTTCGCCGAGAATCGGCTGGTCTGGTCACCCGACATGGTCGGTTGCGCGCTCTTCCTGATCTCCGGGCATTTGGCGATGGTCGAGATCTGCCACGGCTGGCCGTGCTGGCGTCGTCGCGATCTCGGCTGGTGGATCGTCGCCGTCAACCAACTCGGATCGGTCCTCTTCATGGTCTCCGCCATCGCCTCCTTCGTTCGTCCCTCGACCGGCGATGAGCTGGCGGTCGGAATTGCCAACTGGGGCACCCTCACCGGCGCGCTTTGCTTCGCGGTGGGCGGCGTGCTGCAGGAGTTCGAGCGCCCCAGCCCCGGTCCCGCACCATTGGGGTCGTGACTATGTCGCGGCGTCCAGCTCGCGGGCGCGCACCTTGCCGCTGGCGGTGCGGGGGATCTCTTCGACGAAGACGACGTCGCGGGGAATCTGGAAACGGGGCAGGCTCCTCTTGACATGGAGTCGCAGCTCGTCGGCAGACGGTGACGTCTCACCCGCTGGAACGACATAGGCTCGGAGTCGTTGTCCGAATTCCTCGTCCTCGACGCCGACCACGGCGACGTCGGCGACTCCGGGGTGCCCGCTGAGCACGTCGGCTACCTCCTGCGGGAAGACGTTCTCTCCCCCGGAGACGATCATGTCGTCCTCGCGGCCATCAATCAGCAGCAGGCCCGAGGAGTCGAGGTGGCCGAGATCGCCGGTGTTCATCAGATCGCCGGCCGTCTCCTTCGGTGCATCGCCGCTCGAGTAGCCCTCGAAGACGAGCTTGCCGCCGATAAAGACATGCCCCACCTCGCCGACCGGCGCCACGCGGCGCTTGGGGTCGAGGACCTTCAGCGTCGTCCCGAACGGCGCCCGGCCAACGGTGCCCGGCGCGGCGCGGAGGTCAGCCGGTCCGGCGATTGCCCCAAAGCCCGTCTCGGTTGAGCCGTAGAGGTTGTAGAGGATGTCCCCGAAGGCATCCATGATCCCGGTTGAGGTCGAGGCCAGTAGCGGTGCTGCACCGGAGATCACGGCGCGAAGCGAAGAGGTGTCGTGGCGCCCCTCCACTTCTGGCAGGCAGCGCAGGATCCGGTCGAGCATCACTGGCACCGCGAGCAGCGACCTCACCCCATTCGCGTCGATCGCAGCCAGGGTCGCCTCCGCGTCGAATCGCCGCTGGGTGACCACGGTCGATCCCAACAGCAGGCCGAGCGAGAGGCCCGCGAGCCCGTAGCCGTGGAAGAACGGCGGCGCGACCAGGATCGGCTCGCCGGAGCGCAGCGGGATGTTGGAGAGCAGGGTCGTAACCGGCCCGATTACCGCTCCCAACTCCGGCTCGCGGGGGGCAGACTTCGGGACGCCGGTCGTGCCCGAGGTGAGGATCACCAGGCGGCTGGGCTCCGCGGGGTGGGGAAGCTTTCCTGCTGGCCCCGCGGCAAGCCCATTGAGGGTCGGCTCGGTCGTCGGCTCCTCGAGCCAGGTGGCGATCCTCGGCCCTGGGAACCCGGATTGCTCGAAGAGTGGCTCGAACTCCTGGTCGTGGACGATCGCGGCGGGGCGCTCTCGCTCCAGGATCGCGGTCAGCTGCGTGGCGGGGAAATCGGTGCCGAGCAGAAGTAGGTCTGCGCCGAGGCGCGAGCCGGCGACGATTGCTTCGGCGAAGCCGCGGTGGTTGCGGCACATGATCGCCAGGCTGCCTCCCTCGCGGACCCCGAACTTTTCGCGCAGGCCAGTGGCGATTGCGGCGCCGCAGCGGTCGAGCTCCGCAAAGGAGACCTCACCCCGGTCGTCGGCGATCGCTGCGCGCTCAGGGTTGCGGGCGGCGCTGAGCGCGACCAGCATTGCCGGTCCGGTGCCCATGCGCATCGCTCGGCCCAGCGCCGGCAGACGTGACAGTGGCACCGGCTCGAAGAAGCCGGCGCCGCGCAGTGCCCCCACTGCCCGACCTCCCAGCTGTACGTTGAAGAGAAGGTCGGAGCCGCCGCTCTTCTTCTCCTTCGTTGGCTTGTCGCCGGCATCCTGGCCTGCCTCAGAGTCAGCGGATCCTGCCCGTGCCGCAGCCGTATCGCCGGTCATCCGGTAGAGCAACCCGGTTGTCGCCTCCCACGGCCGTCGCCCCACGGTGGTGGCAACGTCGGCAACCGCCGACCACCAGGGGCCGATCGAGCGCGGCCGGCGCACGATCGCCCGGCAGATCGTTTCCGCCGCTTGGTCAGGAGTCTGGCCGGGGACGTGACGGTAGATCGGGGTCGGCGCGCTCATCCGCGTGTGGATCAGCGCCATGTAGACCGAGGTCGCCGTCACCCCGTCGGCGCGCAGCTCGGGTGCTGCGCTGCGCAGCCAGATGTCGAAGGCGCTCTTCGACGCTTGGTAGGCGCCCCAGCGCGGCCCCGGCGCGATCCGCGCACCGATCGTCGAGACGTTGACGATGTGGCCCTCGCCCCGGGCCCGCATCGAAGGCAGCAGCGCCAGCAGCAGCCGAATTGGACCCAGGTAGTTGACGCCGATTGTGCGTTCGAAGTCATGGAAGCGGTCATAGGAGAGCTCAACCGAGCGGCGGATCGACTTGCCGGCGTTGCTGACGACGATGTCGACGTGGCCGTGCTGGGCCAGCACCCACTCGGCGAGCGCGTCGACGCTCTCCATGTCGGTGAGGTCGGCGGCGTGGGCTTGTGCTTTGCCACCCGCCGCCTCGATCTCGGCCGCGATCTCCTCCAGCCGCTCGCCTGAGCGTGCTGCCATCAGGACCGTGGCCCCGCTGGCCGCGAGCCGGCGGGCGGTTGCCTCGCCGAGCCCGTAGGAGGCGCCGGTGACCAGCACCACCTTGCCTGCGACAGCCGCCCGCAGCTCCGCTTCCTCTACTCCCGATGGCGGGTTGACCAGCGGCTCCGCCGCCCGAACCAGTCGCGCCCGAGCCCTCTCGAACGGCGCCATCAGACGGCCGCCGGCTCGGACTCCCGAGTGCGGGTCGTGTAATCGGTGAGGTCAAAGCGGGAGAGACGGCGACGCAGCTCGAAGGTCGAGCCGGGGAACATCGTGCTGTTGCGCCCGTTCGCGTCGAGGTAATAGCTCATGCAGCCGCCGGCGTTCCAGACGGTGCCGGTGAGGCGGGACTGCACCTCGGCGTTGAAGCGCTCCTGCACGTCGGCCCGAACGTCGACGCTGGCTAGGTCGTGGTCGGACATCGCCCGCAGGCCCTCGATCAGGTACCCGATTTGGGTCTCGATCAGGAAGATCGCCGAGGAGTGCCCGGTGCCGATGTTGGGCCCGAGCAGGACGAAGAGGTTGGGAAAGCCGCTGACCGTGCTGCCGAGGTAGCCGGTCGGGCTGCCCTGCCAGGTCTCCTCCAGGGTACGGCCCTCGCGACCGTGGATTCGCTCGGCGATCGGCAGCTTGGTGATCGTGAAGCCGGTGCCGAGCACGATCGTGTCGACAGATCGCTCGACCCCGTCGGCGCCGACCACTCCATTCGGCCGGACCGCCTCGACCGCGTGGGGGACTACGTCGACATTGGGTTGGCTCAGCGCCGGGTACCACTCGTTGGAGAAGAGCAGCCGCTTGCAGCCGAGCGTGTAGTCGGGAGTAAGGATGCGCCGCAGCTCGGGGTCGGGGACGGTGCGCCGCAGGTGGGCGCGGCCTGCGGCCTGCAGCGGTGCCAGCAGGCGCGGTTTGCGCATCGCCACGCCGAGCAGCTCGGTGCCGTAGTAGAGGCTTTCGCGCAGAGCGCGCTGGGTGGATGGGTAGCGACGGAAGATCTGCTGTGCGCGCGGGCCGAGCGGGCGGTCGACCTTGGGCAGGACCCAGTGCGCGGTGCGTTGGAAAACGGTCATCTGCTCCACTCGTGGTTGGATCTCGGGCACGAACTGGACCGCCGAAGCGCCGGTGCCGATCACCGCGACGCGCCCGCCGTCGAAATCGTGCTCGTGGTCCCAGCGCGAGGAGTGGAAGACCTTGCCCTCGAACTCCTCTAGCCCGGGCAGGTCGGGGACGACCGGCTCGCTCCAGGGGCCGGTCGCCGAAACCATCACCCGTGCCGCGTAGTCGCCGGCGCTGGTTTGGATCAGCCAGCGCTGCTGTGTCTCGTCCCATTCGGCGGAGAGAACGTCGGCGCCGCAGCAGATCCGATCGGCGACCCCGTGCTCGGCCGCCACGTCGAGGACGTAGCTGCGGATCTCCTCCTGGGGTGCGAAGGCCCGGCTCCAGTCGGGCTTCGGCGCGAAGGAGTAGGAGTAGAGCACCGTGGGCACGTCGCAGGCGCAGCCGGGGTAGGTGTTGTCACGCCACGTGCCACCGGGCTCGCCTGCCCGCTCGAGCAGGACGAAATCCTCGATCCCGACCTGACGCAGGTGAACGGCAGCGCCGATTCCCGAAATCCCAGCGCCGATGATGGCGACCTCAACCGCCTGCTCGCCCATGCTGAGGATTCTATGCCGCCAACTGGCCAGCTGGCCAGGGGCCGCAGATCTCAAGCGAGATCGCCGGCGTCAGGCTCCGGCTCTCTCCGCGCGGCGCACTCGGTGACGACCCTCGCCGTAGCTGCGGGTCTCGTAGGCGATCATCGCCCAGATCAGCAGGCAGGCGATCGCCAGGGTGGCGAGCGCGGGAAGCTCGACCCCCACCGGGATCAGGATCAGCAGCACGATCGCCAGCAGCAGGCGTTGCCTGTTGATCGTCTTGATATGGCGGTATCGGAAGGCGACGTGGCCAAGCAGGTAGAGGGCGAGGCCGCCCAGCAGCGCGAAGGCGAGGACGACGTCCAGGTGCTCGTCGAAGTGGCCGATCGTTTTCTTCAGCCCGAGGGCGACGAGGACGATGCCGGCGATCATCGGCAGGTGCAGGAAGGAGTATGAGTCGCGTGCCATCTCGTTCTGGACCTTCCCGGGCTCGGCCTCGACGAGCCGGCGCCCGGCGACGATCGCGACGATGTCGAAGTAGGTCCACCACATCGCGGCGGTCAGTGCGACTCCGAGGATGGCGGCGGCGCCGATGCCGAGGGTGAGCGAGCCGGCCGCGCCGACGCCGATCGCGACGATCGACTCGCCCAGGGCGATGATGATGATCAGGCCGTGACGCTCGGCGAAGTGGCCCGGGACCAGCTTCCATCCTTCCGAGCCGAAGAAGTAGGGCCCCGCCATGTCGAGGAAGAGGGCGAGCGCCCAAAGCGCGCCCTGGGCGAAGCCATCGAAGAAAGAGGCCGTTGCCAGCAGCGCCACCGCAACCATGGTGCTGGCGGCAAGCCCGAGCACCGAGTGGCGCAGCGCATCGTCCTCGGGGCTGGCCAGCATGAAGAGGGCGATGTGGGCGGTTCGCACCACGCCGTAGATGAGCGCGAAGGCGAGGGCGAGGCTGTCGAAGGCCTCGGGCACGCAGAGCGAGACGAGCAGCAGGGCTGCTATCGCGCCGAAGATGACGAGGCGCACCGCGCCCTCCTCCGGGTCGACCACGCTGGTCAGCCAGGCATACCCGACCCACGTCCACCACAGGACACCGAGTACGAGCAGCCCCTGCGCCAGCCCGTCCCAGGTGGGATGGTGCGCCATCAGGGCAGTGCACTGGGTGAGCGCGAGCACGAAGACGAGGTCGAAGAACAGCTCCAGCGGCGTCACTCGCTCGCCTTCGCGCAGGGTCGCGCCGATCCGGGGCTGACGCGTTTCGCCCGTGCTTGCCACGGTGCGCATCATTCCACTGGTGAAGGGCCCGCTTGAGCGGCGTCACGCTTCGAAGCGCTTTTCCCTGGCAGGATTGACGCAATGGCGGAGGACCGCAAACGGGCCGAGGCGCCGCGGACCGAGAAAGCATTGCCGGGCATATGGAGGCTGCGCTTGCCGCTGCCCTGGCCCGGCGTCCCGCATGGCAACGTCTGGGCGGTCGCCGCCGACGGCGGCATCGTCCTCTTCGACACTGGGATCGGCGGCAAGGACCGGCTGCGCCAGTTCGACCTGGCGCTCGCTCAGGCCGGGTTCGGGCTGAGCGACGTGAAGCTCCTCGTCTGCACCCACTCCCACACCGACCACTACGGTCTGGCTGCCCCAATCGTCGAGCGCGCCGGCTGCGAGCTCTGGATGCACCCAGCCTGGGAACACGTTCGCCTGCATGGTGACGATCCGGCTGCGGCACTTGAGCGGCGGATCGAGGTTGCCCGCCAGAGCGGCGTGCCGGTGGCGGCTTTGGAACGCTACCGGGAGGCACGCAGCGGTGATGAGGAAACCGGCATCGACGCGATCGTCGAGCCCGACCGCGATCTCCTGCCCGGGGTGGAGGTTGAGACGGACCTCGGCACGTGGCAGGTCTATGAGACGCCGGGGCATGCTCCGTCGCACGTAATCCTCCACCAGCCGGAGCGCAAGCTGATGATCTCCGGCGATCACCTGCTCGGCCGGACCGTCCTCTTCTTCGATCACGGCCACAGCCCCGATCCGGTTGGCGAATTCCTCGGCGGCCTCGACGAGATCGAGCCGCTGGATGTGGGCCTTGTCCTGCCCGGCCATGGCCGCACCTTCCGTGATCCGGCGGCGAAGATCGCCGAGGCTCGCCGACAGGTTGACGAGCTGCTCGGCAAGGTCCGCGAGGCGCTGGTCGGCGACGAGAAGACGGCCTTCGAGATCGTCGGGGCGATAGTCGGCCCCGAGAACGTCAACACGCCCGCCAGCGCCTGGGCCCTGCAGATCGTCCTCTCCTCTCTCGATCACCTGGCGATCCTCGGCGAGGTCTCCACGATCGAGGAAACCGACCCCCAGCGCTGGGCGCTGGCTTAGGACCTATCCCGCGAGGCGATCGCCCCCTACGGGCTAGGTCCTTAGGGACACCCGGCTTTCTCTGTAGCCTCCAGCGCCGTGGCTAGCTTCACTTTCACACGAGAGATTGCGGCGCCGGTGGAGACGGTGTTCGAAGTGCTCACCGATCACCGCCGGTACGCAGACCTCACCGCGCTGCGAAAGTCAGAGCTGGAGCGGGAAGGCGAGCCCGCCCCCAACGGGGTTGGAGCGATCCGCAAGCTGACCGCGGTGGGGCCGGCGCTGCGGGAGGAAGTTGTCGCCTACGAGCCGCCCAACCGGTTTTCCTACACGTTGTTGTCCGGGGCGCCTGTGCGCGACCACCTTGGGACGGTTGAGCTGACCGCGCAGAACGGCGGCACCAAGATGGTCTACGCGGTGCGGACGCAGCCGACCGTGCCGGTTGTCGGCGCTGTCGTCGTCGCTGTGGTCAAGCAGGGAGTCAAGGGCCTGGTCGACGGGATCGTCAAGGAGTCTGAGCGCCGCGCCCAAACCGGGGGCTGAGCTGGCCCGAATGGGCCAACGTATCGACCACGACGAGCTGCGACGACGGGCGATCGGGGGCGTCCGCGAGGAGGTCGTTGCGTTCGGCGGCGGTGCCCTGGATTCGTCACTGATCCGCCGCGATGGGCTGATCGCATCGGTAGCTCCCGCCGCACCGCAGCGCTCGCTGTTCAACTCGGTCTTCTACGAGGATCCGGCCACACTGGCGAAAGAGATAGGGCCGCTGGGGGAGGTCTACAGCTCGCGGGGCATCCGAGCCTGGACCGTGTGGGTGCCCGACGACGATCGCGACACCGCCCAGCTGCTCGCCGAGCGGGGCCACAAGCTCGATGCCGCACCGCGGGCAATGGCTCTCAACCTCGCCGAGCTGCCCGAGGAGCCTCGGGCCCCGGAGGGCATTCGGTTGGCGCCCTGCACGACTCCGTTGGCAGCGGAGCTGAATGACCGTGCCTACGGCTATGGGCCCGACGGCTTTCGCTCCGCGCTCGTCGAGGAGTGCGGGCTCCACTGGCACGGCGCGTATGCCGGTGAGGAGCCGGTCAGCTGCGTGGGGTCGATCGAGGTTGGCGACGACTGCTGTGTGACCGGAGTGGCTACGCCTTCCGAGTGGCAGGGCCGCGGGATTGCCAGCTGGTTGCTCTGGCGGGTCTTGGCCGAGGCGCGGGAGGGCGGCTTCTCGACCGCCTCCCTGCAGGCGACCCGCGCCGGGGCGCCGATCTACGAGCGCTTGGGCTTCGCCGACTTCGGGTTCATCGAGATGTGGGAGCTTCGCCGGTGAGCGAGGATCGCGGAGGTGGCATCGGCGACGCCGTGAAGCGCGCCTGGCGGGGCCCGAAACGGCTCGGCCGTGAGCTGACCCATCTCTGGCGAGAGCGCCGGCGCCTCGTGCTGGCGATCGCCCTTGGCGCTCTCGCCTTGCTGATCGGGGGAGCGCTGATCGCCTACGAGGCGCTGAAGCGCCCACCCGACGTGCACAACCCCAACGCGACTTTCAGGCCCCAGAAGCCGAAAAAGCAGCGTGCCAAGACGGTCAGCTGGCCGTTGTACGGGTATGACCGGGCGCGCACCCGCTACCTGCCCGCAAAGGGGGTGAAGCCCCCCTTCAAGAAAATCTGGCGCTACACAGAGCGTCCGCTGCTCGAGTTCCCGCCGGTCCTGGCTCGTGGCAGGCTCTATCTGGTCGACAACAGCGGCCACGCGGTCTCGCTCGACGCCGACACCGGCAAGCTGCTCTGGAAACGGCGGATCGGCCGTCTCAACGCTTCCTCGCCGACCTTCCACAGGAACCGCCTCTACGTCGTCAACCTCGTCCCCGGGCACGTCGTCAAGCTCGACGCGAGAAACGGCAGGATCATCTGGAAGAGGTCTCTGCCGGGTCGCGCGGAGTCCTCTCCGGTCGTGGTCGGCCGCACCCTCTACTTCGGCTGCGAGAACGGCGAGCTGCTGGCGCTCAGCACCCGCAACGGCAACATGCGCTGGTCGACGTCGCTGGCCGGGCCGGTGAAGTCGGCGCCCGCCTATTACGGAGGTGTCCTCTACGTGGGCGACTACGGCGGCTACATGAACGCGGTCAACGCAAAGACGGGCGAGGTGAAGTGGCAGAGCGACTCGCTTGGGCAGGGGTTCGGCACCTCGGGCGCCTTCTACTCGACTCCCGCGGTTGCCTTTGGCCGTGTCTACGCCGGCAACAACGACAGCCGCGTGTACAGCTTCGATCGCAAGGACGGGACGATTGCCTGGACCTACTCCACTGGGGGCTACGCCTACTCTGGGCCGGCCGTCGCCAACACCACTCATACCCGGCCGACCGTCTACATCGGCTCCTTCGACGGCAACGTCTACGCACTCGATGCAAGGGACGGCGAACCGCGCTGGATTCGCTCCGCCGGAGGCCAGGTGATCGGGTCCCTGACCGCGATCGGGAACATCGTCTACGTCGCTGAGTTCAGCGACACCTCCACCACCGGATACTCGATGAAGACTGGCAGGACGGTCTTCAGCTATCCGCGCGGCACCTACACGCCGCTGATCTCCGATGGCCGCCGCATCTACCTGGTCGGCTACTCGAGTATCACCGCGCTGCAGCCCTACAAGTACAAAACGGCCGTGGCCGACCGGATCAAGGCGCCGAAGCCGCCCCCGCAGAAGAAGTCGTCGCAATCTCGGGGTTCGCAGAAGCCGGGGTCGCGGAAGCCAAAGAAGCCCGCGAAGAAGACGCGCTAGGAGGGTTTCGCGAGACCCCGCTAGCGACGCGTGATCGGTGTGAGCCCGCCGGGAGGCGCGGGAGGCGCCTTGGGCGGTGAGGGGGCGAAGTGGGGGATGCGCGGCGAGTGGAGCCATTGCCGCAGCGCGACGAGGCTCGCCGGGTAGTTCTGCAGCCGGTAGGAGCTGGTGGCGCCGAAGTCCTGGTAGTAGATGAGCATCTTGCAGCGCGGATGGCGGTCCACCCAGGTGAGCAGGCTCCGCACGAAGCGTGAGTCGTCGGCTCCGACAACGCCCCACTCGGGCAGCGCGAAGGGCTTGCCGCGGAAGCGCCGGTAGAGGCCGGTCAGGGCCTTCCAGTCCTGGTTGTCGGAATAGAAGTCCGTCCCAACCCAGTCGACGTAGTCCCGGCCAGGGTAGAAGTGGCGGGGCCGATTCTGGGGGATGGTGGGGGAGCCCGCCGGCAGGGTGCTCCAGAGGATGGCAACAGGCGCCTTTGGGAGCCCACCGACGTTGCCTTGCAGCGGCGGCAATCCGGCCTGCGCGAGGCGAGCGTCTATCTCGCCTCGCTTTCCACCGCCGTGGACGATCACGTGGATGCGGCGCAGAGCGCGTTTGTATTGGCGGGGGCTGTGTGCAGTGTCGCGCCAGTTGCCGGCGCAGTCGTAGGAGGCGTAGATGTTGATGCAGCGGTTCGGCTCTCCGAGCGGCCGGATGTAGGCGCGCATCTTCTTTGCCCAGAACAGCCTGTTGAGGCGGATCAGGTAGCCGTCGCCATAACCCTGGGCGATCGCCTGTGGGGTGATCAGCTCATGGCCGTCGTTGTTGTCCGCGGTCGTGATGTGAATGACTGGCCGAGCCCGAGCGTCCTGCCAGCGTTCGATCGACTCCGGAAAGTCCGAGCCCCAGGTGCGAAAGGTCTGGATCAGCGCCGGGTGCTTGTTCATCACCTGGCTGAAGGCACCGAAGTCAGCCGGGTCACCGGTGTCGGAGATGCCGAAGAAGACCTTGTCGCCGCGCGGCTCCAGCGTCGCGGCGGGGGCTGCCACCGAAATCATCATGCTGAGTACGGCCCCCACGGCGACGCCCAGGGCCGAATGTCTCACCTTCCAACAAGCCATCGGTCGGGGGAATGATCGTTGCGTGGCGCTCTGATGACCCATTTGGCGCATGGTTGGGCGGGATCTACCGCGTGCGTTCGTTGACTCCTGTGCAGTGTTTCTTCACGATCGCGATCACTTCGACCCCATACTTCGAAATGAATCCGGGCCCGATTCCGCTGATCTCCTCGAGGCCGTCGAGAGTGTTGGGGCAAAGGGATGCGATTCCCTCCAGTGCGCTGCTGTGGACGACTTTGTAGACCTCGATTCCGTCTGCGGTTTGGCGCCGCCAGCTCCTCAGTGCCCGTAGCAATGAGATATCGGCGGGAGGAAGGTCGTGCTTTGCGATCTTTTTGCGTATCCGGCTCCTGCTGGCGACGGAGATCGTCTCGAGGTCTGGGGGCCAGTCGCTGGGGTGGCAGACGTCACAGCAGCGCCCCAGCGGATCGCTGGCACTCCGGTCGCCAAAGTGCTCGAGCACCTGCTGCCGGCGGCATCTGTTCGAGGAGACGAAGGCCTTGATTGTCTGGTAGGCCCGCCAGCCACGCTCCCGGGCAATGACCCGCTCCGGATCGTCGTGGCGTTCCTGGTTGAAGCGGACGAGCCGCCCGAGATCGGCACGCATGGCCAGCAGGATGGCCTTTGCCTGTAGGCCGTCACGCCCGGCTCTCCCGGCCTCTTGGTAGTAGGCCTCGAGGCTGGTTGGGATCGTCGCGTGCCAGACGCTTCGCACGTCGGCCTTGTCAACGCCCATTCCAAAGGCGTTGGTCGCGACGACGACGTCCACCTTGCCATTCATGAATCGGTTCTGCGCCGCGGTGCGGTCCTTTGACTCCATTCCGGCGTGATAGGAGGCGACCTTCAGTCCGGCGGAGCCGAGGTCCTTTGCGAGTTCGTCAGTCTCGTTTCGCGTGCCGCAATAGACGATCGCTGGGCGGTTCTCTGGATCGCCGAGCCCCGTTTCGAGCAGGGCCAGGCGCACTGCCTTTGAGCCCTTCCCCTCCAGCCGCACCACGTCGAAGGAGAGGTTGGGTCGATCGAAGCTGGAGCGAACCTGCAGCGGGTCCCGCATTTCGAAGCGGTCGGCAATCTCTGCCGCCACCGCCTTTGTCGCCGTTGCCGTGCAGGCCATCAGGGTCGGGCGGCCGAGCTGCTCGGCAATTTCCGGAAGTCGGAGGTAGTCGGCCCGGAAGTCGTGTCCCCACTCCGAGATGCAGTGCGCCTCGTCGATGGTAAGCAGGTCGATGCGGCGTTCCGCGAGGGCGTCGGTGAACAAGTCTGAGCCGAACCGCTCCGGGGAGCAGTAGACCATCCGCGCTTCCCCATTGCGGATCCGCCCCAAGGCCTTGCGGACTGCTTTCCAGGTCATGCCGGAGGAGATCATTGCGACGGGATGCCCGGCGATCCTGAGGGCTTTCCATTGGTCGCGCATCAGCGCAACCAGCGGGCTGACGACGATGGTCAGATCCTCCGACGCCAGCCCGGGCAGCTGGTAGCAGAGGCTCTTTCCGCCGCCGGTTGGCATCACGATCAGCGAGTCGCGGCCTTGCAGGGCCGCTTCGACGGCTGCGCGTTGGCCTGGGCGAAAGGCCTCGAGGCCAAATCGCGAAAGCAGGTCGTCGGCGCGCTCTTCGTCAGCAGGCGATTGTCCAGGGCTCGACAGGTCTGCTGCGGCCATCAATTTGTAAACGTACGGCGAGCCATCTGCGGGACAGGCCACCCCGGCGATTGAGGATTGGGGCCAGGGTCAGGGGAGCCAGGGGTCGGACCAGCTGCAGATGCCGCGCGTGAGCTTCTCTGCCTCCTTGGGCCCCCAGGTGCCGGGCTCATATGGGTAAACCGGGCCGGGTTCGCCGAGCAGGGGCTCGACTATTCGCCAGGTCTCCTCAACGGAGTCCTCGCGGGTGAAGAGCTGGCGGTGGCCGGCCAGCGCGTCGCCGAGCAGGCGCTCGTAGGGCTCGGGCTCTTCCCCCGGGGCCTTCTCGAAGAGAACCTCTAGGTCGGCCGGCTCGAAGGCCTCCTCACCCGCTTTCTTGGCGAGGAAGCGCAGCCGCGCGCCCGGCGTGGGATCGATCCGGACCGTCATCTCGTTCTGCCCGGGGCGCTTGCCGCCCCCGACGCCCAGCGGAGGCGGTCGTTTGAAGACGACGCTGACCTCCGTCGCCTTCACCGGCATCTCCTTTCCGGCCCTCACGAAGAACGGCACGCCGCTCCAGCGCCAGTTGTCGATCGCGAGCTCCAGCGCCGCGAAGGTCTCGGTTGTCGAGTCCTTCGCGATGCCTTTGACATCCAGGAAGCCCGTGTACTGCCCGCGCACGTAGCGCTCGGGGTCCGCGCTGCGGATTGCTTTGAAGAGCTCCAGCTTCTTGTCGCGTATCGAGTCGGGGTGATTGCCGGCGGGTGGCTCCATTGCCACCAGGGCTAGGACCTGCAGGATGTGGTTCGCGACCACATCGCGCAGGGCGCCGACCGGGTCATAGAACCGCCCCCGGTCGGCGACTCCGAAGTCCTCCGCCATCGTCATCTGTACGTAGGCGACGTGCTCGCGGTTCCAGACTGGCTCGAGCAGGGTGTTGGCGAAGCGCAGGTAGGAGATGTCCATCACCGGCTCCTTGCCGAGGAAGTGGTCGATCCGCAGGATCTGCTCCTCGCTGAGCACCTCGTGAAGTTCGGCGTTTAGCGCCTGCGCCGATGCGAGGTCGTGCCCGAACGGCTTCTCGATCACGACCCGGGCGTTGCCGGTCAGCCCTGCATTGCCGAGGCCCTTCACCACCATCGAGAAGAGTGAGGGTGGGATCTCCAGGTAGAAGACAGGCTGCTTCGCCTCGCCGATCGCCGCTGCGACCGCTTCGAAGGTGGCAGGGTCGCCGTAGTCCCCCTGAACATAGGAGAAGCGCGCCGCCAGACGCGAGAAGACGTCCTCGTCGGGGTCCGTGACGGTGGCTGCGATCGCTTCGCGTGCATGCGTGCGAAGTCGCTCGACATCCCAGTCGTCTATCGCGACACCGACGATCGGGCAGCCGAGCTTGCCGCGAGCCTCCAACCGGTAGAGCGCCCGGAAGGTCATCTTCTTCGCCAGGTCGCCGGTCAACCCGAAGATCGTCAGCACGTCGGCCTCTGCACCGTTGCCGCCCTTTGCCGTGACGTTGGCCATCCGACGTCAGGCTATCCACTCCGAAACACGCGCTCCGCAAGCGTCGAACGTCGACGGTTGCGGCAAGCTCGGTGAAAGCGCCTAGGATTGCGGCGGGCTCGTGCCCACCAGTCGTCCCTGCAGCGCTCACCAGTGGAGGTTGAGATGGAGCTCGGAATCGTCGGTCTTGGCCGCATGGGGGCCAACATGGCGCGCCGCCTGATGCGGGACGGCCACAGGATCGTCGCCTACGACGTCAACCCGGATGCGGTAGCGGCGCTTGCGAAAGAGGGCGCCGACGGTGTGGGCTCGCTGGAGGAGCTGGCGTCGAAGTTGACCGCGCCGCGATCCGTCTGGGTGATGGTCCCCGCGGGTGAGATCACCGAGCAGACGATCGAGGACGTGGCGGCCGTGCTTGAACCGGGCGATGCGATCGTCGACGGCGGCAATTCCTACTACCGCGACGACATCCGCCGCGCGGAGGCGCTGCGCGAAAAAGGAATCGACTTCATCGACTGCGGCACCAGCGGCGGCGTCTTCGGCCTTGAGCGCGGCTACTGCCTGATGATCGGCGGGCCCGACGGGGCGGTGGAGCGGCTCGATCCGATCTTCGCCTCGCTGGCCCCTGGTGTCGAGTCGGCGGAGCGCACCCCCGGCCGCGACGGCGACCCCTCCTCATCGGAGGATGGCTACCTGCACTGCGGCCCCAACGGCGCCGGCCACTTCGTGAAGATGGTCCACAACGGGATCGAGTACGGGGTGATGGCGGCCTACGCGGAGGGGCTCAACATCCTCCACAACGCAAACGCAGGCAAGGTGGAGCGCGAGGCGGACGCTGAGACGGCGCCACTCGACCATCCCGAGTACTACCAGTACGACCTCGATCTCCCGGAGATCGCGGAGGTTTGGCGGCGCGGAAGCGTGATCGGGTCCTGGCTGCTGGATCTGACTGCGGCGGCGATGCAGGAATCGGCTGACCTCGATGAGTTTGCCGGCCGCGTCTCGGACTCCGGCGAGGGACGCTGGACCTCGATTGCGGCCATCGACGAGGGGGTGCCGGCGCCGGTCCTCACCGCGGCGCTGTATGAGCGTTTCTCTTCGCGCGGACTCGATGACTTCGGCGACAAAGTGCTGTCGGCGATGCGCAAGCAATTCGGGGGGCATGACGAAAAGAAGTCATGAGCGAGCTCGAGGTATTTGCAGAACCCAATGTGGCTTCCCAGCGTGGGGCGGAGCTGATCGTCACAGCCGGTCGCGAGGCGGTTGAGGCACGAGGCGAGTTCTCGCTTGGGCTGAGCGGCGGCAAAACCCCATGGCGGATGATCGCCCTGCTCGGCGACATGGAGGGGATGCCCTGGGAGCAGACTCAGATCTTCCAGGTCGACGAGCGGATCGCCCCGCCTGGCGACGAAGCCCGCAACCTCACCCACCTGATCAGCATGCTCTCGATTGCCCATCAGGCGGCGGTGCGGCCGATGCCGGTCACGAGCCGCGACCTCGACGCCGCCGCCATCGACTACGAATCGCAGCTCCCCGATCGGCTCGATCTGGTCCACCTCGGCTTGGGCCCGGACGGTCACACCGCCTCCCTGGTTCCCGAGGACCCGGTGCTCGAAGTGACCAATCGGAATGTCGCGCTGACCGAGGGCGAGTACCAGGGCCACCGTCGCATGACCTTCACCTACCCCGCCCTGGAGGCGGCGCGAAAGATCCTCTGGTTTGTGATCGGCGAGCAGCCCCGGGAGTCGTTGGCCAAGCTGAGGGCGGGCGACCCTTCGATTCCAGCCGGTCGGGTCGAGAACGACGACATGGTCATCGTCGCGGACGAGGCTGCGGCAGGGGAGTCCACCGCAGACGAGTCCCAATAGTAGCTGCGCTAGTCCTCGATCGAGAGGGCCACTTTCAGCTCTTCGAGGCGCCGCATCCGGTGATCCTGTCCACCCACCATCTTCTTCAGCCATCCTTCGATCTCAGCCAGGTCGAGCTCGTCGGTGGCGACCAGTATCTGCTCGATATCGAGCCAGTCCTTGGGCCGGTCGAACATCGCCTTGCAGACTGTGAGGTGCTCTGGTGAGAGGATTGGCAGCGTGGTTTCGGCGAACGGCACTTGCCGAGACGCCTTGCGCATCGCCTCGTGGATCGGGTCGTAGGCGAAGAAGAGATCGACGGGATTATCTCCCCACCAGAGCCGGCACTGGCCGTCGCGCAGCAAAGCCTCCGAATCGAGATCTTCGGCATTGACCCCTAGCGGAGCCAGGGCATCGACCACCTCTTGCCAACGCTCAGCCGGCACAAAGATGTTGAGGTCGATGTCGATCGTCGCGCGGGGCTCGGCGTAGTAGGCGAGGGCGAGGGCACCGCCAATCGCATGGGGGATCTCTGCGGTGGTGAGGCGCTCGTGGATCGAGATGACCTTGTCGGGCAGCGATGGCTCGGCAGGGCCAGGAGGGGTCATGCCCTTGTCGAGTCCAGTCGGGGAAACCGGAGCGGCTTGCCTCTCCGGTCGCCGTGCGGCAGCGCATCAGCCAGCAACAGCAGCTCGACGAGCGTCTTGCCGCGATCCCTCGGGGTAGCAGCCATCCATTGGGCCACCGCGCGACTCGGATCGGCGGGGATGATGGATGACCCAGTGGGGTCGCCGAGCATCGCGGAGAGCAAACGCCTCAGCTTGGGTTCGGGCTCCCTGTTGATGCCAATCTCCGCGAGCAGCTCTCTTGCGGCTCGGTTGGCGGGCGCTTGTGCTGTCGGGGCTCCCACCCGTCTAGCCGCGGTTCTCAGCCTCTCGGCGTCGATGGGCTTGGCGGCCCTTCCCCGTGCTCTCTCAATCGCTTCCTCATCCAGCTCGCTGAACGTGGCAAGGGTGCGGCTGCGGGGGCCCTTAGGGGTGCTTTGAGATTCCCGTATCTCGAATGTGCCGCGCTTGGTTGAAACCACAAAAGCCATAGTGGGTAAATTGTACCACTAGGCTGATCGATTCAGGATCGGGTCGCGGCTGAGGCAACGGCGTGATTGGCGACGACTCGGCCCTCAGGGTCCCAGGCGCGCTTGACCTCTCGGAGCCTGTCGCAGACGCTGGGTGGAAGGATCGCGTCGACGTCACAGGGTGCTTCGGTGAAGTTGAAGTAGGAGCCCTCGCTGCTCCAAGGCTTCATCGTCTCACCGATCTTCTTCAGGTGGGCACGGGCCGCATCTCCCATCTCGGGCGTCATCGCCATCCCCACGCTGTAGATCGCATAGTCGGCGTCGATGTGGCTGAGGGCGCCGGCGTTTTCGGCTGGGCGGCCCAAGGCGCCGCCGAGCATGCGCAGCTCCGAGAGCAGCAGCGGCGTGCCGGAGTCGGGGCCGGCGACGCCGACGAAGGCGTCGATCGCCTCGTCGGTCAGCTCCTTGACCAGGCCGCCTTCGCCAACTCCCGGGACCGGGTTCTCCGGGTCCATGTGGATCCGGCTGAGGCCGACGGTCGGCATCCACCCGAAGGTGTCCATGAGCGTCTCGCCGATCTGGCGCAGCGGGGCGAAGGCGACTTCGCCCTCCTCCTGAGTCCCGATGCAGGCGCCGGTGATAGTCAGCAGCGGCGTGCCGCGCAGGGGCTCCGGCACGTCGGGGATCGGCGGTGGCGTCAGGAAGCGGACGACCGAGGTGACCTCGTCGGGGGCCTCGGCGGCCCAGTCGCGGTAGGTGCGGACCGCATCGGCGCCGACCGCGGCGGGGAAGAGTAGGGCACCCGCGTAGGCCTCGGCGATCGGCAGCAGCGCGATGTGCAGGGCGGTAACGATGGCGTAGCCGCCGCCCCCTCCGCGCAGCGCCCAGAAGAGGTCGGCTCCGTCGTCGGCGTTGACCGTCCGCTGCTCGCCCGCGGCGGTGACGACCTCG
Source organism: Solirubrobacterales bacterium (assembly GCA_025450195.1). Taxonomy (GTDB): domain Bacteria; phylum Actinomycetota; class Thermoleophilia; order Solirubrobacterales; family 70-9; genus VRUE01. The sequence goes on along the minus strand of JANWHW010000014.1, from coordinate 21,454 downwards.
ATCGCCGTCACCCGGTTGCAGGCGAAGCCGTGCTTGCGCGCGAGCCAGCTGAGGCCGCCGCCCAGCGTGTAGCCGACGATTCCGACATCGGGAGATGAGCCCGGCATCCCACAAAGTCCGTTGGGCTGGCCGGCTTCGCCCAGCTCGAGCGACAGCACTCCCGCCTCGACCCGCGCGGTTTGCGCGTCCGGGTCAATCTCGACTCCCCGCATTGCCGCGGTCTTGATCAGGATCGTCTCATCGAGAGGGGGGAGGCCCGTCGAGCCGTGGCCGGTCCCTTGACCGGCGACCCGCAGGTCGTGGCTGGCAGCGAAGGCCACCGTCTTCGCGATGTCCTCGGCATTAGCGACCAGGGCGACTGCCTCCGGGCGTTGGTCGATGGCGAGGTTCCAGCCGAGGCGTACCTCGTCCCAGTCGCTATCGCTTGGGGTTGCGATCCGGCCGTCGATCGACAGCTCGGCGAAATCACTCATGCGGGTCCTCCTCGAAGGTCAGCTCAACGAAAAACGGTCAACGGCGCTCCCGGTCCCCATCAGCACTTCGCTCACCATATCCGGGGGGAAGAGGCCATGAGCGGCAATGCCGGGGTCGGACTCGAGGCGGGCCGCCAGCACCGCTGGATCGCCGACCTCACCTAGGTAGTCCGCGATCACACCGTCGTCGGGGCTGCGGGGGACGTCGCGCAGCTTGACCTCATCTCCGAGCCGCGCCAGGGTCGCGCGCAGGCCGAACGCGAACAGCTCGAGCGGGACGGGAGAGGTGAGCGAATCGACCGGCTTGCTCGAATCGGAGATGACGATGAATCGTTCCGCCGCCGCCGCGACGATCTTCTCGCGCAGGTGCGCGCCGCCGCCGCCCTTGATCAGCCAGCCGTCGGGGGTGACCTGGTCGGTGCCGTCGATCGCGATGTCGAGCCGCTCCAGCTTGCTGAACTCCTCGACCGGGACGCCGAGCTCGCGGGCCTGTTCCTCGGTGGCGATCGAGGTCGCGACGCAGCGGATGCCGCTGAGCCCGCGCCGCGCGATCGCCGGCAGCAGGTGGGCCACCGTTGAGCCGGTTCCCAGCCCCACGGTCATCCCGTCCTCGACGAGCTCCGCCGCTGCCTCCGCGGCGATTCGCTTCTCCTCGTCGGCGGGACTCACCGCCGGGACTTTATGCTCGCGGGGCGATGGATGCGCGAATCTGGCTGACGGGAGAGGGGGGCGAGCCACGCTCGTTCTCGCTGTCCGAGCGCACCGTGGTAGGCCGCGATCCCGATGCCGATATCTGCATCGACGACGAGGCCGTTTCTTGGAATCACCTCGAGATCGAGAGTCGGGGCGGGGTGCTGATGGCAACCGACCTCGACAGCAGCAACGGCACGGCACTGAACGGGGAGCCACTCGATCGAGCCCGCCGGCTCCGTGACGGCGACGTCCTGACGATCGGCAGCCACAGGCTCGAAGTCTCGGACAAGCTCCCGGGAAGAGGCGGGGAGACGGTGGCCGCCTTCGCACCCTCCGTTGCCCTCACCGAGGAGGAGCGGGCGACAGCGGCCGCCTTGGTCGCTCCCTACCGCAGCGAGGGCGCCTTCGCCGGCCGGCCGGCAACTCGCGCCGAGATTGCGGAGGCATTGCACGTCAGCGAGCGAACCGCCCAGCGTCGACTGGATGCGCTGGCGGTAAAGCTCGATGTGCCTGGCGATGCAGGCCGCGAGCGTCCTCGCCTGATCGCCGCCCGCGTCATCGAGCTCGGCCTCGACCGCCCCCGCTGAGCCGCTCCGGCTCCCTCCTGGCGCCCCCTCTCCTATTGATGGGCCGGAAACCGGAGATATAGGCCGGCTTTTAGCCCATCAATCCTGGGGTGGCTCGGGGCGGGCCAAACGTGTCTCGGAGCGGGGCGCGGCTGTCGTTGGCGCGTTCGCGGCTGGGGCCGAGCATCGGTAGGGCAGTTGACATTTCTCAGGAAAGGAAATCCGATGCCCAAACGATCGATGCTCATCACGCTTCTGGCCCTCATCGCCCTGGCGATGCCCACGGCCGCCACAGCCGCCTCCAAATCAGGCGCAGTCGTCTTCTCCAAGGTCGTGACCAAAACGACCAAAGAAGTCGTCAAAGACAAAGAAGGCAACCCCGTCAAAGACAAAGACGGAAAAGTCGAAGTCAAAGAAACGACGACGACCGAGGGCGGTCTCTTCGCGGTGCCCGACGGCAACCTCAACCAGCTGAGCGAAGACCCAACCGACACCGAACCGGCCTTTTCGCCGGACGGGCGGACGATCGCCTTCATCCGCGGCGGCGATCTCTACTCGGTTCGCCCCGACGGCTCCGGACAGCGGCACCTCACCACCGGTGCCGAGCTGGACTCCGCGCCGGTGGTCTCACCCAACGGGCGCTACGTCGCCTTCGAGCGCCGCGCAAGCGCCGGTTCGGCCGCGGACCTCTACACGGTCCGTGTTCTCGGTGGTGGCCTGCACCGCGTCACCAACTCCGCCGATGACGACCACGATGTCGCTTTCTCTCCCGATGGCAAGACGATCGCCTTCGTCCGCAGCTCGGGAGCCAACGACGACATCTACTCGGTGCGGCCGAGCGGCGCGAAGCTCGCTCGCCTGACCAAGACCGCGGGGCTTGACGAGTTCGAGCCGCGCTATTTCGCCGCGGGGATCCTCTTCAGCCGCGGCGACAGCGGCAAAGGGCCGAGCGCCTTCGCCGACATCTACACGATGCGCAGCAATGGCCGCAAAGTGCGACCGCTGGTGCGAGGGGTCGGCTCGGCCTATGTCGAAGACGTCACCGCCGACGGCCACATGCTGCTGTTCCGGCGTGACCAGGGCCTCTGGGTGAAGCGGATTGGCCCCGGCAAGGCGCGCAAGCTGAGCCAGCTTCCCGACGGCTCGGAGACCAACGCGGTCTTCTCCTCTAACGGCCAGAGGGTCGCGGCGTTCATCGAGGCCGAGGGCCGCGAGCAGCTCTCCTCGATCGACGTCAAGACCGGCTCGACGACCCAGCTCGCCGAAGGGCTCGTGCCGAGCGAAACCTCCGAAGCGGGGGGCACGATCACCTCGCTCGGTCCGGTCATCGCCTGGCAGCCGTCGCCCAAAGCCGGGCGTTAGCCGGCGCAGGGCATCCGCCGGCCCGCCCGGGCCGGTCAAAGGGGTCCCCTCCGAAGGCGGAGGGGACCCCTTCCGCGTGGAGGCGCCGGTATAACCGCCGCATGGGAGAACCGGCAATCGGCTCGACCCTGGCGGGATACCGGCTTGATGCGCTGATCGCCCGGGGTGGGATGGGCGTCGTCTACAGGGCGACTCACCTTGCCCTCGACCGGCCGGTGGCGCTGAAGGTGATCGCCGGCCACCTCGCCAGCGACGACGGCTTTCGCCAGCGCTTCCTGCGCGAGTCCCGCCTCGCCGCCCGCCTCGACCATCCCAACGTCGTGCCGATCTTCGACGCCCGCGAGGAGGACGGCGAGCTGATCGTCGCGATGCGCCTCATCGAGGGAGGCGATCTGAAGCGGCGGATCGCCAAAGCGGGGCCACTGCCGGCCGCGGAGGCGGTCGAGCTGCTCGGGCAGATTGCCGATGCGCTCGACGCCGCTCACGCCGCCGGCATCGTCCACCGCGACGTCAAGCCCCACAACATCCTGCTGGAAGGGGAGCGTGCCTACCTCTCGGACTTCGGCCTCGCCAAGGCGCTGGGGGAGAGCGGCGTGCTCAGCGACGCCTCGATCGTCGGCACCGTCGAATACATGTCTCCCGAGCAGTGGCGGGGCGAGCGGATCGGCCCGGCCGCCGACGTCTACTCGCTCGGTTGCGTCCTCTACGAGGCCCTGACCGGGATCGCCCCCTACGCGCGCCGGGACGAGGATTCCGAACCGGAGATGCCCCAGGGGCTCGACGCGGTGATCGAACGCGCCGTCTCGAAGGACCCCGCCGCGCGCTATCCGAGCGCCGGCGCCCTGATCGAGGCGGCGCTAGAGCGCCAGGGGGCGACGCCCGCCGCGACCCGGGTCCTCACGGACACACCGGACCGCCCGACCCTCCGCCTCGGAGGCTCCCCGACCGCCGGCCGCGGCCGCTTCGATCGCTGGCGCGACCGGGTCGCCTCTTGGCCGCGGGCCTGGCTGATCGCCCCGCTGGCAATCGGCGCCCTCACCTGCGCCGCGCTCTTCTTCCTGCTCGACGGAGAAGGCGTCTCGGTCTCCGAGCCGATCCCGATCGGCCAAGGACCACTGCGCGTTGCGACCGGGGAGCGGTCCGTCTGGGTGACGAGCGCTCGCGAAGGGACCCTGACCCGAATAGATTCGGCCACCGGCGAGGTCTTGGGCCCGCCGCTGCGCCTCGAGCGTGGCGTCTCGGGGGTCGCGGTTGGCGCGAGGTCGGTTTGGGTTGCCAGCTCCCGAACGGGCGAGGTCTTGCGCATCGACGGTGACGCGGGCACAGTCGAGGACCGGATCGACGTCGGGGGGCGACCGGGCGCGATCGTCTTCGGCGGCGAGCGAATCTGGGTCGCCGACGAGTCCGGGGGCGGCATCACCGCGATCAACGCCGCCGGGGGCAGAGTGTTCAAGCGCCACCTCTTCCCCCACACAGCGCCGCTGCGCCTCGCGGTGGGTGCGGGCGGGGTCTGGGTGAGCAGCGCGACCACCGGCTCTGTACGGCGCATTGATCTCAGCAGCGCCGTAGGCACGCCATCGACTCCGGTCGGCCGCGGCCCCTCTGGGGTCACGGTTGGCGGCGGCGTGGTCTGGATTGCAAACAGCCGCTCCGACAGCGTCTCGCGGGTGGATTCAGCGACGAAGACGCTGCTCGGCGAGCCGATTGCGGTCGGCGATCGCCCCGGCGGAATTGACGCCGGCACCGACACCGTCTGGGTTGCCAACGCCCGCGACGGCACCGTTACGCGCATTGCGATCGACGGCGCCGAGACGGTTGGCGATCCGATCGACGTCGGCCCCAATCCAGGTGCCGTTGCGATCGGCGAGGAAGCGGTCTGGGTTGCCAACAACGGAGACGGCACTCTCGTCCGCATCGAGCCGTAGAGGCGGGGCGCTCGCGAGTAGCCTACGAGTCCGATGGCCTCAACCCAGCCCGCCGCGCAGGACATCGACCAGCTCTGCATCAACACGATCCGCACCCTTTCGATCGACGCGATCCAGAAGGCGAACTCGGGCCATCCCGGCACCCCGATGTCGATGGCCCCTGTTGCCTACACGCTCTGGCAGCGATTCCTGCGCTTCGATCCCGCCGACCCGATCTGGCCTAACCGAGATCGCTTCGTGCTCTCGGCGGGCCACGCCTCGATGCTCCTCTACGCGTTGCTCTACCTGGCGGAGGTGCAGGCGGTGGACCCCGATTACGAGGTCCTCGGCAGGCCCGCGGTCAACCTCGATGACATTGAGGGCTTCCGCCAGCTCGACTCGCGTGCACCCGGCCACCCCGAGTACCGCTGGACCTCCGGCGTGGAGTCCACTACCGGGCCGCTCGGGCAGGGCATCGCGACCTCGGTCGGGATGGCGATCGCCTCCAAGTGGCAGGGCGCCCGCTATGGCGCCGAGCTATTCGACTTCGACGTCTACGCGATCGCCGGCGATGGCTGCCTGATGGAGGGCGTCTCCAATGAAGCCGCCTCGATTGCCGGCCACCTGAAGCTCGACAACCTCTGCTGGATCTACGACAACAACCACATCACGATCGACGGCAAGACCCACCTTGCCTATGACGACGACGTCTCCGCTCGTTTCATGGGCTATGGCTGGAACGTGACTCGGGTCGGCGATGCCAACGACACCGAGTTGCTCGGCAGGGCTTTCGAGGAGTTCAAGGGCGAGGAGGGCCGCCCGACCCTGATCGTCGTCGACAGCCACATCGGCTGGGGCTCCCCCCACAAGCAGGACACGGCCGCCGTCCACGGCGAGCCGCTTGGAGAGGAGGAGGTGCGAGAGACGAAGCACGCCTACGGCTGGCCCGAGGACGCGCAATTCCTGGTGCCCGATGGGGTCAAGGAGCACTTCGCGGCGGAAATAGGAGAGAGAGGGGCCGAGCTCCGCGCCGAGTGGGAGCAGCGGCTTGCGGCCCTCGCCGAGGACAACGCGGATCTCGCCGCTGAGGTCGCCACCATGCAAGAGCGTGAGCTGCCCGAGGGCTGGGACGCGGGGATCCCCAGCTTCGAGGCCGATGAGAAGGGAATCGCGACCCGCAAGGCATCGCAGAAGGTCGAGAACGCGATCGCCGAGCGCCTGCCCTGGTTGCTCGCCGGCTCCGCGGACCTCACTGATTCGACCTCGGTCCGGCTCGACTTCGACGGCGCCCACGACTTCGAGCCCGGCGCCTACGATGGCCGGCAGCTCCATTACGGGATCCGCGAGCATGAGTCCGCGGCGATCTCCAACGGCCTTTCGCTCTGCAAGCTGCGGCCTCTTTGGTCCACCTACCTGACCTTCTCGGACTACGCGCGCCCGGCGATCAGGCTCTCGGCACTGATGGAGCTGCCGGTGATCCATCTCTTCACCCACGACTCGATCGGGCTCGGCGAGGACGGCCCCACCCACCAACCGGTCGAGCAACTGGTCTCACTGCGTGCGATCCCGGGGCTGGACGTGATCCGCCCCGCCGACGCCAACGAGGTCGCCGAGGCTTGGCGGGTGGCAATCGACCGCTCCCACCAGCCGGTTGCACTTGTTTTGACGCGCCAGAGCGTGCCGGTCTTCGACCGGGGCCGCTACGCATCGGCGGAGGGCCTGCGGCGCGGCGGCTATGTGCTCGCCGATGCCGATGGCGGCGATCCCGAGCTGATCTTGATCGCCACCGGTAGCGAGGTGGCGCTGGCGATCGCCGCGCACGAGGAGCTGAGCGCCGAAGGGGTGCGCTCACGCGTAGTCAGCCTCCCTTGCTGGGAGCTGTTCGACCGCCAGGACGCTTCCTATCGGGATCGGGTGTTGCCGCCGAAAGTCACCCGGCGCGTCTCGATCGAGGAGGCTTCGACTTTGGGATGGGACCGCTACGTTGGCCCCGCCGGCAAGCGGATCGGCATGCACACGTTTGGCAGCTCCGCTCCGCTCAAAGACGTCCAGACCAAATTCGGCTTCACCTCCGACAAGGTGGCCGAGGCAGCCCGGGAGGTGCTGGCATGAAACCGACGCAGCAACTACACGACCTTGGCCAGAGCCTCTGGCTCGACAACATCACCCGCACGATGCTCCGCGACGGCACCTTGAAGGGCTACATCGACGAGCTCTCGGTCACCGGCTTGACCTCGAACCCGACGATCTTCGACAAGGCGATCTCCGGCGGCGAGGCCTACGACGAGCAGATCGCCGAGCTGAGCGCCAGCGCCATAGTCGAGGAGGGGATCGGCGAGACCCCCACCGAGCGGATCTTCTTCGAGCTGGCGATCGCCGACCTGCGCGACGCCACCGACCTCTTCGCCCCGATCCACGAGCGCACGGCAGGCGTTGACGGATACTGCTCGCTCGAGGTCTCGCCGCTGCTGGCTGACGACACAGCGGGCACGATCGCGCAGGCCGCGCAGCTGCACCACAGGGCCGAGTGCCCCAACCTATTCATCAAGATCCCTGGCACCAAAGCGGGCCTGCCGGCGATCGAGGAGTCGATCTTCGCCAACATCCCGGTCAACGTCACCCTGCTCTTCTCGGCCGAGCAATACCTCGCTGCTGCCGATGCTTACCTGCGCGGGATCGAGCGCCGTATCGAGGCCGGGTTGGACCCCGAGGTTCCGTCAGTTGCCTCGCTTTTCATCAGCCGCTGGGACGTCGCGGTCGCTGAGGAGGCGCCCCAGGAGCTGCGCAACCGGCTCGGGCTCGGGGTCGGCTTCCATGTCTATCGCGCCTACCGCGAGCTGCTTGATTCCCAGCGCATGCAGAGGCTGATGAACGAAGGCGCGCGTCCGCAACGGCTGCTCTGGGCCAGCACCGGAACCAAGGACCCCGACGCCTCCGATGTCCTCTACATCGAGGGCTTCGCCTCGCCGTTCACCGTCAACACGATGCCCGAGCCGACCCTGAATGCCTTCGCCGACCACGGCAAGGTCGGGGACCTCGTCCCGGCCGACGGCGGCGACGCCGACGAGCTGCTGGCGCGGTTCGAGAGCGCCGGTATTGGCGTCCAGGCGCTGGCGGCGCGACTCCAGGAGGAGGGCAAGCAGGCCTTCGTCAAGTCCTGGACCGAGCTGTTGAAGACGATCGAGGCGCAGCGTTCGGAGGCACAACCGTCGTGAGCGCGGAGCGACCACTCAAACTGTCTCTGGTCCAGTTTGCGCCGGGAGCGAAGCGCGAGGCCATGTTTTGACCGAGTTGCGCGAGCGCCCTGCCTGGAAAGCGCTCGAAGCCCACTACGAGGAGATCCGCGACGCGCATCTGCGCGAGTTGTTCGCTACCGATCCCCAGCGGGCGGAGTACTTCATCGCCGATGGGGCCGGTCTTCACCTCGATTTCTCGAAGAACCGAATTACGAGTGAGACCCTGGCGCTGCTCGCCGAGCTTGCCCGTGAATGCGAGGTCGAGAAGCGCCGCGATGCGATGTTTCGCGGGGAGCACATCAACGTCTCCGAGGATCGGGCGGTGCTGCACGTGGCCCTGCGTATGAACGCCAACAGGTCCCTGAATGTGGACGGCGTCGATGTGGTCAAAGAGGTCCACGACGTGCTCGATCGGATGGGCGATTTCAGCTATCGCATCCGCTCCGGCGATTGGAAGGGCCACACCGGCAAGCCGATTCGCAACGTGGTCAACATCGGCATCGGCGGCTCCGACCTGGGCCCTGTGATGGCCTACGAAGCCCTTCGCCACTACAGCCAGCGCGACCTGACCTTCCGCTTCGTCTCCAACATCGACGGCACCGATTTCGTCGAGTGCACCCGTGACCTAGACCCGGCGGAGACCCTCTTCATCGTCGCTTCGAAGACCTTTACGACGCTGGAGACGATGACCAACGCCCGCACCGCCCGCGAGTGGTCCCTGGCGGGCCTGGGCGGAGATGAGGCGGCGGTTGCCAAGCACTTCGTCGCGCTGTCGACCAATGCCGAGGAGGTCGCCAAGTTCGGAATCGACACCGCGAACATGTTCGGCTTTTGGGAGTGGGTGGGTGGCCGTTACTCGATGGACTCCGCGATCGGCCTCTCGACGATGCTGGCGATCGGCTACGTCGCCTTCCAGGAAATGCTCGCCGGCTTCGCCGAGATGGACGCCCACTTTTGCGAAGCGCCGGTGGAGTCGAACTTGCCGATGTTGATGGGCCTGCTCTCGGTCTGGTACGGCGATTTCTTCGGAGCCGAAACGTGCGCGGTCCTGCCCTATGACCAGTACCTGCATCGCTTCCCCGCCTACCTTCAGCAGCTGACGATGGAGTCCAACGGCAAGCACGTCACCCTCGACGGCACCCGCGTCGACTACGACACCGGAGCGATCTACTGGGGCGAGCCGGGCACGAACGGCCAGCATTCCTTCTACCAACTCATCCACCAGGGCACCCGGTTGATCCCCTGTGACTTCATTGGCTTCATGCACTCCAACAATCCGCTTGGCGAGCACCATGACCTGCTGATGTCGAACGTCTTCGCCCAGAGCGAGGCGCTCGCCTTCGGCAAGACGCCGGAGCAGGTGCGCGAGGAGGGGACGGCGGAGGAGGTGGTGCCCCATCGGGTTATGGAGGGCAATCGTCCCTCCAACACGATCCTCGCCGAGCGACTGACGCCGGAATCGCTGGGGTCACTGGTTGCTCTCTATGAGCACAGCGTCTTTACCCAAGGTGCCATTTGGGGGGTCGATTCCTTTGATCAGTGGGGAGTGGAGCTGGGCAAGGCGCTTGCGGTCGCGATCATCCCCGAGCTGCAGGCCGACGAGGAGCCCGACCTGAACCACGACAGCTCAACCAACGCGCTGATCCGCCGCTACCGTCAGGCGAGACGAGAACGCGACCCGGCGGACGAGCCAACCCCGAACCCCGCCGGCAGGGAATCCGCGGAGTAGCCGGTGCCGCTCGACGCCCTACCGCTCGCGGCGTCGGAGTCCAATCTGCTCGCCGCCCGCGAGCTGATGGCGTTCACGCTCGGCTTCCACATCGTCCTTTCCTGTCTCGGCGTTGCCCTGCCGGCGATCATCCTGATCGCCAACTACCTGGGCCTGAAGCGCGGCGACGAGGACGCGATGCGGCTGGCGCGCCGCTGGTCGAAGGCGATGGCGGTGACCTTCGCGGTCGGCGCAGTCACCGGCACCGTGCTCAGTTTCGAGTTCGGCCTGCTCTGGCCCGAGTTCATGGAGCGCTTCGGCGATGCCTTCGGCATCGCCTTCGCGATCGAGGGGCTCTTCTTCTTCACCGAGGCGATCTTCCTCGCCATCTACATCTACGGCTGGAAGCGGCTTAGCGGCTGGGCCCACTTCTGGTCCGGGGTGCCGATGGTGATAACCGGGATCGGCGGCGCCTTCTCTGTGGTGGCTGCCAACTCCTGGATGAATCAGCCGCAGGGGTTCACGCTCGACGCCGCCGGCAAGGTAATCGACACCGAGCCGCTCAAGGTCCTCCTCAACCCCGCCACGGGCTACGAGGTGCCGCACATGATCCTCGCCGCCTACATGGTTGCCGGCTTCCTCGTCGCCTCGATCTACGCGGTCGGGATGCTGCGCGGCCGCCGCGATCGCCTCCACCGCCTGGGGCTGCTGATCCCACTGACCGTCGCTTGCATCGCCACCCCGATCCAGATCTTCGTCGGCGACACCGCGGCGCGCGAAGTCGCCGACCACCAGCCGGCCAAGTTCGCCGGCTTCGAGTGCATCCAGGAGACCGGCCCCGACCAGACCGAGTACCTCGGCGGCATCTGCACCGACGACGGGGTCAAGTGGGCGATTGGCATCCCCGACCTCGATTCCTACCTGGTCGGCTTCAGCGCTGACACGGTGGTTACGGGGCTCGAGGACATCCCGCCCAATGAACGACCCCCCGCCAACACCCTGCTTCATCTCTCCTTCGATCTGATGGTCGGGATAGGCACAGCACTGTTGGCGCTTGGCGCCTGGCTTGCCTTCGTCTGGTGGCGACGGCGAGACATCCCGCGCACGCCCTGGTTCCTGCGCGCGGTGGCGGTCTCCGGCGCCGCCGCGATCGTGGCGCTCTGGTGCGGCTGGATCGTCACCGAGGTCGGTCGCCAGCCCTGGATCGTTCAGGGCTACATGCGCACCTCCGAAGCGGTGACCGAGGCTGAGGGCATCTGGTTCGCCTTCGCCGCCGTGCTGCTGATCTACGCCGCGCTCGGCACGATCGCAATCCTCGTCCTGCGCTCGATGTCGCGCCGTTGGCGCGAGGAGGGCGAGGGCGACGACTCCGATTCCCCCTACGGCCCCTCCGCGGAGGCCTCATCATGAGGTGGCGGGGCGAGTTGGGCAACCAGTGGTTTACCAAGTCGGCCCGGAGGGCTCGATGACAAAGGCCGACGCCGCGGCGGTGATCCTCTGGACTGGCGCCACTCTTTACGCGCTCTTCGGCGGGGCCGATTTCGGCGCTGGGCTTTGGGACCTGATCGCGGGCGATGCGGAGAAGGGAGAGCGGCCGCGGGCGCAGATCCAGCGCTCGCTCACCCCCGTTTGGGAGGCCAACCACGTTTGGCTGATCTTCATCCTCGTCGTGCTCTGGACGGCCTTCCCGGAGGCATTCGGCGCTGTGATGTCGACGCTCTATGTGCCGCTGGCGCTGGCGGCGCTGGGCATCGTCCTGCGCGGTGCCGGCTTCGCCTTCCGCAAGTCGGTCGAGGCATTGGAGGTGCGCCGTGCGTTGGGTGCCGCCTTCGCCCTTTCCTCCGTTCTAACCCCCTTCTTCATGGGCACGGTGGTGGGGGCGATCGCCTCCGGCAACGTCCCCGCCGAGGGCAATGGCGACGCCTTCTCGAGCTGGATCGAACCGCTGCCGCTGCTGACCGGAGCGCTTTTCGTCGCCAGCGGCGCCTACCTGGCGGCGATCTTCTTGGTCGCTGACTCGCGCCGCGCCGGTGCCGAGGACCTCGAGCAGTACTTCGTCCGCCGCGCCGTCGCCGCGGCACTGGTTGCGGGGGCCCTCGCGGTCGCCGGGATCTTCGCTCTGCACGCCGAGGCGCGCTACATCTACGACGGCTTGACCGGCGAGGGGCTGCCTCTGGTGATCGCCTCGGCGCTCTGCGGGCTGGCCGTTCTCGCTCTGCTGCTCCGCGGTGGACGGCGTAGAGGAATGCGCCCACTTGCGGCCGGGGCCGTCGTGGCCGTGATTTGGGGCTGGGGCGTCGCCCAGTTCCCCTACCTGCTGCCGACCTCTCTGAAAATCAGCCAGTCAGCGGCCCCGGGCCCGACCCTCGACGCGGTGCTGATCGTCTTCGCGGTCGCCCTGCTGGTGGTCCTGCCGGCCCTGGGCCTGCTCTACTGGCTAACCCAACGGGAGCTGCTCAGTGAGTGAGCGGCGGGACATTCGGGCCGTCCTCTTCGACATCGACGGCACGATTCTCGTCACCGGTGGCGCCGGCGGATCTGCCTGGCAGCGCGCCTTCGAGGAACTGCACGGCGTCGAAGCGAACGTCAAGGAACACACCGACGCAGGGATGACCGATCCCGAGATCGCAACGATCATCTTCCGCGAGGTCGTGAGGCGCGAGGGCGCTCCCGAGGAGCGAGCCAAGGCGATCGCCGCCTACCTTCGCCACCTTCCGGAGACCGTCGCCGAGTCGAGCGGCTACCGGGTGATGCCGGGAGTCGAGCGGCTGCTGGACGATCTGATCGACGCGGGCCTTCTGCTTGGCCTGGTCACCGGCAACATCGAGGCTGCGGCTCACATCAAGCTCGCCCGCGCCGGCCTCAACCGCTTCTTCAGCTTCGGTGGCTACGGCTCAGACTCAGCGAACCGCACCGAGCTGACCAAGGCCGCCCTTGGTCGTGGCGCCCTCGTCTCCGGCGGAGCCCTCTCCGACGGCGCCTGCATCGCGGTCGGTGACACCCCCCGTGACATCAAGGCCGGCCATGGTGCCGGCATCAAAGTCGTCGGCGTCGCCACCGGCAGCTACTCAGTCGACGACCTCCGCGCCGCCGGCGCCGACTGGCCCCTCGAGACCGTAGAAAACGATTTCCCTGCCTGATGCGCCTAGGCCAGACGCATCAGAGCTTGGTAGATGGAGGTGAAGCCCGATTCGAAGCCGTTGCGGGCGGCGCGCAGGTAGAGGCGCCAAACGCGGACGCGTTCGGGGCCGGCGAGGCGGGTGGCATCGTCGAGGTTCTCATCTAGCCGACGGGCCCAGTGACGCAGGGTCTCCGCGTAGTCGGCACCGAACTCCTCGACGTGGCGGGTGACGAACCCAGCCCGCTCCAAGGCCAACAGGACGCGGGGGAGGTGCAGGGGGTCGGCATCTGGGAAGACGTAGCGCTCCGAGAAGGGCCCGGCGTCGGGGTCGGTGTGACGGAGGCGGGCGATGCCGTGGTTCAGCAGGCGGCCACCGCTGTCGAGTAGGCCCGCGAGGGTGCGGGCGTAGACGTCGATCTGCTCAGCGCCGACGTGCTCGACCATGCCGATGCTGGCGATCGCGTCGAAGCGCTCTCCGGCCAGATCCCGATAGTCCATGACGCGGACCTCCACTCGATCGGCGACGCCCGCCGCCTCGGCGCGCTGCCGCGCTCGCTCGGCTTGCGGGGGCGAGAGGGTGATGCCGACCACGTGCGCGCCGTGCCGGGTCGCCGCCCAGAGCGGAAAGGCGCCCCAGCCGCAGCCGACGTCGAGCACCCTGTCGCCCTCCTTCAGCGCCAGCTTGCGGCAGACCGTCTCGAGCTTCTCCTCCTGGGCCTCCTCCAGTGTTTTGGCGCCGCGGGAGAAGATCGCGCAGCTGTAGGTCATCGAGTCGTCGAGGAAAAGCGAGAAGAACTCATTGGAGACGTCGTAGTGATGGCGAACGGCCTCGGCGTCGCGCTCCTTGGTGTGACGCCGGTTGCTCGGCTGTAGCTCTGAAGCCGGTCGTCGCGGGGGCCGCGTCAGGCCGGCTGCCCGCACCGCTCCGAGCAGCAGGTGCAGCTTGTCGCGGCTCTCCAGAGGGGGTGGCTTCCAACTGTCGAGCAACTCGATCACCGCATCCACGTCGTTAACCTCGATATCGCCGCTGACATAGGCACGCCCGAGGCCGAGCTGGCCCGGCGCCAGCAGCGCATGGGCCGCGGCGCGTGGAGAGCGAACGAAGAACGTTGGCCCGCCGCCGTTGCTCGCGGGCAGCCGCGTCCCGTCCCAGAACTCGACCGTGAAAGGCCGCTCCGGGATATGCGCCTCGATCTCCCGACGCAGTCTCACGGTGCTGGCAAACGGCATCGCTCAAAACCCTAGCGCCGATAGCCTCATTACCGGCGGCATTCCGCCGTATGATCGACGGGACATGGCAAGCACAGGCACACTCGACACCCCGAGGACGCGCACCGAGAAGGAGGGCCCGCTCCCCTCTGACATCCAGCCGGTCGCCAACGAGACGCGCGACCGGATCATCACCGGCCTGGTCACCTTGGTCCCGTTCGTGGCGATCGGCATCGCCGGTTGGCAGGTCTGGGACCAGGCGCTGCATTGGCGCGACGTCGCGATCTTCATCGTCATGTACCTGCTCACGGGCCTTGGGATCACGGTTGGGTTCCACCGACACCTCACTCACCGCAGCTTCAAGACGTCCCGCTGGCTTCACGGCCTTCTTGGCATCCTCGGCTCGGCGGCGATCGAGGGGCCGGTCATTTCCTGGGTGGCCGATCACCGCAAGCACCACACCTTTTCCGACGAAGAGGGCGACCCGCACAGCCCTCACGTCGACCATGGCAGCGGTTTGCGCGGCGAGCTGCGCGGCCTCTTCCACGCGCATGTGGGGTGGCTGTTCATCCATACCCAGCGCGGCAACAAGGAACGCTTCGCTCCGGACTTGATCGATGATCCGGTGATCAGCTGGGTTGACCGGACCTTTTTGCTCTGGGCGATCCTTGGCCTCCTCATCCCGTTCGCGCTTGGCTGGGTGATTGGCGGCACCCTCGCTGCTGGGCTTACGGGGCTGCTGTGGGGTGGCCTGGTCCGCGTCTTCGTCCTGCACCACTTCACCTACAGCATCAACTCTCTCTGTCACGTCTTTGGCCGCCGTGATTTCGAGACGAGCGATCAATCGCGCAACCTGGCGCTGATCGCGCTGCCGACGATGGGCGAGGCATGGCACAACAACCACCACGCTTTCCCGACCTCCGCAGTACACGGTCTCGGCCGGTACCAGGTCGATCTCTCGGCGATGGTGATTGGGGCCCTGGAGCGCGCCGGATTGGTCTGGGACGTTGTGCGGCCCTCCCAGGACCGCCTTGAATCCAAGGTGACCGCCTAGCTGTAGTTCCTAGCCAGCAGATCGTCAGGGGGCGGCGGGGGACTCATACCAGTCGATCCAGCCCTCGCACGCGGCGCTGAGCGGGACAATCCGGCGCGGACGGTCGGGGACGGCGACCAGCTCTCCAATGTAGGCCTTGCCGTCGTAGTCCGTAAGCCGCTGCAGGGTGCTCGCGTCCGCCGTGGAGATTGTGAACTCGACAGATTCGCCGTCGCTGTCGATTGAGCCGGCCGGCCAGAACTGACCGTTGTTCGCCAGGCTGATCGTGTTGGGCCGCTGGCCGTCGAGTGCGGGCTTCAGCGCTTCGCGGAAGCCGCCCGCCGCGGTCAGTTCGAGCTCGAAGGGCGAGAAGTACTGGAGCGAGAGGTTCCAGCGCCCGGGTGGAAGGCGCAGTGTCTGGGAGGCGTGCTCACCGGTTCCCAGGACGCTGCCCGGCGCCCAGCGGTGCCGCAGGCCAATCTCAGGAGTGGGGAAGAGCGAGGCGCGCCCGGGTTCGGCGGTGAGGATGCGAATCTCCGGCGACGTGCAGCCGGCCCTGGCTCCGGGCTCGGTCCCCTCCAGCAGGACATGGCGATCCTCGGGCGTTGGGCCCGTCTGTTCCCAGAGGACGAAGGACGGGGTGGCGGCAATGCGGCGGAAGTTCGGTGGCGCCTGGCTGTTCCACGCGGCCCGACCGGTGACCACGTAGGGGAAGCGATCGAGCGTGCCCCTGGAGAACGAGTCGAAATCGATCGGGCTGTATGCGTCGCCGGTGTCGAATGGCTTCTCGGGGTTCTCCAAGACGTCGGGATCTCGAAACTCGACGATCGGAACGTTGGTGTCGGCCCCGAGCAGCTCGAAGGCCGCATAGCGGTCCTGGCCGGCGTACAGCACAGGCTCCCCGTGCACGATGGGCAGGAACGCGCTCAGCTCAGCACCGTGACCTGGCGGCCCCACCGGTGCGTCGCGCAGTGCCAGGAAGCTCGAATACGCGGCTCCGCCGATGAAGACGATGGCGAGCAGCCTCCACGCGACACGCCATCCCCCCGCCGACTGGGTCGATGCTCCCTCCGCCAGGTCAGACCCTGTCGATGGGCCGGAAGCCGGACCATCTTTCCGGTTTTCGGCCCATCGACGAGAGTTGGGAGTGAGTTCGGCCAGCAACGGCCGGATCGCTACGAGCATCGCCAGTGGCGCGACGATCATCAGCGCCTTCGCCTGTGAGTAGTGGCCGCTGGTCGGCAGCGAGAGCAGGTAGAGGCCCGCGCAGGCGGCCAGCGCCACCGGCACGGCGAAGTCGCGCCGGCGCACCCACCAAACGGCTCCCGCCAGCACTGCCAGCGCGCCGATTGCGGCCGCCAGCACTGCCAGCTGGACGTCGCCGGGCGCGTCGAGACGATAGTTGGGTGCCGGCCAGACTCCCAGGGCCTCGAATGGCGAGACCGGGCCGTAGGTGTTGCTGCCGGCGACTTTGCCAAAGCCGTCTGCGAAGCCGAACGGCCCGACCAAGGTCACCCCGACGCCGATCGCGGCCAGGATCAGGATGCCCGCAAGCGTCGCTGGGCGTGCCAGGAAGCGCAGCACTGCCCGTGGCGACAGGGCCCTTCTAACTTCCGGAACGGTGAGGCTCCAGAGGATGAGGACCGCGATCGGCCAGGCGAGACCGGCAAAGCTGTAGGAGAAGAAGATGCCGCCGGCGAGGGCCAGATAGGGGAGAGCAAAGCGCATCCGCGCGAGCTCTCCGGCTGGAGGCCGGCCGGGCTCCCGCAGGGCCACGGCGAAGGCAAGAACGAAGAGGGCCTCGGCCATCTCCTTGAAGGCGCCCTGTGCGAAGTAGGAGGCGCCGAGATAGGAGACGGCGACGAAGGTCGTGGCGATGGTTCGGCGCCAGGGGCCAAATCCCGGTAGGGCGGCCTGGGCGGTCAGCGCGGTGAGGATCCCGATCGCGAGGATCTCACCCACGAACGCCTGGGCCAGGCCGATCCCTGGCACGGCGGCGACCGCAACCGCCAGCCCATGCGGCCCGAGCGGGTAGCCGGCTTCAGGGATGGGGCCAAGACCGCCGCGCAGCCACTCCGCCCAGGCAAGGTGGAGGCCGAGGTCGTTGTTGAACCCAACTCCGAGCGGCCCCCATCGTCCGCTTATGGCGAAGGGGATCGAGAGCACCAAAGCGACGGCAAGCGCGCTCGGCAGGCCATGTCGAAGCGCTCGCCGAGTGTCGTATGGGGAGCCGACCAGCACCACCGCGGCGGCAGCGGCGAGCAGCAGGACCAGGCCCAGCGTTGCCGAGGTCCCGTGGCCGGGGGCGCGAGCCAGCACTCCGGTCACCGAGAGCACGGCGCCGAGCCCCACCGCGGGCTCCAGCCACGACCAGGAGCTCCGCCCCGCGACGGAGAGAAGCGCGCGCCCAACCAGAAGCGAGGCGATGCAGATCAGGGCCGCCGAGGCGTAGGTCCCGAGCATGAGGGGCGAGAAACTACCGGCTCAGTACTTCTCGGCCGCGCGCTCCAGCGTCTCGCGCAGGTTCTCTCCATGCAGTGGCTCGGCATGGCCGGCGCAAACGGTGGCCGGTTCCAGCGCGGCGAGCTTGCGCACCGACTCCTTCGCCTTCGCGTGGTCCCAGGCCCAGGCGGGGTGTGGAACGCTTGCCTCTCCCGGGGGGAGCGGTCGCCCCAGGCGGACCGAGTCGATCAGGTAGATGACGTCGCTGACGAGCGCGACTCGGTCACTCTCGCGCCAGAGCCCGATCAAGCCCGGGGCATGGCCGGGGAAGTGGATGACGCGGAATCCACCGACCTCGTCGCCCTCGGAGACAGTGCCGTCGATTTTCACCGCTCCCCCGTCCCAGCGTCGCATCAGGAGGGGGTATGCCAAGCGAGCCCGTACCAGGGGGAGATCTGAGATCTCCATGTAGGAGTCAATCGCGGCGTCGCTTTCGGCATCGGCGACTTCGTCGGGATGGCAGTGGACGGGTACGCCCATCGAGGGGGCGGTCCCGCGGTGATCGGCATGGGCGTGCCCGAGCACGATCCGCTTTACCCCTCCCAGCTCCTCCGCGGCCGCCCGCGTCGCTTTGACCATCGCCTTGGTCCCGGCATCGAACTGGACGACACCCTCTCCGTCCTCGAGGAAGTAGATGTTCATCGACTTCCCCAGGTCCCCCCGCAGCAGCCACACCCCATCGGCAACCTTCTCCATGATGAGATCAGCCTAATGCCAATGCTCTGGAGAGTCGGGATGGTGGTGCTGGTCGTCTGCCTGCTGGCCTCGATGGCGATCGCGATCGTCCGTTTGGCGACGACCCCGACCGAGATCCTGGGCGGCGGCTTCCGGGGCCTGCCTGCACGGGAAGCCGAGCGGCGCTGATCGTCTTGGCAAAAGCGTGAAGCGGCGTTCAGATGTGGCGCGAGCGCTCAGCGATCATCTAGTATCACCGCGCCGGTACAGCGACCAGTACAGGAGGCGGAGTGTTCACTCGCATCGTGGTTGGGACCGATGGATCGGAGACTGCCGCCGAGGCGGTCGATCGAGCGGTCGATCTCGCCAAGCTTTCCGGGGCGGAGCTCAACCTGGTCAGTGCCTATGCGCCGGTATCGCGGCGGCGGATCCAGGGGGAGCAGCAAGGGGCCCCTGCTGACGTGCAGTATGAGATCGGTCCCCGCGAGGACGTCAACCTGATTCTGGAGTCCGCTGCGGCGAGTGCCAAGCAAAAGGGCTTGGAGGTTCAGATCCACCCGGTTGAGGGAAGCCCTGTCGACGCCATCCTCGGTGTTGCCGAAAAAACGAATGCCGACCTGATCGTCGTCGGCAACAAGGGAATGACCGGAGCGGCGCGCTTCCTGCTCGGCAGCGTTCCCAACAACGTTTCCCATCACGCTCCCTGCAGCGTGATGATCGTGCGCACGACCTAGATGGTTGATTCCACGACCCCACACGCCTGGATGACGCACGTGGCGCTTCGCACCTCTACGTCCTCGGGCTTGCCTTTGGCACCACCAAAGGCTGTGCCCTGCGTCCTCGATCTGCTCGGCCACGTGCGTCCCCAGTCACACGCGGCCGTGGAATCAACCATCTAGGTCACGAAAAGCGGCTCGCCTTAGAAGGCCGGGTCCGTGGCTTTGGCGGCGTCGATGAGCCCAGCGCCCTGCTGGGTCGCCGGAAGCCCGAGGCTGCGGGCGGTTTGCTGAAGTCGCCGGGTCAGGCCGTTGACCATTTCTTTGGGCGAGGCCTTCTGGGGCAACATGCCGCTGGCAAGCACCATCGCCGCGACGCCGGAGACATGTGCGGCGGCCATTGAGGTCCCGACGTAGCTTTCGGGCGTTCCGAAGCGATTGGTGCTTCCGCCAACGAAGGTGACTTGGTAGATCGGGCGAGACCAGATGGAGGGGCAGCCCGCCGCCGGTGCGCCGCCGCCGGGGGCGACCACGTCGATGCCCTTGCCGGTCAGCGAGTATGCGCCCAGGCAGCCCCCCTCGGTGGTTCCGCCCACACCGATGACTCGCGGTGCCTTGGCCGGGGGAGAGACGCAGGCCTCAGAGCCGAGGTTGCCGATCGACGCCACCGCCACCACACCCTTTTTGTAGGCACGGCGCAGTTCTTCGTCGATTCCCGGGACGCGCTTGCCGCAGCCGAAGTTGAAGCTCATGTTGATCACGTCTGCGCCGTGATCCACCGCGAACCGGATGCCCTTGGCGATGTCGTCCGCCCGCCCGCTGCCGTGACGGTCAAGGACGCGAACCGGAAGCAGCTTGGTGCGGAAAGCAAGCCCCGTTAGCCCGATGCCGTTATTGGTCTTCTCGGCGATCGTCCCGGCGATGTGGGTTCCGTGGCCGTTTTCATCGAGTGGGATCGGATCGTTGTCAACGAAGTCGTAGCCTTTGCTGAACTGCCCGGCGGCGAAGTCCGGGCTGCGCTGGAAGCGTTTCCCTTTGCTCCGGTAGGCAATCCCGGTATCGAGGACGGCGACCTTGGTGCCGCTGGCTCCGGGGTGCTGGGCATTGACCAGGTTCGCCCAGGCTCCAATCGCATTGATGCCGCCTGCGGAGGTGGGAAGCACCGCGGTGCCCGCGCCTTCCCAGGGGAGGAAGTTCCACTGTTTCGTGACCCAGCCGCCCGGTGGGTCAAGGGAGGCGATCACGGGGCCGGGGTCGTTGGGAACCTCGAGGGGCCCTGCCGATGCAGTGGCTATGTAGTTGGGGGCCGCGTACTCGACCGCGGGGCTTTGTCGCAGCAGCGCGGCGGCGCTCTTCACGCCGATCCGAGGTGGCAGTCCAACGGTCCTCCCATGCTGCTGTCCCTTGAACTTGACGACAACCTGGCGCGGCACGAATTCACGGGCATCGGAGATGCTGGTTGTCGCCCCGGCAGGGGTGGGCGCTCCGGCAAGGGCGGCAAGCACGAGGGCAGCGAGGATCGTTTGGCGTCGGATCATTGGGTCGAAGTCCCTGGAATAGAACGAGTTCTCTGAGAACACGTCGCTGCGAGAGAAGTTGTCGGTGACACATACTTCCTGATCGATGCCAGACGTCGCCGCCACCTCCGATCATGACCGCTTGATGCGGCTGGCGATCGATTGCGCCGGCAAGGTGGAGAGCCACGGCGACGTCCCGATCGGTGCCGTCTTGGCCCGGGACGGAGAGCCGATCGCCATCGCCGGCAACGAGCGTGAGCTGCGCCGCGATCCGACCGCTCATGCGGAGATCCTCGCAATACGCGCAGCCGCCGAGGCGCTCGGTGGCTGGCGCCTTCCCGGCACCACGCTCTACGTCACCCTCGAGCCCTGTGCGATGTGCGCGGGCGCGATCGTCCTTGCTCGCATCCCCGAGGTCGTGTTCGGCGCTTATGACCCGAAGGCAGGCGCGGCGGGCAGTGTCCTCGATGTCCTTGCGGAGCCGGCGCTAAATCACCGCCCTCGGGTGACGGGTGGCGTGCTGGAGGCGGAATGCGCTTCCCTGCTGGCGGACTTCTTCGCGGCACGTCGCTGATCTGAGCCGTGACCGCTCCGCTTGGCCTGAACCGTCCCAGTGGCGTCTGAGCCAATACCCTTTTGGCGAACCCCGGAGAGGTGTCCGAGTGGCTTAAGGAGCGCGACTGGAAATCGCGTGGGCGGGGTTAACCCGCCTCGTGGGTTCGAATCCCACCCTCTCCGT
>JANWHW010000013.1 GCA_025450195.1 Solirubrobacterales bacterium | reverse complement strand
CGATCCGCTCCGCCTCGCGCTTGGCCTCGGCGAGCATCTCCTGGCGCTCCTTGACGATCCAGCGCGCCTGCTTGATCTCCTCGGGGATCGTCGCGCGCATCTGGTCGAGGAGATCGTAGATCTCCTCTCGATCCACACGCACCTGGTCCGTCAGGGGGACGGGGCGGGCGTTGTGGACGACATCGTCCAGCTTGTCTATGAGGACCAGAACGTCCATTGGAAGGTCGTAAGCCTACGGGTCAGAGGCATTTTCGGTGAAGAAGCCGTGATTTCCTCGGCTTTTTGCAAACTCTCGCCCAACCGCAGTGCGCGGGCGAAAGCCTACCTATCGCCCAGGCGCTTCGCCATTGCGGTCGCAACGGGGAGTGGAACGAGGTCCGATACGTCGCCCCCGAAGGTGGCCATTTCCTTGACGCCGGTCGAGGAAAGGAAGCTGTAATGGGGTGAGGCGATCACATAGACGCTCTCGATGCTCGGGTCCAGCTTGCGGTTGAGCTGGGCCATCTCGAACTCGTACTCGAAATCCGAGATGGCCCGCAGTCCCTTGACGATTGCCTTCGCCTCTTGTTCGCGTGCGAACTCGACCAAGAGGTTGGAGAAGATCTTGACCTCGACGTTCGCCAGCTCCGCGGTCGCGTCCTGGATGAAGGCCTGCCGCTCCTCGGCAGTGAAGAGTGTCTTCTCCTTGCGGATCGGATTGTTGACGACCCCCACCACGACCTTCTCGAAGACCGCCGAAGTGCGGGTGATGATGTCGAGATGCCCGTTGGTGACCGGGTCATAGCTGCCCGGACAAACGACAGTCCCATCCCGGGAGGCCATCAGACCCGCTCTCCGTAGAAGGAGACATCGGTGGACCCATAGCGTCGCTGTCGCAGGCACTCCAGGGACTGGACCCGCAGCGGTCGCCGGGCAGCACTCTCGACAACCACTCGGCCACTGGGCGCCAAAAGGCCCGGCAGATGTGTATCCAGTTCCTGCTCCACGCGGTCGGCGAGTCTATATGGGGCATCGACAAAGACGATGTCGAAGCGACTCGAGCCCACCTCCTGCGCGTGGGCCTCCAGCCAGCGGCCGACATCGAAGCGGACCAGCTCGGCCCGTTGGCCCAGCCCCAAGCGCTCGACATTGCCGCGAGCGGGGCGATCGTCTCGGTCGACCAGCAGAGCCCGACGGGCGCCACGCGACAGCGCCTCGATGGCGAGCGCGCCGGTGCCGCAGTAGAGGTCCAGGACGGATGAGCCGTCAACCTTGGCGCCAAGCGCTGAGAAGACAGCCTCGCGTACGCGGTCGGAGGTCGGGCGAACCTTCCAGCCGCGAGGCGCGACCAGGAGTTGTCCCCCCAGCTCTCCGGCGATCACCCTCATAGGCCCATTTCGCGCTTCGCTCGCGGCGCGAAGAGACAGAGATGGCTCGTTGGGGCTCGCTCCGCACTCATAGTGGAATGGGGTCGGTCGCGCCAGCGCCAAAGCGCCAGCGCGCAGCGTCCATCAGCGGCCCGAGCTCTGGAACTTCGAGCGAGTCATAGCGATTCAACAGGTTCTGCACCTCATTACGGGCTGCAACCAAAACGTCTGCATCTTCCGGCAGCTCGGCAACCCCGAAGCGCGGCAATCCGGACTGACGGGTCCCAAGCACCTCCCCTTCTCCGCGCAAACTGAGGTCCGCCTCAGCCAGTTTGAAGCCGTCCTGCTCGGCTGCGATTGCCTCCAATCGCTGCCGCGCCAGCGCACCGCTCCCTTCGAAGAAGAGTAGGCAATAGGACTCGTGCTCTCCCCGGCCAACCCGACCCCGCAACTGGTGGAGCTGGGAAACGCCATAGCGCTCCGCGCCCTCGATGATCATCACCGACGCATTCGGCATATCGATTCCGACCTCGATCACCGTGGTCGCTACCAGCACGTCCACTTCGCCGGCGGCGAACGCCGCCATCGCCGCCGCCTTCTGCGCAGGTGGCATCTGCCCGTGAAGGGCGCGGAGCCTGAATTCGTGCAGCTCTTCCATTTCCAGCCGCGCCGCCTCGGCTTCCGCGGCCTTCCCCGACACCTTCTCGGACTCGCTGACCAGTGGGCAGACGACGAACGCCTGGCGCCCCGCACGGAGCTGCTCGCGCAGCAGCTCGTAGGCCCCTGCACGCTCCCCCTCTGTAACGAGTTCCGTCGTCACCGGCTTGCGACCGGAGGGCAGTTCATGAAGGGCAGTCATGTCGAGGTCGCCATACGCGGTCAGAGACAGCGTCCGCGGTATTGGCGTCGCGGTCATATGCAGCACGTGCGGCGCCATCCCCTCGGGCCCCTTCGAGTCGAGCGCCTTGCGCTGCGAAACACCGAACCTATGCTGCTCATCGACAACGCAGAGTCCCATTCGCGCGAAGTTGACGGTGGGCTGGATCAGCGCATGGGTCCCGACCACAAGCCCCAGCTCCCCGCTGAGGAGGCGCGCCAAGGACTCCCTGCGTTGCCTGGCCGGGGTCGCTCCGGTCAGCAGCGCAAAGGGGATCGCATCCTGTGCCAGCAGCTTTCCCAAGGTGGCGGCGTGCTGCTCGGCCAGCGTTTCGGTGGGGGCCATCAAAGCCGCCTGATAGCCCGCTTCCAGCGCCCGCAGCATCGAATACAACGCCACCACGGTCTTCCCCGACCCAACCTCCCCCATGAGCAGGCGCTGCATCGGCTGCCCAGAGTCGAGGTCCACATCGACCTCCTCAAGCGCCCTCTGCTGGTCCTGCGTCAGCTCGAACGGGAGCGAAGCGATCCAGCGTCTCACCAACTCTCCCGGCTGCCCGCACTTCGGTGCCGGACGAGCAACTCGGTGCACGCGCTTGCGCATGCCCAGAATCGCCTGATAGAGAAACAGCTCTTCGAAGACCAGGCGCTCCTGTGCCTCCTTGATATCGATCTTATTGTCGGGGAGGTGGAATGCCTGGATTGCATCGCCAACCTGAGCGAGAGGCAGCCGAGCGCGCAACTCCGCGGGCAGGGCCTCGATCGAGTTGCGCGCCCATCCGCGCGCTTCCCCCACCCAGCGGCGGATTTGCTGAGGTTTCAGCTCTTCGGTTCCACGGTGCACCGGGATGAACTCAGCACCCTCCTCCGACGAGGGAGCCGTCGAGTCAGAGGCCACGAGCTGGTACTCCGAGACCTGCAACCCGTATTTGTCCCTCATGCCGGTGAGCACAAGGATCATCCCCTGGGTCAGCTTCTCCGCCATCCATGGCTGGTTGAACCAGGTTGCCTTGAGAAAGCCGCTGTCGTCGCCAACCTTGACCGTGACGATTCGCAAATTGCCGCGGCGGACCCTACGTGGATTGGCGCTTAGAACTTCAACCCGAATAGTCGCCTGCTCGTCGATCTCGGTTTCATCGATCCGTTTGAGCGTTCGGTTGCGATGACCGCGCGGAAAGCGCAAGAGCAGGTCGCCGACCGTGTGCAGGCCGACCCCAGCGGCAGCCTCCGCGAGCCTGGGGCCGACTCCGGCGAGCGTGGCAAGAGGGAGTTCGAGCGTGCTGGGTCGCGGCCAGCGCACCGGCGCATTCCGCAATTGAGCCTCGGTGAAAGTGGAGATCCCAGCGAACGTACGCACCGGCTGGGCTACTGCGCCGCGAGCAGCCACCACCAGCTCGGCTGGCCGCCGTCGTGGATCTCAACCTCGGCACCATCTGGAACGTGCGTATCGAGCTCGGCACGCGGAATAGGGGCGTCCGCTCCGGTCAGGACGGTGACGATCTCAGCACCCTCGGCAAGACGCTCCACCGTGGCCGCGAGAGTGGAACCGGCACCGCCCCAAGCGACGATCTCATCATCGATGAAGCCAACCGCGTCGCCCTTCTTGAAACGCCCCTGAGCATCGTCGCGTGCGGCGGGCGCAATACCCCCACAGGCGATCTTGCTCAAGGCTGCCTCCAACCGGTCCGCGTTCTCCTCGACCGAGCCATCGGAGTCGAGCTCGACCAAGGCGAGCAGGCTCGCCTGCTGCGAAGTTGCCGCAACCACCCGTGCCGGCTTCTCCGAGAGCTCACAGGCGCGCTCTGCCGCCATGACCACGTTGGACGAGCTCGGTAGGACGAGGACTTCATCGGCCGACACCTCATGGATCCCAGCCAGCAGCTCATAGGTCGACGGGTTGAGAGTCTCGCCTCCGGGAACCACGTGCGCCCCAAGCTCGCCGAACAGCTTTTCCAATCCCTCTCCGGCAGCAACCGCCAATGCCCCCGTCCGCCCGGTAGCCAGCCGAGCGCGACGCTCGGCGATCTGCTCGCGCATATCGGCAACATCTAGATTCGTCACCTGTCCAGTGTCTGCAAAGAGCTCGACTGCACCCTCCGGATCATCGGTGTGTACATGAACCTTAAGCGTCACCTCGTCGCCCACCACCAAAACCGAATCGCCCAGCCCCTCGAGGCGAGGCAGGAAATCGCGAGCGTGGAGACCGGTGCCGGAGACGATGAAGTTCGTGCAGTACCGGTAGCGGCTGTCCTCATGATGAGGCCGGCTGAGCGGCGGCGCCTCATGATGAGAAACCTCGGGTGCGCCTTCATGCTCACCCCGCAAGCCGGCGACCACGCCGGCAAGGATCAGCACCAAACCGTAACCACCTGCGTCGACTACCCCTGACTCGCGCAGCACTTCGAGCTGCTCGGGCGTCCGCTCGACTGCCTGCTGGCCATCGGCAACCGCTCGCTCGAGGATTTCCGCGAGCACGGCGTCCTGCTGATCGTCACTGACATCGCGATCGAGTCGCTGCCTATCGGCCTCCAGGCGCGAGAGCTGGCGGGAAATCGAGTGCGCCATCTCCCGAAACACGGTCAGCATGGTCCCCTCGGCGGGATCCCGGACCGACGCGTAGGCCGCATCGGCCGCGCTGGCGAATGCCGAGGCGACCAGCACCGGGTCGATCAGCTCGCCCGGGCGACTGGCCAGCTCCTCGGCAGCGCCGCGAACGATCTGGCTGAGAATCACGCCGGAGTTGCCGCGCGCTCCCATCAGCGCTGCCCTGGCCAAAGCTTGAACGAGTTGCGTGCGACCGATCTCGTCGACCTCGAGGCCGTCGAGGCGATCCAGCTCCTCCATCACAGCGCGCATCGTCATCGCCATGTTGTCGCCGGTGTCGCCGTCGGCGACCGGGAAGACATTGAGGTCATTGACCTCCTGTCGCCGCTCCTCCAGATAGGCGTAGGCGGATGTCACGACACGCCGAAAGCGAACGATGCTGGGGTCGGACATTTCCCGAAATCTAGCTGCCGCTCCAAAGACACGAGCCAAACCGGCCGGTTCGCTACGGTCACCTGCTCGATGCGACGCCTTGGAGACTGGTGCACGACCCATCGCCGGACCGTGATCCTCAGTTGGGTTGTGGCTCTCGCCGCAACCGGCTTCCTCGCCAGTTCTGCCGGCTCTTCATTCTCAAACAACTTCGAGCTGCCGTCCTCCGGCTCCCAGCGCGCCCTCGAGCTGCTCGAAAAGCGCTTCCCGGCTCGCTCGGGCGCCGAAGCCCAGATCGTTTTCAGCGCGCACGAGGGAGCCCGGGCGCCGGCAGTGCGACGGCGGATGCAGCGGGTCTTCGGGGAGATCTCGCGGGTGCCGCAGGTGACCGGCGTCTCGAGCCCCTACGACAGCCACGACAACGCCGCTATCGCCCCTGGCGGCGAGATCGCCTATGCCACGGTGACCTTTGATCTCCAGACCAACGAGCTCGCTGTGGGGAACATCGAAAAGACGATCGACCTGGCGCAGGGTGCTGCCGGGGCGACATTGCAGGTCGAGCTGGGCGGGCAGCCGGTCGAGCAGGTGCGCCAAGAAGAAGGTGACTCCTCCTTGGCGATCGGCCTGCTGGCCGCGATTGTGATCCTGCTGATCACCTTCGGCTCGGTGGTCGCCATGGGCCTGCCGATCATCACCGCTCTCTTTGCCCTTGGCGTCGGCCTGAGCTTGGTCACACTCGGCACCCACGTCTTCGACACAGCCAACTTCGCCCCGCAGCTCGCGGCGATGATCGGGCTAGGGGTCGGCATCGACTATGCCCTCTTCATCCTCACCCGCTTCCGCAACGGCCTCGACGACGGCCTGGAGCCACGTGCGGCGGTGGTCCGGGCGATCGACACCGCGGGTCGCGCCGTCCTCTTCGCCGGCCTCACGGTGATCATCTCGCTGCTCGGGATGCTGCTGCTCGGCGTCACCTTCCTCTACGGGGTGGCGATCTCGGCGGCGCTTGCGGTGGCGATGACGATGATCGCGGCACTGACCCTGCTGCCGGCGCTACTGACGATTGCGGGCCGCCGCATCGACAAGCTGCGCATCCCAGGGCTCAGGCAGCGCCGCGACGGCAACCTCGAGGAGAGCCGCTGGTACCGCTGGAGCGCGGAGATCCAGCGCCGCCCGATTGCCGCGCTGGTTCTCTCCGGTGGTCTGCTGCTGATCCTCTGCATTCCCACCCTCTCCCTGCGCCTTGGCTCCAGCGACGCCGGCTCAGACCCCGCGGACAGCACCACCCGCAAGGCCTACGATCTGCTCGCCGAAGGCTTCGGGCCCGGGTTCAACGGTCCGCTCGAGCTGGTCGCGAGCCTGCCGCACAAAGGCGATGACGCGGCACTGGTGGCTCTTCGGCGATCAGCCGAACGCACACCCGGTGTCGCCGCTGCCTCGCCACCCGTGCTAAACCCGGACAAGGACACCGGGGTGGTCCAGGTATACCCGACCAGCTCCCCGCAGAGCGAGGAAACGACAGAGCTGCTGCACACGCTGCGCGAGGAGCTCGTGCCGCCGGTCGAAGACCGCAGCGGGGCAACCGTCTACGTCGGCGGAACAACCGCGATCTTCGAGGACTTCGGGAATGCGCTGAGCGAAAAGCTGCCGCTCTTCATCGGTGTCGTCGTACTGCTCTCGGCGCTGCTGTTGATGGCCGTATTCCGCTCGATCCTGGTGCCGCTGAAGGCGATGCTGATGAACCTGCTCAGCATCGGCGCCGCCTTCGGAGTCGTCGTTGCCGTGTTCCAGTGGGGTTGGCTCGGCGGCCTGATCGGACTTGACGGCACCGGACCGATCGAGTCCTTCCTGCCGGTCTTCCTCTTCGCGATCGTCTTCGGCCTCTCGATGGACTACGAGGTCTTCCTGATGTCACGCATCCACGAGGAATGGGAAGCCGGCCACGACGCCTCCCGAGCCGTCACCCGCGGCCTGGCGCTGACCGGACGCGTGATCACCGCCGCAGCGGCAATCATGGTCACCGTCTTCGCCTCCTTCATGCTCGGCGACGACCGCATCATCAAGCTCTTCGGGCTCGGCCTCTCGGCCGCCGTTCTGATCGATGCCGTCGTGATCCGCACCGTCTTGGTCCCGTCCATCATGCAGCTCTTCGGCCCCCGCGCCTGGTGGCTCCCCGACTGGCTGGGCCGCATCCTTCCCCGCATCTCGGTCGAGCCCGCCGGGGGCGACTCTGCCCCGACCGGCGAGCACCCGCTTCCCGACGAGCCCCTGGGACAGTCCGAGGGCTAAGGGCGACTGGCTAGCCCCCGACGAGAAGCTCTCGCAAGGGACCGTCGCCAACTCGGACCGCCAGCCTCACCGGAGCTCGATCCCTGAGCACGAGACCGCCCGCCCAGATCGTCCGCTGCCGATCCGCGCAGGGCACGAAGGTGACTCGCGCGTAACCGCGCTTCGGATCGACCGTGAGGATGCCGACTCGCTCCCGTTCTCCAGCCGGGACCGACAGCTCGACCCTCCGCTGCCCTTCCACCAGGGTGGGGGTCTTGATTCGAAGGAGGCCATCCCGATTGAACCCTCCCCGCTGGAAGTCCGGCCCCGGATGACCGCCATGGCTGGGTCCGCCGAGGCCGAACGGGCCGATATGGGCGGACTGGCGGCGCCAGTCCGCTGTGCCACTGCCGGCGAAATGCACACTGTTGCAAGTCACGCTTGCCGCGCCGACTCCCACGGGAGGCTCCGCCGGGCCTCCACAGCCGGCGAGAAGGAGCACCGGCACGAGCGCGATCGCCACCCGGGCGACCACGCCGTCAGGCGGCCTTAGTGACCTTGTTGGCCTTCAAGCAGCGCGTACAGACGTAGGTGCGGAGCTTGCGACCGTTCTCGGTGATCCGCACCTTCTGCAGGTTGGGATCGAAGCGTCGCTTGGTGGCGACCATCGAGTGGCTGCGGGACTGGCCGAACGCCGGTCCCTTACCACAGCTGTGACATATCTTGGCCATCGGGGATCGTGGATGGTACAGATCGGCGCCTAGAGGCTTCCGCCGCCACCGACCTGCCAGCGAAACGGGTTGACCTGCCGTTTCGTTAGGGCCATGCGAGCAACCGTGAGTGCTGCGTTACGGCCCTGATCGCGCTTGCCGCCGCCAGCTCGGGCGAGCGCCTGCTCCATCGTGTCGCAGGTGATCACGCCGAAGGCGCAGGGAACGCCCGTTTCCAACTGCACGTTCTGGATGCCGCGAGCGGCCTCGGCGCAGACGAAGTCGTAATGGTCGGTCTCTCCGCGGATCACGACGCCGAGGCACGCGACCCCGGCAAAGCGACCGCTCGTGGCGTGCAGCTTGGCGGCGAAAGGAAGCTCATAGGCACCGGGAACAGAGGCCTCGCTCACTGAGGACGCCGAGACGCCGGCGAGCTCGAAGCCTTCGCGGGCGCCGCTCAGCAGCCGTTCCGCGAGATCCTCATAGAAACGGCCGACGCAGACCGCGAACCCGAGGCCGGCGAGAGTGCCCCGCTCCTCCTCGCTGAAGCTCTCCAGGAAAGCAGTCGACTCAGCCATCCGCTGCGCCGTCCCCACTTGCCGCGTCGCGTTCGGACTCGTCGTGGATCATCTCCTCATCCAGGGCAAGCCCCTGGTGATGGAGGATGTGGCCCATCTTGTCGCGCTTGACCCGGAGGTAGGACTCGTTGTGGGTGTTTGGCATCGCCTCGATCGGTACCTGCTCTGAGACCGAGAGCCCGTATCCCTCGAGACCGTGGATCTTCTTCGGGTTGTTGGTGAGGATGCGAATGCTCGTCAGGCCGAGGTCGACGAGGATCTGGGCGCCGATGCCGTAGTCGCGCAGGTCGGCCGGAAGGCCGAGCTTTAGGTTGGCCTCGACGGTGTCGGCGCCCTCCTCCTGCAGCTTGTAGGCCTTCAGCTTGTTGAGCAGTCCGATTCCACGCCCCTCCTGGGAGAGATAGAGGAGGACGCCGCGTCCTTCCTGCTCGATCATCGAGAGTGCAGCGACCAGCTGTTCGCCGCAGTCGCAGCGCATGCTGTGGAAGACATCGCCGGTCAGGCACTCGCTGTGGACGCGAACCAAGACGTCCTTGGCGCCGTCGACGTCGCCCTTGACCATCGCCACGTGGTGCTTGTCGTCGACCAGGGAGCGATAGCCGACGGCGGTGAAATCGCCGAACTCGGTCGGCAGCGCCGTATCGACGACCCGCTCGACCAGCTTCTCGGTGCGCCGCCGGTAGGCGATCAGGTCCGCAACGGTGACCATCTTCAAGCCGTGCTTCTCGCAGTAGGGGATGAGGTCGGGGACGCGGGCCATCGTCCCGTCCTCATTCATCACCTCGCAGATCACCCCCGCCGGGTTGAGGCCGGCAAGCCGCGCAAGGTCGACCGCCGCCTCGGTCTGTCCGGTCCGCTCCAGCACGCCGCCGGGCTTCGCCTTGAGCGGGAAGACATGCCCCGGCTGGACCAGGTCGCGGGGGCTAGCGCCTGGATCGACCGCAACCTGGATCGTGTGAGCGCGATCGGCGGCGGAGATTCCCGTTGTGACACCGTCGCGGGCCTCGATCGCAACGGTGAATGCCGTTTGAAGCGGGGTCTCGTTCTTCGCCGCCATCAGGTCGAGGCCGAGCTCATCGCAGCGCTCGGGGGTCAGCGCCAGGCAGATCAGGCCTCGCGCCTCCTTGGCCATGAAGTTGATCGCCTCGGGGGTCGCGAACTGCGCCGCCATCGTCAGGTCGCCCTCGTTCTCCCGGTCCTCGTCATCGCAGACGACGACCATGCGCCCCTGGCGGATCTCCTCGATCGCCTCCTCGATGGTTGCGAAGGTGCCCCCGCCCTCTGCGGTCCCGGCGTCTTGTGTCTTCTCCGCCTCGCTCATCTGGCTCACGCCCGCTCCTTTCCGACCAATGGTCCCACCAACCGCTCCACGTACTTCGCGACGATGTCGCACTCTACGTTCAGCCTGTCGCCCACCCCTGCATCGCCGAGATTGGTTCGCTCCAGGGTCTCGGGAATCAAGGACACCTCGACCCAATCGCCGCCGAGCTCCGCGACGGTGAGGCTGACCCCACTCAAGGCAACCGACCCCCTGCTGACCATACGGCGCATCAACTCCGACGCGAGCTCTACCCGTAGCCGCTTGGCAAACCCGTCCTCCTCGACCGCAGCGACCTTTCCCACTCCGTCGACATGCCCCTGCACGATGTGGCCGCCGAGGCGGTCCGAGGCCTTCATCGCCAACTCGAGATTGACCCGGCCACCGGCCTCTAGCCCGCCGAGCGCCGTCACCTCGAGGGTCTGATTCATCGCCTCGGCCTCAAAGCCGTTCGCATCTGCGCTGGTGGCGGTCAAACAAACACCGTTGACAGCAATCGAATCGCCAGCGGCGATCTCGGAGCCAAGCCGCGTGGCGATACGCAGCCTCGCCCCGTCGACCCCAGGCTCGAGGCTCTCCACGTTGCCGATGTCTTGAACGAGACCGGTGAACATCACCACTCCTTAAACCGGGCCGTCACGAGCACATCCTCGCCGATCGTCTCGACACTGGAAGACAGGGCGTTCCGGCGCGCGGGTCCTGTCGCCGCAGGGGACCCCCCACCCCCTCCGGTAGCTGAAGCTTCCTCGGGGGTGGGCCCCCCTACGACGCCACCCGCGCGAGGAACGTCCGCCCTGCCCAGCAAGACCGGAGCAACAAAGACATGTGTTTCATCGATTGCGTCAGCTGCGACGAAGGTGGCAGCCAGCGTCTTGCCGCCCTCGAGGAAGAGGCTCGTGATGCCCCGTCGGCCGAGGTCGGCCAAAGCGGCTTGCATCCGATCCGCCGGAGCCGCGCCGCTGACCAAGACGATCTCGACACCCGCTTCGCGAAGCGCGCTCAGATGAGAAGGCTCCGCCTCTGGTGAGACGACGATGAGCACCGGCGACCGGTCGAGGGTCTGAACGAGCTGAGAGTCGAGTGGCAGGCGTGCTTTGGAGTCGAAGATGACGCGCACAGGCTGGCGGGGGTCGTCCTCGTGCCTGGCGGTGAGGAGTGGGTCGTCGGCGAGGACCGTGCCGATGCCAACCGCGATCGCATCGAATTCGGCTCGCCAGCGATGGACCAGCGCCAGGCTCTGCTCGCCGGAGATCCATGGAGAGTCACCCGGGGCGGTTGTCGTGCGGCCGTCGAGCGACATCGCCATCTTCAGGGTGACCAGCGGCAGGCCGGTGCGGGCGTGCTTGCGGAACGGTTGGTTGAGCAGGCGCGCGGCAGTCGCCTCCTCGCCGGTCGCGGACGCCACCTCTACGCCCCCATCGCGAAGCATCCCCGGACCGCGGCCCGACGCCTTCTCGGTGGGGTCATCGGAGGCGATCACCACGCGGCCGATTCCGGCCTCGAAGATCGCGTCGGTGCAGGGAGGCTGGCGACCGTGGTGGGCACAGGGCTCAAGCGTCACGTACATCGTCGCCCCGGAGGGATCCTCTCCGCGCTTCCGGCAGTCCTCCAGCGCCGCCCGCTCGGCATGCAGACCACCCAGCTCGGCGTGAAATCCCTCGCCGAGGATTGCGCCGTCGTGCACGATCACCGCTCCGACCAGCGGGTTTGGGCTGACCCGCCCACGCCCTCCCTCAGCCAGCTCCAGTGCCCGCCTCAAATGAGCTTGATCCACGTTTGTGAGCTGGGCGTTCATAAGCTGATTGACGAGTCAATCAATGGTATCGCTTGCCACGACTTCCCTCGCGCGGGTGGCGTGGGGACTGGGGTCCCCGCCCGCAGCCTGCGAGGACGAGGGCCCCTGCCCCGCGGCAGGACCCGCGCGCCAGGTGGCCGGGCCCAGGGATACCCTGATCGACCACCGTGAAGCTGATCATCCAGATTCCATGCCTCAACGAGGAGACGACGCTGCCGGCGACGATCGCCGACCTGCCGCGCCAGATCGAAGGGGTCGATGAGATCGAGATGCTCGTGGTCGATGACGGCTCGACCGATCGCACCGTGGAGGTTGCGCGCGAGCACGGCGTACAGCACATCGTTCGACTCACCAACAACAAGGGCTTGGCAGCTGCGTTTCAAGCGGGACTCGATGCCAGCCTGAAGCTGGGCGCTGACGTCGTCGTCAATACCGACGCCGACAACCAGTACTGCGGCGCCGACGTCGCAAAATTGGTCGCGCCAATCCTCGCCGGCGAGGCCGACATCGTCGTCGGCGATCGCCAGGTCGCCCGGATCGACCACTTCTCGGGCTCCAAGAAGGCGCTGCAGAGACTGGGCAGCTGGGTGGTGCGCAGGTTCTCCGACACCGAGATCGCCGATACGACCTCGGGCTTTCGCGCCTATAACCGCGAGGCGGCGCTCGGGCTGCTGGTGGTAGACAACTTCACCTACACCCTGGAGAGCCTGATCCAGGCGGGAAAGATGTTGGTCGCGGTCGACCAGGTCGAGGTCGCGACCAACTCCCAGACCCGCGAGTCGCGGCTCTTCGACTCAACCGGCGCCTACGTACGACGCAACGCGCTCTCGATCCTCCGCATCTACACCCGCTATGAGCCCTTGCGGGTGTTCGTCACCGCCGGGCTGATCGTCGGCCTGCTGGCGTTTGCCGCCTGGATGCCGTTCCTCCTCGACTGGATCTTCAATGGCGATCGCACCGGCCACGTCCAGTCGCTGATCCTCGGCGCCGTCCTCTTCATCGCAGCATTGCAGCTGCTAGGGCTTGGGGTCATCGGCGACGTGCTGGCTGGGCAACGGGTGATGACCCAGCGCGTCTTCGAGCGGGTGCGGCGGATCGAGCTTTCCCTCGGAGTGGAGCCGTCCCACTACGAGCGCGACCCGCAGGACCGCTGATGCGATTCCGACCGAGGATCCCGGGCTCCAAACGGACGCCCGCCGGTGCCGCTTCGGCAACCGCGGACTACGGCAAAACGGCGAGCTTCCTGGCGATCGGTGTCGGCCTCACCGGCCTGATCACCTACGTCTACTTCTTCATCGCCTCTCATGTGCTCTCGAAGCCGGACTACGGAGAGATCACCGTCGTCTGGTCGGCCGTTTTTATCACCATCTCCACCCTCTACCGGCCGGTCGAACAGTTGCTCTCGCGCCACATCTCCGAACACTTGGTCAAGGGCGAGCCGATCGGCGGCACCACGCGCAACGCCGCCACGATCCAGCTCGGCCTGGCGATGCTCTTCGCGGTCCTGGCGCTCGCCTTCCGCGGGCCGCTCCAGGACGGTCTGCTCGAGGGCAACGAAACCCTCTACTGGGTCTACTTCTCGGCCGTCCTCTTCTACGCCGCCAGCTACTTCGCCCGTGGCTACCTCGCCGGGGTGAAGCGGTTCGGCCTCTTCACCGCACTGATCCTCTCCGAGTCGTGCTTCCGCACCCTGTTCGCCGTTCTGGTCGCGGTCAGCCTGCTCAGCGGCCAGTCATGGGTGGCGATCGGGATCGTCGCTGCGCCGTCGCTCTCTCTGATGGTCGTGCCGCTGGCCTTCGCGCGCCGCGCGCGGACGGCGCCCGAGCCCCCGAAAGAGGCGGCGGGCGGAGACGCCTCCGTGTCGGTGGCCCACGGCACGGGCTTCGCCGCTGCGGTGCTGGTGATCATGTTCAGCGAACAGGCCTTCCTCAACGCCGGGCCGCTGATCGTGCGCGGCCTCGACGGCGCCGCGGCCGCCGGCTTCATCTTCAA
This sequence comes from Solirubrobacterales bacterium, assembly GCA_025450195.1. Taxonomy (GTDB): domain Bacteria; phylum Actinomycetota; class Thermoleophilia; order Solirubrobacterales; family 70-9; genus VRUE01. The sequence continues at coordinate 42,119 of JANWHW010000013.1, read as the reverse complement.
TGTGCTGATGCTGGCGCGGGCACCGCTGCAGCTCTTCCAGGCGGTCTCGACCAGCATTCTCCCCCACCTCACCGCCCTCCACACCAGCGCCGAGTCCGGCAGCGAGGATGAGTTTCACCGCTCGGTGCGAGCGGTGCTGCTTGGCATTGCAGCCTTCACCGGGCTGATGGCGCTCGCGATCCTCCTCGCCGGGCCACAGCTGATGCAGCTCGCCTTCAGCGACAAGTTCAGCTACGACCGGGTCGGGCTGCTGCTGGTGGCTGCCGGCACCGGGCTCTACCTCTCCTCGGTCACGGTCAACCAGGCCTGCGTCGCCCAGGGGCAGGTCCGTCGAGCTGCCGTCCGCTGGATCGCCTGCGCAAGCCTCTTCATCGCCTGGAACTTCGTGCCGCTCGTCGGCGACGAGTTCCGCCGGGTCGAGATCGGCTTCACTCTCGCAGCAGGCGTGCTGCTGAGCCTGCTTTATCTGATCTACCGCCACCCGCACGAACGGGCCGAGGACGTGCCCGCCTCAGGCTCTCCCGAGGAGCTGGAAGTACGCCTGGCGGCAATCGACGAGAACATCTGACGGTCACTGGTTAGGGTCCATAGATGGGCGGACACGATGCCGAGCTGATACTTGTCGCCGGCGCGCTGCTTACCGCGGGCATCGCCGGCGCGCTATTGGCCGAACGTATGCGCATACCGGGGCTGCTGCTCTTCCTCGGACTGGGAATGCTCGCCGGCTCGGAGGGAATCGGCGGGATCGAGTTCAGCGACGCCGAGCTTGCTCGCACACTGGGAACGATCGCCCTCGTCCTGATCCTCTTCGAGGGAGGGCTAACCGCCGGCTGGCGGGAGATACGCCCGGTACTGGGCACGGCAGCCTCATTGGCGACGGTTGGAACCGTCGTCACAGCTGTTACCGCGGGATTCGCCGCAAAGCTGATCTTCGACCTCAGCGCCTTGGAAGGGATGATCGTGGGTGCAGCGATCGCCGCCACCGACTCGGCCGCGATCTTCGCCGTCCTGCGCCGTTCGACCCTCAAGAAGCGGCTGGCTCGCTCGCTGGAGGGAGAGTCGGGCATGAACGACCCCGTCGCGCTGCTGCTGGTGATCGGCTTCATCGAATGGATCCAGGAACCTGGATATGGCGCCGTCGACATGGTGGGGCTGCTCCTCCTCAAACTGGCCCTGGGCGTGGCGATCGGCCTGACCGTCGGACGGCTCGCCGTCACGGTGCTCAATCGGGTGCGCCTGCCAACCGACGGCATCTACCCGGTGGCGACGATCGCGATCGCCGGGCTCGCCTATGGCCTGGCGGAGATTGCGCACGGCTCGGGCCTGCTCGCCACCTACCTGACCGCGCTGGCTCTTGGGTCGGGAAACATCCCCGCGCGTCGCACGATCGTCGCTTTCCACGAGGGGGTTGGCTGGGTCGCACAAATCGGGCTGTTCATCCTGCTCGGGCTTCTCGTCTTCCCCAGCACTCTTGACGACGTCGCGGTTGAAGGACTGGCGCTCTCGGCCGTGCTGATCCTGCTCTCACGCCCCCTGGCGGCATTCGTCGCAACGCTCTTTTCGTCACTCGACACGCGTGAGCGAGCGATGCTGGGCTGGGCCGGGCTGCGCGGCGCCACGCCGATCTGGCTGGCTACCTTCCCCGTCGTCGCCGGAGTCGGGACCGGGCAGGAGCTGTTCGCGATCGTCTTCTTCGTCGTCGTCACCTCGACCCTGATCCAGGGGGCAAGCTTCGAGCCGCTGGCTCGCCGGCTTGGACTGACCACTGACGAACCCGCCCTACCCCGGCGACTGCTCGAGTCGGGTCGGATTCGCCGCATGGGCGGCGATGTCGTCTCCTACCGGCTGAGGCCCGGAGCAGCAGCGGCAGGGCATCCGGTGCGCGATCTGGGCCTACCGCGCGAGGCTCTGGTCAATGTGATCGTCCGCGATGGCCGCGCAATCCCGCCGCGCGGATCGACCGAGGTGCAAGAGGGAGACGAGCTGCACATCCTGGTCAGCGGCGAGCTGCGTGAGGAGGTGGAGGCTCTGACCCGACTTTGGCACGACGGGCCGGTGGGCACGCCGCCCCCGCCACAGCTGCCACCGCGGGGGGCGCCCCAGATCTTCACGGTGCGGCCGGGCGGCGACATCGAGGACCCCTCGGCCCCGAGCGAGATCGACGGGATCGCGGTTGTATCGATCCTGCGCAGCCGGCGCGATCGCTCCAGCGCTCTGGCGGCACTGGCGGACGGTCGCTTCGCGGTGACAACGGAAAAGATCGTCGCACTCGGTGGGCGCCAGGCGCTGGCCCGCTGGTGCGAACGCCGCGCCGGCCGTACCGACGATGACCCGGCGGAGCGTGCCTGGTGGCAGGAGGTGGCCGGCGCGCTGGTCGTACCTCTGGCGCCGCGACGACGGACCTAGCCCACTCGCAGGACAGGTCGAAGGGCCACCCCTAGACTCGCCCGGTGACCGGCAAGACGATTACAGCCATAGCTCTGGGACTCTTTGCGACGCTTTCGCTTCCCCTCTCAGGTTGCGGCGACAATCGGGGCACCTCGAGCCCAGACGCCTCAATCACGGTCGAGGGCCTCTATCCAAGCTTCGAGCCAGGCCAGACTCAATACGTCGCGCGGTGCGGCAGTCGAGCCGCGGGGATCCGGATCGAGGCTTCGCATGAGACAAGCGTTTCGATCGATTCGACCGCGCGGAGGACCGGAGTCATCAAGGCTGAACCCGATGTGCGCCCCGGCGAAGACTTTGAGATTGCTGTGACCGGCCATGACGGCCGCCACACTTCCTACCGGGTGCGCTGCCTCCCGACAGACTTCCCGCGCTGGCGGTTTCAACAGCTGCGCCCAGTCAACCCGGGTCTTTTCGTGGTCGCCTTCAGACCAACGCAAGACGCCCGCCCGTGGGTGATCGTCTTCGATCATCAGGGGGTGCCGCGATGGTGGTACAGCCCCGATACGCGCGCTCTGTGGGGCCAGGTGCTCAAGGACGGCACGATTGCCTGGGCCCGATCGCTCGGCGACGGCTACGGGTCCGATCCCCGCATGGCCTATGAGGTCCGCTCGCCCTCGGGAGAGCTGGTCCGGGTGGTGAAGACGAAGGGGTCGATCATCGACGGCCACGAGTTCCAGGAGCTGGAGAACGGGAACGTCCTGGTGGATTCCTACGCCCCGGCTGGGCGGGTTGACCTGAAGCGCTTCGGCGGTCCGGCCCGAACGTCTGCGGTCTTTGCGGAGATCCAGGAAATCGACCCGGCAGGACGAGTCATCTGGCGCTGGAACTCACACCGGCATATCCACTTCTCAGAGACCCGACGATGGTGGAACAACGTGCTGAGCAACGGCAAGGCCGGCGTCGGCGGAGCCACCACCTTCGATCCGGTTCACCTCAACTCGATCGAGCCGCGGGAAACGGACGAACTGGTGATTTCAACCCGCCATACCGATGCGATCTACGGGATCGCGCGGCCCACTGGCGATATCCGCTGGAAGCTGGGCGGCACCCACACCGACGAGTCGCTGCGCGTTATCGGTGACCCGGCCCGCAAGCGTTTCGGCGGCCAGCACGATGCCCGCATCGCGCCGGACGGCAGCCTCACCGTCTATGACAACGGAAAGGATCGCCCGCGCCGCCCACGGGTCGTTTCCTACCGGCTCGACCCCGACCGAGGCACGGCTACCTACCTCGGCCAGCTCAACGACTCGCGGATCACGACCAGCCACTGTTGCGGATCGGCCCGACCGCTCATCGAAGGCGGCTGGCTCGTGAGCTGGGGGGATAACCCTCTGGTGACAGGCTTCGACAGCGACGGGCAAGCGGCCTTCCGCCTCGAGCTGCCAACCTCCACCTTTCGAGCCGTTCCGGTCCCCGAGGGAGCCACGAGCGTGGCGACGCTCGACCGAGGGATGGAGGCGATGGAGCGCTGAGGGGCGAGGGCCGGCTCGCGCTTCAGACTGCGCCCGCGGCGTCCGCAATCTCGGCGTAGGCAGCGGCTGGATCGTCGGCGCCAAACACGGCGGAGCCAGCAACGAACAGGGAGGCCCCTGCTTCCGCGATGGGGCCGGCCGTGGTGGTGTCGATGCCGCCATCGACCTCGATCCTGGCGTCCCCGACCAGAGGGACCAGGCGAGAGACCTTGTCCGGTGAGCCCTCGATGAAGGCCTGGCCGCCCCAGCCGGGGTTGACCGTCATGCAGAGAACGATGTCGGCCAGACCGCGCAGCTCGGCAAGCGCCTCCACCGCCGTGCCGGGATTGATCGCCACTCCGGCCAGGCAGCCGAGCTCGCGGATTGCCGCCAGGGTGCGATTAACGTGCGGTGTGGCCTCCTGGTGGAACGTAATTGCATCGGCTCCGGCCTCGGCGAAGGCCTCGATGTGGCGCTCAGGGGCCTCGATCATCAGGTGGACGTCGACCGCCCCACCGGCGGCGTGGACCTGGTCGGCGATCGAGCCGGCGACCAGTGGGCCGATCGTGATCGGCGGCACGAAATGCCCGTCCATCACGTCGACGTGGATCACTCGCGCCCCAGCATCCATCACCTCTTCGACCTGGGAGCCAAGTCGAGAAAAGTCAGCGGAGAGGATCGATGGCGCGACCCGCCTCTCTTTCAGCAAGGCCTTCATTGGCGAGAACCTAACCGAAGCGTCAGATCGCTCGGAGCATCGAGTCCCCACAGAGCTGGCAGCTCATGTCCTCGGTGGTGCTCATCCGCGCGATGGTCTGGTGCTCGCCGCAGTTGGGGCACTGCGAAACCAACTCGAAGCGACGCAGGCAGTACACGCAGCGAAACCGACCCGGCAGCTGGGTGGGCCGCAGCCAGGGCTCACCGCAGCCGGGGCAGCTCGGCCGCCGCAGCTCGCTTTCCGCTTTCTTCTCTTCTTCGCTCATGGCAGCTATTCGCGCTCCTCATCATCCCGTTTGAAGCGGCCAATGAAGAATCCAGAGGTTCGATCTCGGTCAGGGCGCATCTGAAGGCAACGCGAATCGCCCACCGCCGCCAGCCCGGGCGCCCGCGCGCCCAAGTCCTCGAGAGTGAGAGGCGGAACCTCCCCCGCCGCCGAAGCCTCAAGCAGCGCGGCAACCTGATTCTCGTTCTCGCGACGCGAGATCGTGCATGTCGCATAGACGAGCACGCCCCCCGGCCGCACAGCCGCCGCGGCGGCAGCGAGGAGGCCTTGCTGGACCCCTGCGAGGCGCTCGAGCATTCGCGGCGACTTGCGCCAGCGAGCGTCAGGCCGGGACGCAAGCGTGCCCAAATCCGAGCATGGAGCGTCTACGAGCACCCGGTCAAATCCCCCCGCAAGCGCGGCTCCTGTGGCGTCAGCCTCGATCACGGAGACGCTGCGCAAACCGAACCGGCGCGCCTGCTCCGCCACTTCGGTCGCCCGCTCGGGTGCCAGCTCGACCGAGATCACCTCTCCGCGATCGCCCATCCGCGCCGCAATCTGCCCAGTCTTGATACCGGGCCCCGCGCAGAGGTCCAAGACGTGCTCGCCAGGCTGTGGATCGAGCACCTCGACCACGGCAGCCGAACCTCGGCTTTGAGGGGTCAGCTGGCCGTTCGCCACCAGCGGGGAGACGGCTGCCCCGGCTCGGCCGCAGAGAACGAGTGTCTCGGGCGGCGACAGCGGCCACGGCGCTTCGGGCGTCCGTGCCTCCACCCCAGCTTCGCGGAGGGTCGCGATGACCGCGTCGCGGCCAGCCCGGCGGGTATGAACCGTTACGGCAAGCTCTGCCGGCTCGTTGCACGCGGCAAGCAAAGAGCGAGTGGCGTCAGATCCAAGCTCCTCCCACCACATCTGCACAAGCCAGAGCGGGGCCGAATGGGCGGCGGCGGCGCGCTCGGGTGTCGAGTCGTCTTCGAGCAGCTCCGAGCGGAGCTTTTCCCGTTCGCGAATGGCGCGGCGCAGCACGGCATTGACCAGGCCGGCTGCGTGCCCGGCACCGGCTGCCTTCGCCAACTCGACCGCCTGGTCAACGGCAGCGTGATCGGGCGTTGCATCGGCAAACAGCAGCTCGTAGAGACCCAGCCGCAGAGCAGCGAGAACCGGCGGGTCGAGCAGGCGCACGGAGCGCTCCGCAAGGCTTTCGATGGCCGCATCGCTGGTGGCGCGACGCTGCACGGCGCCATAGGACAGGCGCTGTGCTTGGGCGCGCTCTCGCCCAGACACACCGCGCCCCTCTGCCTCCTCCCTGAAAAACCGCTCGGTGAAGGCGTCCTCCTCGAACGTCGCTCTAATCGTCGCGAAGGCAAGTGCGCGGGCGGGAGAGACAGCGCTCACAGCAATGGCTCGCGCTTCGCTCGCTTGCGAAGAATCGGGCTGCGACGCTTCGCTCGCTCCGCCCTCACAGCGTCGGCAGGGGATGGCCGCGCAGATACGCGTCAGCGGCCATCGGCTTGCCACCCTCCGGCTGCACGACCTCCAGCCTCAATGCTCGCTGGCCGCAGCCGAGCAGCAGCGCGCCCCACTCGGCGCGAACATCGCCGAGCTTGACGCTGACGTCCACCGGACGCGCACGGCGCACCCCCAACCGGCCGCCTCCGCCGACCTCGAGGTAGGCCCCGATATGGGGCGTAAGGGCGCGCACTGTGCGGGCGAGCTCGTGGGCCGGCCTGGCAGGGTCGAGGCGACGCTCGGCGGAGTCGATCTTCTCGGCGTAAGTGGCGTCGCCCTCGTCTTGCTCGACAAACTCGAGCCCTCCGCTCGACTGCAGGTCGAGCGCTTTGACCAGGAGCTCGCCCCCCAGCGCGGCAAGGCGACCCGAGAGGGTCTCGAAATCGTCCTCGGGCCCGATCGCGAGCTCCTCGCACAATGCGACCGGCCCGGAATCGAGCCCAGCGGTGACCCGCATGATGGTGACGCCGGTGCACTCGTCGCCAGCCATGATCGTGCGCTCGATGGGCGCCGCTCCCCGCCAGCGGGGCAGCAGCGAGGGATGGACGTTCACCAAAGGGACCTCCGATAGCAGTGGCTCGCGGATCAACTGACCGAAGGCACAGACCGCAACCGCCTCGGGTTTCACGGCGCGAATCGCGTCCATCGCATCCGCCCCGTTTACGTCCTCCGCCTGGAGAAGCTCGATCCCCAGCTCCTTCGCAACGACCGCCGCGGGCGGCGGCAACGTCTTACGGCCTCTCCCCCGGGGACGATCGGGTGGTGTGACGATGAGCAGCGGACGATGTGGGGAGTCGGCCAAGCGGCGCAAGACCGTGGCGGCGAAATCCGAAGTTCCGAGGTAGACGGTTTTCACGCGTCGGTGCGAGGCTCACGATGCTCGTCACCCAACGCCTCGCCCTCCTCATCCGCCGGGGGGCTATAGCTGCCGCCTTCGCGCAACGCCCGGAGCGCGCCCTTCCGCTGCGCGCGCGGCGCGCGATCCAGAATCAGCACACCGTCGAGATGGTCGATCTCGTGCTGCAGCACACGTGCCTCCAGGCCCGAAGCCTCTAGCGTCACAGGCTCGCCGTCTACGTCACGGCCGCTGACCCTGACGTGCAAGGGCCGCTCGACGTCCAGCGCAATCCCCGGCAGGCTGAGACAACCCTCTTCGGCGAGCACGATGTCCTCCGACAGCCACTCGATCGAGGGATTGATAAGCGCCGTTGGCTCGCAGTCGGGGCCGGCCTGGAAAACGAGCACGCGGCGCAGGATCCCGAGCTGGGTGGCAGCCAGGCCCACCCCCATCCCGTCACGCATGATCGCGATCATTCGCTCGATCTCAACACGCAGATCGCGGTCGAACTCGGTGACCGGTGACGCCTTGCTCTTCAATACCGGGTCGCCGAACCTGATGACCTGCGCCAGCGCTCCCTCCCGGCGCTGCAGCAGCTCGGCTTCGGCGACCTCGCGATCGTCCTCGCCGGTCTTGGCGGCCTGCTCGTCGCTCATGACTCGATTGTATGGATTGCCCTGCCTCGAAACCTCACCTGAGCCAGGGCCTTGAAGCAGGTTCTACTGCGGGTCGACGTCGACGCTGATCGCGACATCGCGGAGCGCACGGTCGGACGCCAGGCGCTCAACGGTTTCGCCAACGGCGGCAATCGTGACATCGCGGCGATCTGCCTTCATCAGCAGCCTACGGCGATGGCGATTGCGGACACGGAACATCGGCGCGGGGCCTAGTAGGTCCGTGTCCTTCGGCAGGGCTCCGGAAAGAGCGTCGGCAAGCTTTATCGCCACTTCGTCCACTCGATCCTCAGCCTCCGCCTTCAGCACTACCCGCACCAGATGCGAGAAAGGCGGGTAGTGAAGGGCGCGGCGACGCTCGATCTCCTCTTCGAGAAAGCCCGCCGCATCGTGGCGGGCAGCATGCACGATGCTGGACTCCTCCGGCGCAAGGGTCTGGACCAGCACCTCTCCACCGGCCTTGCCGCGGCCGCTGCGACCGGCGAGCTGGGCAACCATCGCGAAGGTTCGCTCAGAGGCGCGGAAGTCTGGAAAGCGCAGTGTCGCATCGGCGTCGATGATCGCGCTGAGGGTCACCTCGGGAAAATCGTGGCCCTTCGCCACCATCTGGGTGCCAACCAAAACCGCGCTGCGGGCCTCCCCGAAGCCGGCGAGGATCCTGGCGTGCGCTCCGTGGCCACTGACCGTGTCGGAGTCGAGCCGGAAGACGGGCATCGGGGCAAGCCTCTCCATGATCAACGACTCCAACTGCTCGGTCCCAGCGCCTGACTGGGACAGCGTTGTAGAGCCGCAGTCGAAGCAGGCGCTGGGCAGGGGCTCGAAGTAGGCGCAGTGGTGACAGACCAAGGCTTCGGCCTCACGATGCACGATCAGCGACACGTCGCAGCGCGGGCAACCCCAATTGCGCCCGCAGGAACGGCATATGAGCCAAGGCGAAAAGCCGCGGCGGTTGACCATCACGATCGCCTTTGCGCCGGCTCGCTGTACTTTCTCCAGCGCGCCCCAGGTGACGGGGTGCAAGGGCCCCGAGCGGGGGTCCGCCGCACACATGTCGAGCACACCGACCGGCGGCATGACGCGCCCGTCGATTCGATGCGGCATCTCCACTCGCGGTAGCGCAAGCCAAGACTCCGGCCGCGGAGTTGCTGTCCCGGAGACCAGCGTGACGCCGGATTCCGTGGCACGCTGGCGAGCCACGGCACGCGCGTCATAACACGGGTCGCTGTCCTGCTTGTAGGAAGCCTCGTGCTCCTCGTCGACAATGATCAGGCCGAGATCACGAACCGGCGCGAAGATCGCAGACCGGGGGCCGACACACACGCTGGCCTCACCGTTACGTAGCCGCTGCCATTCGTCATAGCGCTCACCCGGCGATAGAGCCGAGTGCAGCACGGCGAAGCGATCGCCAAGCCGTGCTCGGAAGCGCGCGACCGCCTGTGGGGCGAGGCCGATCTCAGGCACGAGGACGATCGCCCCTTTGCCTTGAGCCAGCGCCGCCTCGACGCCAGCCAGATAGACCTCCGTCTTGCCGGAGCCGGTTACGCCGTGCAGCAGCAGCTCGCGGGGCTCTCCGTCATCAGCGTCAAGCGCGGCGACAATCCGGGCAACGGCCTGCATCTGCTCCTCGATCAGCTGCGGACGACCTCCGGAAGCCCCCACCGATGGATGGGTCGAACGGCGGAACAAGCGAACACTGCGCGTGGAAAGCAAGCTCCGCGCCTCGAGTCGGCGCAACACCTGGCGATCGGCCCCTACGGTGGAAAGCTCGCGGGCTGACATCTCACCCGCACGCAAAGCTTCCAGAGCCGCTCGCTGTCGAGCCCCGAGACGCTCGCCACCCTCCAGGGCACTGCGCCCGGCGGCGGTGATCTCAGCCCGCAGCTCGGTCCGCGGGCGGACGCGCTGGCCGCTTGCTCCGGTTCCCGGCGGCAGCACGAGCTGCAGACCGCGCGCCGGCGTCGAGCAGTACTCCTTGGCAACCCAGAGGCCAAGCCTGATCAGCTCCGGAGGAACCCCCGACCCAAGCGCTTCCAGCGGCTCGGCCAAACGCTCGGGCGGCAAGTCAGAAGCCTCAGCCAACCCAACGACGACACCGAGCGTCCGGCGACGACCGAACGGAACCCATAGCACGCTGCCGACATCCAAATCGGCCATCTCGCTGGGCAGGCGATAGTCGAAGGGCCCACGCAGCGAGCGTGAAGTCGTCAGCGGCTCGACCTTGGCAATAGTCACCTCCTCACGGTAAGGAGAAAGGCGGACGGCCTCCCCTAGCTAGTTATGCTGCCGTCCAATGAACATCAACCTCAGCCCGGGGGAGCAGGTCATCTTCGAGGGGCACCCGTCATGGCGGGCAATCCTCGGCTTCTACCTGAAGGGGGTTGTGATCGCCGCGGTGATCGGCGTGATCGCGAAGCTCTTCGATACCAGCAGTGCCACGGTCTTCGTAATCGTCCTCGCGATCATCGGCCTGACGGTCCTGATCGGCTTCATCAAGCGAGTAGCCACCACCTACACGATCACCAACCGCCGTCTCAACATCAAGCGCGGCATCATCTCCCGAGAGATTCAGGAGACCCGGCTCGAGCGTGTGCAGAACGTGAACTATCGCCAGTCGGTCTACCAGCGGGTCATGCAGATCGGCGACGTCGATTTCGACACTGCCGCGACCGACGACTACAACTTTGTCTTCGCCGGTGTCGCTGACCCTGGTGACGTCGTGCACCGAGTCGACCAGGCAACCGGCACCGCAGCAGCCGGCACTCACGGCCTCGGCGAGGCCCAGCAGCCCGGCAGATCAGAACCTGCTTAAGGGGCCTAGGCGGGGACCGCGGCGGACTTCGCTGCGTCGCGCAGGGCGTCAGCCCGGTCGGTCTTCTCCCAGGTGAAGTCGTCGTCCTTGCGGCCGAAGTGGCCGTAGGAGGCGGTCTTCTGGAAGATCGGCCGGTGCAGGTCAAGGTAGCGGCGGAACGCCCCCGGCCGGAGGTCGAACTCTGCTTCGACCAGACGGGAGATCTCCGCGTCGGGCAGCGTGCCGGTGCCAAAGGTCTCGACCATCAACGAGATCGGATGTGAGACGCCGATCGCGTAGGCGACCTGGACCTCGCAGCGTTGCGCCAGCCCGGCCGCGACGACGTTCTTGGCGACGTGGCGCGTGGCGTAGGCGGCAGAGCGATCGACCTTTGAGGGATCCTTGCCAGAGAAGGCGCCGCCACCGTGGCGGGCCATCCCGCCGTAGGTGTCAACGATGATCTTGCGGCCGGTGAGGCCGGCGTCGCCGACCGGGCCGCCGATCACGAACTTGCCGGTCGGGTTGACGAGGAATCCCTCCAGCAGGGCGCTCTCGTCATACATCCCCGATACCTCGGCAGAGAGAACCGGCAGGACGACGCTCTCCCAGAGGTCGGGCTTGATCTTCGTCTCCGAATCGATGCCATCGGCGTGCTGCGTTGAGATCAGAAGCTTCTCGATCTTGACCGGGCGACCGTCGGCGTAGCGCACCGTGACCTGGGTCTTGCCGTCGGGGCCGAGGTAGTCGAGGCTGCCGTCCTTGCGCACCGCGGCCAGCCGTTCGGCAAGCCGGTGAGCGATGTGGACCGGCATCGGCATCAATGCCTCGGTCTCATCGGTGGCGTAGCCGAACATCATTCCCTGGTCGCCGGCACCGGCCAGCAGCAGCTCGTCATCGGCGTTGCCGACCCGCGTCTCGTAGGCCTCGTCGACGCCCTGAGCGATGTCCGGCGACTGCTTGTCGAGCGAGACGAGGACCGAGATGTGATCGCCGTGGTAGCCGTAGTCGCCGTGGTCGTAGCCGATCCTCAGGATCGTCTCGCGGACGAGGTCGGGCACGTTGAGATGGACGTCGGTCGATATCTCACCGGAGACGACCGCCATCCCCGTGTTGACGAGGGTCTCGCAGGCAACGCGGCCCTCGGGGTCGTCTGCCATCACCGCATCGAGCACCGCGTCTGAGATCTGGTCGCAGACCTTGTCGGGATGCCCCTCGGTGACGGACTCGGACGTGAAGAGGTACTCGCCCTCGGCGAGCGGCTGACTATCTGACATAACGAAAGCCTAGTGGACGACTCTCAGCGTTGACGCCTTGATCTGGGGATGAAATCGATCACCAGCGGCACCCCATCCCATTCGTAGGCCTCCCGCATCCGGTTCTCGAGGTGATAGGCCCAGTCGCGAGTGATCAGGCGCCGATCGTTGACCTGAATCGCCACCCGAGGTGGGCGTTCTCCGATTTGGGCGGAGTAGTAGAGACGCAGGCGACGGCCGCGACGAGCGGGTGGCGGTGTCGTTGCGACCACCTCGGCAACGAAGCGATTCAGCTCCGGGGTCGGAATCCTCATGCCGGCGCGATCGGCCAGCTCCAGCGCCTTTGGCAGCAGCTTGGGGACGTTTCGGCCCCGCGTGGCCGAGCAGGTGACCACCTCGGGGCGCAGGCGGGACTTGCGTGCAACACGAGCGCGAGCATCGTCGATGTCGGTTGCGGTGACGTCCCACTTGTTGAGCACCAGCAGCGTCGCGCAACCGGCGCGCATCGCCAGCTCGGCGGCCCGCAGGTCCTCCGCGGTGACGCCGTCAGCCGCGTCGCAGACGACGAGTGCGACGTCGGCCCGCTCAACCGCTCGTTCGGAGCGCAGCTGGGCGTAGTAGTCGACAGTGCCGGCAACCTTGGCGCGTCGCCGCAGGCCGGCGGTATCGACGAGGATGATGGAGCGGCCGTCGACCTCGAGCTCCGTATCGATGGCGTCCCGCGTCGTCCCGGCCTGCTCGGAGACGATCACCCGCTCCGCCCCGAGGAAAGCATTGACCAGGGAGGACTTGCCGGCGTTGGGTCGCCCGATCACCGCGACGCGCGTCGACTCCTCGACGGGCGCCGAATCCGTCCGCTCGCCCAGCGACTCGACTATCCGGTCAAGCAGATCGCCGCTGCCAATGCCATGGGTCGCCGACACCACCAGTGGCTCGCCCAGCCCGAGCTTGTGGAACTCGGCGGCCAGGTGCTCGTCGCCGGGCCGATCGATTTTGTTGACCGCGACCAAGACCGGGACATCGCCGCCTCGCAGTGTCTTGGCCAGATCCGCGTCTCCCGCCCGCACCCCGGCACGAGCGTCTCCGACCAGCAGCACGACATCGGCCTCCTCGATCCCCAGCCTCGCCTGGCGCTGCACGTCCTCGGCCATCTCGCTCTCGTCGGCCATATCGATTCCCCCGGTGTCGAGCAGCTCGAAGGCGACTCCGTTCCACTCACACGGCACTCGCTTTCGATCGCGGGTGACCCCCGGCTCGGCGTGGGTGACGGTCTCGCGCCCGCCGGCGAGCCGGTTCACCAGTGTGCTCTTTCCAACGTTGGGGAAGCCGACGATGGCGACGGTGGGCAGCCGGCTCACGCGCAATGCCCTCGCTTGGGCGAGTTTCCCTCGCTATGCGATAGGAACTCACCCAGCCTCATGCCAGGTTCCTCTCCTGGGCGAGCTCGACGACGCGTCCCACAACCTCGTCGAGAGACAGTCCCGTGGTATCGAGCTCGACCGCGTCGTCGGCGGACCGCAACGCGCTGTGCTCGCGACCCTCATCGCGCTCGTCGCGCTCGAGCTGTGCAGCGAGTACGGCCGCCTCATCCTCCCCGGTCTGCGCGGCACGGCGACGGGCGCGCTCGGGGGCGGAGGCGGTGAGGAAGACCTTGAGCGGGGCCTCGGGACTGACCACCGTGCCGATGTCGCGACCCTCGGCGACGAAGCGCCCCGCGGCGATAATCCGCTGCTGCTGGGCAACCATCGCCTCGCGAACCGGTGGGTGGATCGAAACGCGAGAGGAGGCCTCGGTCACCCGTGGCTCTCGAATGGCCTCGCTGACCTCGCGCGCGTCAAGGCGGACGCAATCGCCGTCGAGGTCGATCTCCAGCGAGCGCGCCAGCTCTCCCAGAGCGGCATCTCCGTCGAGGTCGATGCCCCGCTCGATCGCGGCCAGGGCAACGCAGCGATACATCGCGCCGGAATCGAGGTAGGTGAAGCCGAGCGCCCCCGCAACTGCGCGGGCTACAGAGGACTTCCCGGCTCCGGCGGGGCCGTCAATCGCGATGACCATGGGGGGAGCGTATGGATGCGGTTCAGGATGTGCCGGTGCCGCCGCCCAACAAAGCGGCGAGGTCAGCCTCGAACCCCGGGTAGCTGACGGCGGCGGCATCCATGCCGTGGACCTCGACGCCTTCCTTGGAGGCTAAGCCGGCAACGGCGCCGAGCATCGCGATCCGGTGATCGCCAGCGGCGTTCACCGACCCGCCGCGCAGGCCGCCGGTCCCCTCGATCGCCATCCCGTCCGCGGTGGTCTCGACCTTGCCGCCGAGGGCGTTCAAAGCCGTGGCAACGGTCTCGATTCGATCTGACTCCTTACGGCGCAGCTCAGCGGCGTCGCGGATCGTCGTCGTGCCCTCCGCAAAGCAGGCGGCCAGAGCGACGAGCGGCAGCTCATCGATCGCAAGCGGTACCTCGGCGCCACCAACCTCGGTCCCGCGCAACTTCGAAGAGCGGGCGACCAGCGTGCCGATCGGCTCCCCCCCCTCCTCACCCCCAGGCTCAACCTCGATCTGGGCCCCCATCCGCTTGAGGACATCGATCAGGCCTGTGCGGGTCGGGTTGAGGCCGACGTCGTCGATCCCCACATCGCTGCCCTCCACCAGTAGGGCGGCAACGATGAAGAAGGCAGCAGAGGAGAAGTCGGCGGGGACGACGATGCGGTCGATCTCGAGCCGGCCGACGGGCTGGACGGCTACGGCTTGGCCATCCCGCTGGATCTCGGCGCCGGCCGCCGCCAGCATCCGCTCGCTGTGATCGCGGCTAGAGAGCGGCTCGATCACCTTCGTCTCCCCCTCAGCGAGAAGGCCCGCGAACAGCAGGCATGACTTGACCTGGGCGCTGGCGATCGGCATCTCGTAGGTGATCCCGCGCAGCGGCGATCCACTGACTTCCAGCGGTGGCAGGCGGCCCTCGCGGCAGCTCAGCTCGGCGCCCATCTCGCGCAGTGGCTCGACGATCCGATCAACGGGGCGGCGGCGAATCGAAGCGTCGCCGTCAAGCGTCCAAGCACCGGTCTCCTGCCCCGCGAGCCACCCCGGAAGCAAACGGAGAAGGGTGCCCGCGTTGCCGACGTCAATGCCGGCTTCCTGAGGCCCGCGCATGCCGACGCCACGGATGCGCAGCTCTCGCTTGACTGCCCCCTGGCCGGCGCCAGTCCCAGGGTCTCCCCCGCTGACGCTGGCCCCGAGGGTCTGGATCGCCGCCAGAGTCGAGCGGGTGTCGGCGGCATCGAGGTATCCCTCGATCGTCGTCTCCCCCTCCCCCATCGCGGCGATCAGGGCAGCACGATGAGAAATCGACTTGTCGGGCGGCGGGCGCAGCGTTCCGCGCAGCGCGCCAACGGGCTCGAATCGGGTGGCCATCGGTGCCTACCCCCCGTCGTCGAGCGCGGTCACTGTATGGCCCAGCTTCCGGACCAGCGCCACCGCGCGCTCTGCCTGCTCCTCGCCGGAGACCCAAAGCGAGATCGCACCCGACTTCATGTCCGGTGCCGGGTGGAGGGCCATGTCCTCGATGTTGACACCGGCCTCCCCGAGCGCCAGCGC
This sequence comes from Solirubrobacterales bacterium, assembly GCA_025450195.1. Classification (GTDB taxonomy): domain Bacteria; phylum Actinomycetota; class Thermoleophilia; order Solirubrobacterales; family 70-9; genus VRUE01. The sequence continues at coordinate 26,587 of JANWHW010000013.1, read as the reverse complement.
CAGCTCGGCCACAGTTCCAGGACGGTTGGAGACGACGACTCGGAGCTCGCGCAGCGCCTCAGCCGCACCGTCGGCCTCGAGCAGGCGGCGCCGATCGGCGCCGGCAGCCGCATGCCAAGCGGCAAGGGCGTCGCGGTCGCCCGTTCGGATCAGGTCCGCTGCCTCCTGCAGGCGGCCGACGGCGGAGTCGATCGCCTCCGCGACCGACTCGCGATTGGTGAGGAAGATGTCTCCCCAGATGCTCGGGTTCGAGCCGGCGACCCGAGTGGTGTCGCGAAAGCTGGGCCCGACCTCCGGCATCCGCTCGGAATCGCGGGTCAGCTCGGCAGCCGCCTGTCCCGCCAGGACGTTGGCGAGGACGTGCGGGAGGTGGCTGACGGTCGCCATCAGGCGATCGTGGACGTCGGCCTGGATTGCCTGAGGGCGCGCACCTAGGCCGGTAATCGTCCGCTGGAGGCGGTCGTAATGCACTCCGCTGGACTGCTCGGTGGGGGTCAGGTACCAGCGAGCGCCATCGAAGAGGTCGGCGCGCGCGTTCTCGACTCCCGCCGTCTCCGCACCCGCCAGCGGATGCCCGCCGATGAAGCGCTCATCGTTTCCGAGCTCGCCGACCAGCTCGCCCTTGGTAGAGCCGACGTCAGTGACCACGGTCTCGGGACCACTAGCCGCCAGCGCCTCCCGCGCCTGCCCTGGCAGTGCCGCCACCGGGCCCGCACAGAACACGAGCTCGGCTCCCTCGCAGGCCTCGGCGACTGAGCCGGCGCCACGATCGAGCGCGCCCAGCTCGATCGCCCGTTCGACGGTCGCGGGATTGCGGCTGTGACCGGTTACCTCGGCTTCCAGCCGCTGCCGTGCGCCAAGCCCGACCGAGCCTCCGATCAGGCCCACTCCGAGCACGGCGATCTTCATGACACCGCTTCGCGCTTCGCTCGCTGCGCGCTCATTGGCCGCGCCGCGCCTGGACGGCGCCGGCCAGCTGGCGAAGCACCGAGACCGTCTGGTCCCAATCGATGCAGGCATCGGTAATCGATTGCCCGTAGGTCAGGGGCCCATCCGAATCGAGGTCCTGACGGCCCTCGACCAGGAACGACTCGAGCATCACGCCGACGATCGCGCCGTTCCCCGCTGCGATCTGCTCGCCGATCTCACCCGCGGCGATCACCTGGCGGGCCGGATCCTTTTCGCTGTTGTCGTGGGAGGCGTCGATCACGACCCGCTCCGGCAATCCGGCCGCGCTAAGCCTCTCAAGTGCGCCCGCCACGCCGTCGGCGTCGTAGTTGGGAGTGCCTCGGCCGCCACGCAGGATCAAGTGCCCGTCGGGATTGCCCTTTGTGTGCAGGATGGCCGGCGTGCCGCTGTCGTCGATGCCGGCAAAGGCGTGCGGCACCGCCGCGGCGCGGACCGCGTCGACGGCGACCTGGATGTTGCCATCGGTGCGGTTCTTGAAGCCGATCGGCATCGAGAGGCCGGAGCCCAGCTGGCGATGCGTCTGGCTCTCGGTCGTGCGCGCTCCGATCGCCCCCCAGGAAACCGTGTCGGAGATGTACTGCGGCGTGATCGGATCGAGGAACTCGCAGCCGATAGCAAGCCCGGTGTCGAGCACTTCCAACAGCAGGGTGCGCGCCACGCGCAGGCCGGCGTTGACGTCGAAGGACCCGTCGAGGTGAGGGTCGTTGATCAGGCCCTTCCAGCCGGTCGTCGTGCGCGGCTTCTCGAAGTAGACGCGCATCGCGATCAACAGGTCGCCGTCCAGCTCCTTTGCCAGCTCACCGAGGCGCTTTGCGTAGTCGAGCGCGGCGGCCACGTCGTGGACGCTGCAGGGGCCAACGACGACCAAGAGACGGTCGTCATCGCGCCTGAGGATCCCCTCGACCGCGTCTCGCCCCCGAACCACAGATTGCTCGCGCTCTTCGCCCAGCGGCAGGTCTTCGAGCAGCTTGATCGGCGAGACAAGCTCAACGACCCGGTCGATCCGCTGGTCGCGGACCCGGTCTCGCGTCTCGCCCTGCATTCCGATCATCATCTCACTGCCACCTTTCTCCACAGCCATGACCTTACTTTCCTAAGCGATCTCGCCATGCGAAAGGCGCACGACGGGATCGCGCAAATCGGGGCGGCGCCCGGCCGAAACATCTATCCGCGGCGCTGCTCTGCGCCGCGAGGCCGAACGCCTAGCTAAATCGCCAGTGCCAGTAATAGGAGGCGTGGGCAGGGGCAAGCGCGGCGCCGGTGGCGCGGGTATCGCTTGCAATGTCGCCCATTCGCTTCACTCCCAGACTTTGTAGCACGCGCGCCGCGGTTAGTCGAGCAACTGCTCGAGAGCGGCAAGAAATCGGCCGTTCTCCTCGGGGGTCCCGTAAGTGACGCGAATGTGCCCGGAGTCGCCGAGCGGAGCCCCCGCGCGCACCGCGATCGCCTGCTCGGCGAGCCCACTGACGACGTCGCCCTCCTCGGCGCCATTGAGATCGACCCAGGAGAAGTTGGCCTGAGTCTCAGCCGTCTTCAAGCCCATCTCGTGCAGCGCCTCCTCGACGCGCAGTCGCTCCGCGATCGTGCCCTCGACCCGGCGTGCCACGTCATCGGAATGCAGGATCGCCTCCGCCGCGGCCGCCTGGGCGATGGCATTGACGCTGAAGGGCTGGCGCACCGCGTCGACCGCGGCGCGGAACTTGGCTGAGCCGATCGCAAAGCCAACCCGCAGCCCAGCCAGCCCGTAGACCTTGCTGAAGGTGCGCAGGATGACCAGGTTCGGGAAGTCTCGAATCAGGTCGATGGTCGCGTCGGGATCGTCATTCGTTTGGAACTCGATATAGGCCTCGTCTAGGGCAATCGTCACGTGATCGGGCAGGCCCTCGCAAAAGGCGGCGACCTCGGCTGCCGACAGGTGCGTCCCGGTTGGGTTGTTCGGGTTGCAAACCACGACGATCTGGGTGGCCGCGGTCACCTCAGCCGCCATCGCATCGAGGTCGAGTGCCTCTCTCTCGGCAAGCGGCACGCGGATCTCCCGGGCGCCGCTCAGCGCCGCCAGATACGGGTACATCGAGAAAGAGGGCCAGGCATAGACGATCTCCGCGCCGGGCTCGCAAAGGGCCTCGGAAGCGGCAAGCAAGATCTCGCAGGAGCCATTGCCGACCGTGACCTGGCCCGGCTCGACCTCATATCGCTCGGCGATTCGGTCGCGCAGCAGGGTGGCGGCCGGGTCCGGGTAGCGGTTCATCGCAGCGGCGGACGCCTGGATCGTCTCGATCACCTTTGGGTGTGGCGAGAACGGCGACTCGTTCGAAGCAAGCTGGGCGATGCCGCCAGCCGCGATCGCCTCGGGCGCCTTGCCGGTCGGCACACCGGCCTGGTACCCCGGGATACGAGCAAGCTTCTGGGAAAAGGTGACGCTCATGCGGCCATTGTGGCCGATCCGCGCTCGCCGCCGGCCCTACTGGGCGGCGTGAAGGTCGGAGCGCAACTCCTGCGTCGCACCGAGATAGGCGTGAGCGGGAACATGGCCGATGGGAGCGTAGTAGTGGACCATGGCCCGGATCACCCGCGGCATCGAGCCGGGAACGGGGATCTCGCGAGAGCAGAGGAGCGGCACCGACTCGAGGCCAAGGTCACGAGCGGCCACGGCCGGGAACTCCGCATCGAGGTCCTCCGTGGTGGTGAACAGGCAGCTGACCATCGCCTCATGCGAAAGGTCGTTGCGCTCCAGGAGCTCCTGCATCAGCTGCGTGGTCGCGGTGAGAATCGATTCGGCTGCGTTGGCGTCAGCCTGCACCGCACCGCGTACGGCGTAGAGCCGCTGTTGGTCCATCTCGGAGCTCACGGCTGCGCATCTTCCCAAAGCCGGGAGACCTCATCGGTGGAGAGGCGCCGGGCGGTGCCCTTCGGGAGGTCGCCCAGCTCGATCGAACCGAACCGAACGCGACGCAGTGAGATCACCTCGTTGTCCACAGCTTCCGCCATGCGACGAACCTGCCGGTTCCGTCCCTCTCGCAGGATCAGCTCGATCTCTCGCTCTCCAAGCCTGTGCGCCTCGGCGGGTGCCGTGGGGCCGTCGTCCAGCTCAATGCCGCTCGCCAGACGCCTCATATCTCGCTCGGAGACGGGACGACGCAGCACGGCGCGGTAGGCCTTCGGGACTTCGTAGCGGGGATGGGTGAGGCGGTTGGCAAGCTCACCGTTGTTGGTCAGCAGCAGCAGGCCCGTCGAGTCTGCATCGAGCCGGCCGACGGGATAAAGGCGAGCGTCGGAGCGAACCAGCTCTACCACCGCGGGCCTCGACCCGGGCTCGCGGGCGGTAGAGACAACCCCAGCCGGCTTATTCACCGCCCACACCTCATGGGCCTCGACGGTCACCGGACTGCCGTCGACCCGTACGTCATCGCCCTCGCCGACATCTCGGGCCGGATCCGTGACGACCTCGCCGCCGACCGTCACCCGGCCCCTGGCGATGATCGACTCGGCTTTGCGACGCGAGGCAATGCCGCTATGAGCGAGGTACTTGGCGAGTCGCATTGCGCCGCCTCGGCTTCTACTGGGCGCGCTGCTCGCCGGCTTTCAGCAGACGCTCCCGCAGCTCGCGCTCGTCCTCGGGAGTGGGATCGAAGCCGGAGGGGTCTGGCAGCTGGTCGAGCCCGGATAGGCCGAAGAGCCGTTCGAACAGATCGGTCGTCTTGAACAGAGTGGCACCGAACTGCGAACGCCCGGACTCCTCGATCAGACCGCGCTCGGCAAGCGTCTGCACCGCGGACTCCGATGAGACGCCGCGGATCCGGGCGACCTCCGGGCGCGAGACAGGCTGCAGGTAGGCGACGATCGCCAGCGTCTCCGCCTGCGCCTGAGTCAGTGGCGGGGTCCGCGGCTTTGAGAGAAGCCTTCGTGCCGCCGCCTCGCTCGCGGGGTCGCTGGCCAGCGTGAAGCCACCGGCGACCTCACGCAGGACGATGCCGCGCTTGCCCTCTCCGAGGTCTTCACGCAGGACATCGATGGCCTCGGTCACCTGACCCTCGGTGGCTTCGAGCGCCTCGCCCAGATCGGCGACGTTGACCGGCTGCGGCGACAGGAACAGCAGCGCCTCGATCATCCGCGGCAGATCGCTCATGACATTTCTTCCCGCTTCGCTCGCTGCGCGAAGAGCCAGATATGCCTCGTTGGGGCTCGCTCCGCGCTCATGCCTCGGCCTCGAGCTTGCGGATCTCGATCGGGCCCAGTGGCTTGGCCTGCTTCCAGGTCACCTCGCCCTTCCGGTACAGCTCCAGCACAGCGAACAGCGTCACCGCCTGGGTGAGCCGGTCCTCTCCCCCAAACGCCTCGTCGAAATCGATGCTGCTCTTGCCTGCCAGGGCGTCGCGCAAGACACGCAACCGCCGCTCCAGCGAGACCGTCGGCCGGATGTGGCTCAGATCGAGTGGCGGAGGCACCTCCAACAGATCGCCAAGCGCAGCGCCGAGCTGTTCGGGGTCGTAGGCGGCCACCGCCGCATCCAGCGCCACGCGGCGAAGCTCAGGCGGCAGCGGCGCCGAGCGGTAGAGGTATCCCCGCTCGGACTCAAAGCGCTTCTCCAGCATCTCCGCCGCGTCGCGGTAGCGCCGGTACTCGAGCATCCGCGCCAGCAGCTCCTCAACCGCTTCCTCGGGGCCCAGCTCGTCCAACTCTTCCTCGGCACTGGGCAAGAGCAACCGCGACTTCAGCTCGAGCAGCCCCGCGATCAGGACCAGGAACTCAGTCGCCACCTCCAGCTCCAGCTCGCCCTCGCGCTCCAGATGCGCCACATAGGCGACCACCACCTCGCCCAGCTCGACCTCGAGCAGGTCGACCTCCTCGCGCAGGACCACCGCCATCAGCAGGTCGAACGGCCCCGCGAAGACGTCGAGGTCCAGATCAAGCTCGGCGACCGGCATCGTCAAAGCCTAGTTCGCATCAGGGACGACCGAGCGGCTGGCTCGATATTCGTCGACGTCCGGACTGACCTATCGCGCAGGGACACCGATGCCCATGCGATCGCGGACCTTCTCGAGTATCGGGGAAGCAATCGCGCGAGCCTTCTCGGCTCCGGCGGCAAGGGTCGCCTCCAGCGCCGCCTCGTCCGGGCGCAAATCGGCATAGCGCTCTCGAACGGGGGCGAGCAGCTCGACCACGCCCTCGGCGACAGCCTTCTTGAAATCTCCGTAGCCGGCGCCTGCAAACTCGCGCTCGATGTCGGCGGGACCAACGCCACGGGCCACGGCAAGGATGTCGATCAGGTTGGTGATGCCAGGCTTCTCCTCGCCACGGAGGATCTCCCGTCCCGAGTCGGTGACAGCACTGCCGAACTTCTTGCGGATCGCGGCGGGCTCGTCGAGCACGTAGACGGTCCCCGCCTCGGTTGCGCCGGTCGTCGACATCTTCCGCTCCGGCTCTTGCAGGTCCATGATCCGGGCGCCAACCTCGGGCACCTGCAGCTCGGGCTCGACCAGGGTCTCGCCGAAGCGCTCGTTGAAGCGGCGGGCGATCTCCCGCGTCAGCTCGACGTGCTGGCGCTGGTCGTCGCCGACCGGGACCTCGGTGGCGCGGTAGGCGAGCACGTCGGAGGCCATCAGCACCGGATAGAAGAAGAGAGCCGCCGAGACCAGCTCTCGCTGGCGCATCGACTTGTCCTTGAACTGATGCATGCGGTTGAGGTCGCCGTGCGAAGTGACGGCAGAGAGCAGCCAGGTCAGCTCGGTGTGCTCGCGCACGTCGGACTGGCGGAAAAGGACGCATTGATTGGCGGGGTCGAGGCCGGCGGCGAGCAGGATCGCGGTCGTGTCGTAGAGCCGCTCGCGCAGCTCGGCCGGGTCGTAGGCGACCGAGATCGCGTGCAGGTCGACGATGCAGAAGATCGCCGGCTCGCCGCGCTCCTGGCCCTCGACGTACTGGCGGATCGCGCCGATGTAGTTGCCCAGGTGCTTGCGACCGGTCGGCTGGATGCCGGAGAAGATGACGGGAGCGCTCACGAGCCGCAGCCTATTCAAGAGGGCCAAGCCCAGGGATGGGCCTCAAATCGCTTCGGGCGTGGGCGCTACGTCCGGCTGGGTGCGGTCGGCGTCGGTGCCATGACCGCACTCGCCCGCTGCGGCCGTTCCGCGGGTTGGCACAGCCTCGATGCGGCGGCGGGGATTCTCGATCCCGAGGCCGGCGACGATCCCTCCAGCGATCATCAGCAGCCCGCCGATGAACACGCCCAGATGGAACGCGGAGGTTGAAGCGTCCACGGAAGCGGTTTCAACGCGCTCCCCCTCGACCGGGCCCAATTTGTCCGTGACGGGCACCGCCAGCGGCTGCGCCTTGGCGTCAGCCACAGCGTTGCTTGCCGCCGGGCCGAGCGGGCGCTCGCCGAGGTTGGAGTCCAGCGCCGAGCCAAAGCTGGCGGAGATCACCGCACCGAGCACGGCGATCGCCAGCAGCCCGGCGACCCGCGAGATCCCATTGTTGACGCCGGAGGCGATTCCGACGTGGCGTTCCTCGACCGAGTCGAGCACCGTTGCGGTGAGCGGCGCCACGGTCGCCGACAGGCCGAGGCCGAAGACAACGACAGCGGGCAACACCTCGGTGACATAGCTCGGGTCCGCACCAACCCGCAGCAACAGGATCAAGCCGACTCCGCCGACGATCGGCCCGGCGCTCATCGGCCCGCGAGGGCCCACACCCGAGGCGATCCTGCCAAAGCGCGGCGAGAGCATGAAGAGGATCACCGAGATCGGCGTCGTCGCCAAGCCCGCCTCCAGGGGTGAGTAGCCGGCGACCTGCTGGAGGAAGAGCCCGACGAAGAAGAGGCCGCCGATCAGGCCCGCGTAGGCGGTCAGCGTGGTCAGGTTGGCGACCCAGAAGTTGCGGATCCGGAAGAGCGCCAGATCGAGCATCGGGTGGCGGGCCCGTGCCTCACGCAGGATGAAGAGCGCAAAGCAGACAACCCCGACGATCATCGGCACCCAGACCAGCGGGTCGCCCCAGCCATGGCTCGGCTGTTCGATTAGGGCGAAGACCGGCCCTCCCAAGCCCACCGCCGATAGCCCGATCCCGGCCCAATCGATGCCGCGAAACGCCTCCGGGTCCCGACTCTCCCGCACCGAGTGCAGCGACAGGAGCACGGTCAGCGCGATCAAGGGCAGGTTGACCCAGAAGATCGCTCGCCAGGAAAGCGCCTCGATCAGCGCGCCTCCTCCGGCGGGCCCAAGGACGGTGGCGATCCCCGTCCAGGCGGTCCAGGTGCCCACCGCCTTGCCTCGTGCCTCACCCTCGAATGTGGCGGCGACGATCGCCAGCGAGCCGGGCACCAGCAGAGCCCCGGCGATTCCCTGCAGCGCCCTGGCGCCGATCAGGAACTCGACGTTGGGGGCAACCGCGCAAAGCGCCGAGGTAGCGCCAAACGCGATCAGGCCGGCGACGAACATGCGCCGCCGCCCAAACTGATCGCCCAGCGAACCGCCAACCAGGAGCAGCGAAACCAGGGTCAGCATGTAGGCCTCGACCACCCATTGCTGGCCCGAAAGACCCGCATCGAGATCGTCGGCGATCGCGGGCAGCGCCACGTTGACCACCGTCGAGTCCAGGAAGACGACCGTCGAGCCAAGGATCGTCGCGATCAGCGTTAGGCGCTGCTGCCGGGACACCTAACCAGTGTAGGGGCGCGCAAGATGCATCCCGCAGCCTCGGCCGAGCCGCGCGGGAGTTGTGGGTAATGCGAGAATCCCGGGTAGGTGATCTGCTGATGGCAAGAGCGATTTGGAGCGGCTCGATCAGCTTCGGGCTTCTCAACGTGCCCGTGAAGCTCTACAGCGGCGTTGCGCGCCGCAGCATCTCGCTGCGCGAGATCCGGGAGTCCGATGGCGCTCGCATCCGCCACCGGCGAGTCGCCGAAGGAACCGACGAGGAGGTTCCCTACGAGAAGATCGTCAAGGCCTTCGAGGTCACCCCGGATCGCTACGTGCCGCTGAGCAAAGAGGAGATGGCCACTCTGGCTCCGGAGAAGACCCGCGCGATCGAGGTCGAGGATTTCGTCGACCTCGGCGAAATCGATCCGACCTACTTCGACAGCCCCTATTACCTGGGCCCTGCCAATGGGGCCGGCAAGGCTTACTCGCTGCTCGGTCGCGCGATGGAGAAATCGGGCAAGGTGGCTATCGCCCGTTTCGTCCTGCGCAACAAGGAGCACCTGGCGGCAATTCGGCCCAAAGACGGGATGCTGACCCTGACGACGATGCGCTTCGCCGATGAGATCGTGCCACCCGAGGAACTGCGCGACGTGCTTCCTGCGGAGATGCCGAAAGTCGGCAAGCACGAGGAAGAGATGGCCGAGAAACTGATCGACTCACTGACGCAAAAGTTCGATCCCGCCGCCTACCGAGACGAGTACCGCGAGGGGTTGCTTGCCCTGATCGAGCGAAAGGCCGAAGGCAAGGATGTAGTTACCCCGCCCGCCTCCGCGGAGCGCGAGCCGACTGGTGCGCCAGATCTGATGTCAGCGCTCGAGGAGAGCATTGCCGCTGCCAAGGGCCGCAGTGCGAAGAAGCCTCGCAGGCCAACCGCCAAACGCCAGACGGCCAAGAAACAGCCGGCGCGCGCGCGATCCTCGCATTAGCCGGTGGCCTCTGACCGGCAGGTCGAGGTCGATGGCCGTGAGCTGAAGCTCACCAATCTCGACAAGGTCCTCTATCCCGAGGCGGACTTCACCAAGGGCGAGGTGATCGACTACTACGCGAAGGTCGCCGACGCGATGGTTCCCCACCTGGCCGGGCGGGCGCTGACCCTGCGCCGCTTTCCCGAAGGCGTCGACGACACAGACGCGGCCTTCTTCGAGAAGCGCTGCCCCAAACATCGGCCAGAGTGGGTGCAGACCACCAGGGTGCTGGCCGGCCCGCATTCCGGCTACATCGACTACTGCGTCTGCGACGACCTGCCGACCCTGATCTGGATGGCTCAGCTGGCGGCAATCGAGCTGCACCCCTCGCTCTCGCTGGGGAGCAAGCACGAGCAGCCGACCGTGCTCGCCTTCGACCTAGACCCCGGCCCTCCGGCCGGCATCCTCGACTGCTCTCGGGTGGCGCTGCGCTTGCGCGAGGTGCTTGACCACGTCGGGATCGAGTGCTTCGCGAAGACCTCGGGATCGAAGGGCATGCAGCTCTACGTGCCGCTCAACACGCCGACCAGCTATGAGGAGACGAGGCCGTTCGCGCAGGCGCTCGCCAAACTGCTGGCCAAGCAGACGCCCGACGAGGTGATCGCGAAAATGGGCAAAAAGACCCTGCGCAAAGGCAAGGTCTTAATCGACTGGTACCAGAACAACGAACGCAAAACGACGATCGCCGTCTACTCACTCCGAGCCCGCGAGCGCCCCACCGTTTCCACACCCGTGAGCTGGGAGGAGGTCGAGCACGCACTCGACAATGAGGACGCTGCTTCTCTGGCCTTTGAGGCCGCCGAGGTACTAGATCGGATCGAGCGCCACGGCGACCTCTTCGCCCCGGTCTTGGAGCTGAAACAGGCCCTTCCTAAAATGTGATCGCAGACGGCTCGGTCATGTCGATCGCAGACGGCTCGGCACTGTCAGACGGCTCGGTCATGCCGATCGCAGACGGCTCGGCACTGTCAGACGGCTCGGCACTGCCTGGGCCGTCTTTCTGCAGCTTTCTCGACGGCTTGCACATCTCGGCCACCTGCTGCTTTTGGGCGCAGTCAGGGCAGTAGATCTTCTTGGTTGGATAGCTGTAGGCGACTTTCTCCGGCGGCGACAGCCCCTTCTTGCAGTCGCTACAGGACGCCGATCTGCCGATCGGCAGCCACCACCACCCGTTGCTGTCCTGCCCTCGCTTTCTCTTTTCTTTGTCGGGTTGCGTCCTTTCTGGAAGCTGGCCAACTGGCCCAGCATTCTGGCTCTCAGTCATGTCCTTCACTCCTCATGGTTGGGACTCCCGCTTCAGGCCTAGACACCGGCCCACCACAGGGTCTTTCTGGGGTGGATCTGAGGACCACTTAAGAGGCGAGTGCTGAAAACTCGCCCCGCCCCGTCGTCGGGAGGAGTCCGCTACCCCACTCGGATCTGGGGTGGCGATTTCGTGAAAACCTCCCTAGCTCAGGGCTTGACGAACGACCGGCTGGCGGGTTGCCTTGACCTCGTCCAGGCGACGCACCGGAGTCGAGTAGGGGGCCTGTCTGGCGATCTCGGGATCCTGCTCGCCCTCGGCGAGGATCTGCTCGACCGCATCGGCGAAGGCATCGAGGCTCTCCTTGGTCTCGGTCTCGGTCGGCTCGACCATCAGCGCCTCCTCGACCAAGAGCGGGAAGTACACGGTCGGGGGGTGAAAGCCGAAATCGAGCAACCGCTTGGCGAGATCGAGCGTGGCGAGCCCCATCTCCCGCTTCATTGGCTTGCCCGAGAGGACGAACTCATGCATGCAGTGACGGTCGAACGCGATAGGAAGATGCTTGCCCGCGCGCCCCTGCGCCAGCCTTGCCTTCAGGTAGTTGGCATTCAGCACCGCGATCTCCGACGCCTCGGCTAGGCCGTCGGCGCCAAGGCTGAGGATGTAGGCGTAGGAGCGAACGAACACCCCGAAATTGCCCTGGAAGCCACGCAGGCGCCCAATCGACTTAGGTCGATCGAAGTCAAGGTCGTAGGAGGGGCCGCTGCCGTTGCCACCCTCCCGCCTGGTCACCTGCGGACGCGGCAGGAAGGGTGCGATTCGCTCCGAGACCGCAATCGGGCCCGCCCCTGGCCCCCCTCCGCCATGCGGCTGGCTGAACGACTTGTGCAGGTTGACGTGGACGATGTCGAAGCCCATGTCGCCGGGGCGAGAGTGACCCATGACCGCATTGAGGTTTGCCCCGTCGTAGTAGAGGGTGCCCCCAACCTCATGGATCACACCGGCGATCTCGGCGATGTTTTCGTCGAACAGCCCGAGGGTGTTGGGGTTGGTCAACATCAGGCAGGCGACCTCGTCGGAGACCTTGGCGCGGAGATCGTCCATCTCCACCCCGCCCTGTCCGTTGGTTGCCACCTTGACCACCTCGTAACCGGCCATGGTCACCGTGGCAGGATTGGTGCCATGGGAGGTGTCGGGAGCCAGCACCTTGGTCCGCTGTTCGCCGCGATCGGCATGGTAGGCACGAGTCAGAAGCAGGCCTGCCAACTCGCCATGGGAGCCGGCCGAAGGCTGCAGACTGACGTGAGGAAGGCCGCAAATCTCCGCCAGCGACTCCTGCAGCAGCCACATCAGCTCCAGCGCCCCCTGGGCTCGCCGGGGGTCCTGCGCCGGATGCAGGCGGGCGTGGCCCGGCAGCGCCGCGACCCGCTCGTTGAGCCGCGGGTTGTGCTTCATCGTGCATGAGCCAAGCGGATAGAAGCCTGTGTCCAGATCGAAGTTGCGTCGCGAGAGCCGGTTGTAGTGGCGCACGATCTCCGGCTCGGCGATCTCCGGCAGCCGTGGCGACTCGACGCGCAGCAGCTCCTTTGGAATCAGCTCCTCAAGCGGTGGCTCGGGAACGCCCGCCGAGGGTAGGACGGCGGCGCGGCGGCCGGGCTTCGACTTCTCATAGATCGTCTGCGCCCGTTCCCGCTGCATTGGCGTCTCGGTCGCGGCCATCAGCCAATCTCCTGCGGCTGGGGCGACTTGCTCTCGCTATGCGAGAGGAACTCGCCCCGCTCGGCTGATATTGCGGTACCGAAGACATCGGCCAGCTCGTCGATCTGCTCCTTGCTGCGACGCTCGGTGATCGCGACCAGCAGCCCGTTCTCGTACTCGGGGTACTCCCGCCCAAGCGGGTAACCGGCAGCTATGCCGTGCTCAGCGCAGCGCTCGAGCACCGGCCCGACCGGGGCATCGAGGCGCAGTGCGAACTCCCGTGCGACCGGCGCCTTGTGGAGCAGCTCAACGCCCTCGACCGCCGCCAGCCGCTGGCGCGCATAGGCCGTGCGGCGCACCAGCAGCTCGCCCAGCTCCCGGAAGCCCTCGCGGCCAAGCCAGCTGAGGTGGACCATCGCGGCCAGGGCATTCAGCGCCTGCGCCGTGCAGATGTTGTGGGTCGCTTTCTCGCGACGGATGTGCTGCTCTCGGGTCTGCAGGGCGAGCACGAATCCACGCCGGCCATCGACGTCATCCGTTTCGCCGGCGATCCGCCCCGGCATACGCCGGATCAGCGCCTCGGTGCCGCAGAAGAAGCCAAACGAGGGCCCACCGAAGTCCAGCCTGTTGCCGAGCGGCTGGCCCTCGCCAAGCGCCACGTCCGCGCCGCACTCGCCCGGTGGCTTGAGAACGCTCAGCGTCATCGGGTCGACCGCTACGACCAGCAGTGCGTCCTCGGCCTTGGCGGCCCCACCCAGTGCCTCGACGTCCTCGATTACCCCGAGGAAGTTCGGGTTTTGGAGAAAGACGGCGGCGGTCTCGCCGTCGACGGCGTCGGCGAGCGCGGCCGGGTCGGTGACACCGTCCTTAAGCCCAACCTCGACGATCTCCGCCCCGAAGCCCTCGGCGTAGGTGGCAAGCGTCTCGCGGCTGTGGGGATGAACGCCACGGGATACGACAAAGCGGCGACGCCCGGTGGCCCCAATCGCCAGATACCCAGCCGAGGCCACCGAGGAGGGGCCCTCGTAGAGGCCTGCGGTCGAGATCGGCAGCCCGGTCAGCTCCGACATCGCCGTCTGGAACTCGAACATGACCTGCAAGCCCCCCTGGGAGATCTCCGGTTGGTACGGCGTGTACGGCGTCAGAAACTCCGAGCGCTGAGTGATCGCGTCGACGATCGCCGGCACGTAGTGGTCATACATCCCCGCACCCAGAAAGCAGACCTGCTCCTCGGCGTCGGCGTTGCGACCGGCGAGCTCGGCCAGCCGCTCGAAGACCTCCGCCTCGCTCATACCGGGCGGCAACGCCAAGGGCCGATCGAGCCGCAGCGCCTCCGGGACCTGGTCGAACAACTCAGCAGTCGAGCTGGCGCCGATCGTCTCGAGCATCGCGGCCCGGTCGGCGGAGGTGGCGGAGGTGTACCTGCTCACATCTACAGGCTACGAAAGGGTGAGCCCAGATCAATTTCGCGCTTCGCTCGCTGCGCGGAAATCAGATATGGACGCTTGCTCACTCCGCGCTCAAGAACTTGCGGTATTCGCCGGCGTCGAGCAGGGTCCCCGCCTCATCCGCATGGCTCAACTTCACCTTGACCAGCCAACCCTCGCCGTAGGGGTCCTCGTTGATCTTCTCCGGCGAGTCGGCCAGCGCATCGTTGACCTCGACGATCTCCCCCGAGAGCGGCGCAATCACGTCGGAGACCGCCTTCACCGACTCGACCTCGGCGTAGGAGGAGTCCTTAAGGATCGTCGCGCCAACCTCGGGCGGGTCATAGAAGACGACCTCGCCGAGACTGTCCTGCGCGTACCAGGTGATGCCGAAGACCGCGTGGTCCTCGCCCTCCAGCCGCGCCCAGTCATGCTGGTCGTGGTAGAGCAGATCATCGGGGTAGCTCGCGTCGGCCACGATCACTTCTCCTTCTCGTAGAGGGGCTTGGACGCTATCCGGGCTGGGCGGCTCTTGCCACGCACGTCGATCTCGACCGCGGTGCCCGGCTCGGCAAGATCGGAGCGCAGATAGGCCATGCCGATCCCAACCTCCAGCGAGGGCGAGAACGTTCCGCTGGTGACCTCACCGACCTGCTGCCCGTCGACGACGACCTGATTGCCGGGCCGCGGAATTCCGGCGCCTTCGATGCAGAAGGGCGCCAGCTTTTCGACGGTGCCCTCCGAACGCGCCTTGGCGACCGCCTCCGCGCCGAGGAAGCCGGTCGCCTCATCGCAACACCAACCAAGCCCGGCTTCGATCGGGTTTCGATCGATGCTGAGATCGTTGCCATGCAGGTGAAAGCAGACCTCGAGGCGCAGGGTGTCACGGGCGCCGAGCCCGCAGGGGACGACGCTGGCGTCCAGCAGCTCCGCCCAGATCGCCGGCGCTATCTCTGGGTCGAGCAGCAACTCGACGCCGTCCTCGCCCGTGTAGCCGGTCCCACAAACCAGCGCCGGCCGATTGCCGATCCGCGCTGTCGCAACCGCCATGCGAGGGGGCAGTGAGATGTCGAGCGCCCCGGCGGCAACCCGCCGCGCATGCGGGCCCTGGATGGCCAGCATTGCGTAGCGGTCGGCGACGTCGCGGACCGCGACATCGAAGTCATGGCTCCAGCGCCCCAGCCAAGCAAGGTCGGACTCGTGATTGGCGGAGTTCGTGACGATCAGGTAGCGATCCCCGCCGAGCCTGTAGGTGAATAGATCGTCCAGCACCCCTCCCTCCTCGTTGCACAAGCAGGAGTACTGAGCGCCGCCGACCTCGATCGAGGCAACATCGTTGGAGAGAACCCGCTGCAGGAATGCAAGCGCGCCCGGGCCCTCGACCTCCACCTCGCCCATGTGCGAGACGTCGAACATGCCGGCGTGCGTGCGCACCGCCGCGTGCTCCTCGCGGATCCCCTCGTACTGCACCGGCATCTCCCACCCAGCGAAGGGAACGAGCTTCGCCCCCAGCTCAACATGCTTCTCATATAGCGGCGTCCGCAACGGCGTCACGGCGCGCAAGGCTAGCTGGCGCGCGTGAGGGCTGTCGGTGGTTCCTCCTCAGGAACTCCCGCGAAGCGGCCTGAGGGGGAACCGCTGACGGCCTCTACTCGGAAACTCCCGCGAAGCGGCGGGCGAGGGGACGATGACAAGCCCCTCTGCCTCCCTTTAGCTACTCCTTCAAGAAGCCCGGGACGTCAATGTCGTCGTCGGAGACGCGCAGTTTGCGGATATCGGTGTCCTCAGCCGAAATTCGGGGCTTGCCCTCGTAGCGACGACGCACCCGCTGAGGGGAGCGGGCGAGCAGCTCGAAGCCCTCGAATCCAGTGGCGATCACGGTGACCCGAATCTCATCTCGCATCGACTGGTCGACGACCGACCCGAAGATGATGTTGGCGTTGTCGTCGGCCTCAGCCTGGACGAGCTGGGCCGCCTCGTTGACCTCGAACAGCCCGAGGTCCTCTGGGCCCGTGATGTTGAGCAGCATGCCCGTCGCGCCTTTGATCGACTCCTCGATCAGCGGCGACGTAATCGCGGCCTTTGCCGCATCCACAGCGCGGGACTCACCCGAGGCGGAGCCAACTCCCATCAGCGCCGAGCCGGCATCGCGCATGATCGTGCGGACGTCGGCGAAGTCGAGGTTGATCAACCCCGGAATCGTGATCAAGTCAGTGATGCCCTGAACGCCCTGGCGGAGGATGTCATCGGCCTGTCGAAATGCCTCGAGCACGCTGGTCCGGCGCTCGACTGCCTGCAAGAGCTTCTCGTTGGGAACGATGATCAGGGTGTCGACGTTGTTGCGCAGTTTCTCGATTCCCTCGAGCGCCTGCTGCATCCGCCGTTTTCCCTCGAACTCGAAGGGCTTGGTAACGGCGCCCACGGTCAATGCGCCGATCTCTTCCTTGGCAATCTCGGCAATCACCGGAGCGGATCCCGTACCGGTCCCGCCGCCCTCGCCCGCGGTGACGAAGACCATGTCGGCGCCCTTCAGCGCCTCCTTGATCTCATCGCGACTCTCAGCCGCGGCACCCGCGCCGATCTCTGGGTTGCCCCCGGCGCCGAGACCTCTGGTTAGCTCTTGGCCGATCGAGAGCTTGATGTCCGCGTCGCAGGCCTGCAGAGCCTGAGCGTCAGTGTTGACCGCGACGAACTCGACGCCGCGGATCCCAGCGTCGACCATGCGACTGACGGCGTTGGTACCGCCACCGCCTGCTCCAACGACCTTAATCACGGCCAGGTAAGTGGATTCCATCTCCCGATTTCTCCAGCTCGCCGCCCATGACTGGGCTGGCGTTTGAGTTGAGCCTTTCTTCCGTCCGAGGCTTCAGCAATGCTTAAGGGTTGAAGCTTGCATCGCAACGACGGAAATTACGCTTAAACGTAGGGTATGCGGGGCCCTCTGTCAAACGTTCGGGAAGCATCCTGCAGGGCTATCTCTCAAGGCTAACTTGAGGGTTTTGCTAACCTAAGCCTTAGGTCGAGGGTTTGACCCAAGCAGTTGCAACGACGCCCAGGTGAGCCGCTAACGGCTCTAGGACGCGGATCGAGGCAGGCATGACTCACCCCCCACAACCCGCATCAGATCCTGGCGAGGCCGGTGGCAGCGCATGGCTCACTCCGCCGATCGACGGATGCCGGGGAGAGTGCAGGTCTACATAATCGAGAGCGGTAATCGCAGGGTCGGCCAAGATCGTCGCGGCAGAGCGCCACTTCTCTGCGGCGCGAGACGCGTCTCCAAACCGCAGTTCGATGCCCGAGCGCAACTCCACATCCACACCGCTCTCCCCGAAGTAGCTACCGGCGATGCACGAACGAAGGACCGCCGGAGCCGCCCCCAACACCCGCGCTTGCTGTAGAGCCGGCCCAGCCAGACGACCCTCCTCCGGGACGGCTGAGAGAGGAAGGCTCGGCAGCGACCCTTCCTCAGGAGGCGGGAGCCAGATGAGGGCGGTTCCCTCTGCCGTCACCCCCACGGCTTCCTCGCCTTCGCCGATCACCGATGTGGGTGAGGCCGCGACCAACCGGGGCTCAGCCGTCGCGGTGCGAAGGAAAAGGAGGTAGACCGCCCCGATTACCGCGATTGCCAGTGCTCCTCCCAGCAGCCAGCGCTTCACAGTTCCCATCCATCTGGCCAACGCAGCTCACCCAGGCTCTGGACCTCGGGCTCCAGCGTGACCCCGAATCGCTCGTGGACCCGGCGGCGGCCCTCTGCCATCAATTCCAAGACGTCCGCGGTGCTCGCTCCGTTGTCGTTCTCGACGAAGTTGGCGTGCTTCTCGGAGAACCGGGCACCACCGACACGAAGGCCACGACAGCCGGACGCCTCGAGCAGCTGCCCAGCCGTCTTGCCTTCGGCTCGCTCTGCCTCCGGGTTCTTGAAGGTCGAGCCGAAGGTCTTGATCCCCGAGGGCTGGGCCTCGCGGCGCCGCTCCCGCATCCCGGCCAGCGTCTCTCGAACCGCCGCGGGATCGGCCGGCGAGAGCTCGAACGAGGCCCGAGCAACCACTTCGGCCGAGCCGATGTTGGAGCTCCGGTAACCGAAGCCAAGCTGATCCGGGGCTCGGCGGTCGGGGCCGCCTGCGGTGCAGACGTCAACCCACTCGAGGACCTCGGCGAGCTGCCCGCCGTAAGCGTTTGCGTTCATCTTCACCGCGCCTCCGGTCGTCCCGGGGATGTTGATTCCGAACTCGAGCCCGGACAGGCCCCAGGTCGCGGCCTTGGCGGCCGCCGAAGGAAGGCGAGCGCCGCCGCCGCAGAGAACCCGGTTGCCCTCGCGCTCGATCGCCGCCAGCTCGCCATCGAGCTTGATCGCAAGCCCACGAAAGCCCTCGTCTGCAACCAGGAGGTTCGATCCTGAGCCAACCATTCCGATCGTCAGCTGCTCCTCCTCAGCCCAGGCGAGCAGCGCCACCAGCTGCCCCTCCGTCTCGGGTTTCGAATACCAGTCGGCGGGGCCGCCGGTGCGCACTGTGGTCAATCGAGCCAGCGGAAAGTCGCGTTCGACGCCGTCCGGGACCGTCACGGCGGGCCTCCGTCCCCGACCAGCTCCTCAGCCAATGTGAAAACGTCTCCCGCTCCTATCGTGGCCAACACGCATCCACGGCCAAGCCGCGGTTCGATTGCCTCTCGCGCCCGTTCCAGAGTTGGAGCCCAGATCACCGCCTTGCCGCCCATCCGATCGGCTGCGGCCCGAGCCACCAGCAGGCCGCTCACGCCCGCCAGCTCCCCAACCGGCTCCTCTCTCGCTGGATAGACATCGAGCACCACAACTTCGTCGGCCAGCGCCAGAGCCGCCCCAAACCCCTCCGCGAAGGCCTTCGTCCGCGAATAGAGATGCGGCTGAAAGACCGCGATCAGCCGCTGCGGCCCCAGCTCGCGCAGCGCCGAAAGCGCCGCGCGCACCTCCGTCGGGTGATGGGCGTAGTCGTCATAGATCTCGGTGCCCTCGCGCTCGCCCTTCAACTCGAGCCGGCGCCGCACCCCGGGAAAGCCGGCAAGTGCGCCGGCTCCTGCTTCGACGTCGAGGCCGGCGAGCCTCATCGCCGCAAGCGCGGCTCGCGCATTGAGAACGTTGTGATGGCCCGGCACGGCGAGAGGCGGTGAGAGATCGACGTCCTCCGGCCGCGCAATCGCTTGCGCTCTGCCGGCGAACTCGGCAAAAGCCTCGTGCAACGCCGCAAGCGATTCCCAGTGCGAGTGGTGATCCATCTCGATATTCGTGATCACCGCGATCTCCGGCTTGAGCTCGAGGAAGCTGGCATCGCTCTCGTCTGCCTCGGCCACCGCCCACTCCCCCTCCCCCCAGCCTGCATTTGCCGCGTCGAACCCATCTCCCAGCCCTGGGACCTCCCCGCCGACGAAGAAGGCAGGGTCGGCGCCGATTCCCCGTAGGGCCCAAACCAGCATCGCGGCAGTCGTCGTCTTGCCGTGGGTGCCGGCGACAGCAATCAGCCGCTTCTCCTCACATAGCTCGGCGAGCAGCTGTCCGCGATGCAGAACGCGCATCCCATTGTCAACGGCCTTCTTCAGCTCGGGATTGTCAGCGGCAATCGCCGTGGAGCGAACGACTTCGACGTCATCTCCTCGCGGCAGATTCGCAGCATCGTGGCCGACCAGAGGATCGAGGCCCGCCTTGCGCAAGCGCTCCATATATGAGGAGTCAGCTCGATCGCTGCCAGTCACGGTTGCCCCCAGCCGGCGACAGACCAATGCCAGGCCACTCATCCCGGCGCCACCGATCCCGATGAAGTGAAGGCGCCGCTCGGCCCAGTCACGGGAAGCACGATCCGCGCTTTGCTCGCTTGCGCTCATGGTGACCGACGATCTCGCTCGCTCGCTCCGCGCTCAAGCGCTGCCTCCAACACCGCGTCGGCTATACGACGAGCGGCGTCGGGCAGCGCCAGAGCGGCCGATGCAGTGGACATCTTCTGCAAGCGATCCTCATCGGCGAGGACCTTGCTCACCTCTATCGCGATGCGCTCGGCGCTCAACTCCTCGTCGGGAAGCACGACCGCTGCCCCCGCCGTTGCCATCCAGGCTGCATTCGTGCCCTGGTGGCCGCCAGCGGCATGGGGGTAGGGCACGAGAATCGCGGGACGCCCGGTGGCGGTCAGCTCGAAGATCGAGCCACCGGAGCGACCCAGCACCAGATCGCAAGTCGCGAGACAGTCGCCAAGATCTGGCTCATAGGCCAAAAGCGTGTAGCGATCGCGATACGCCGCGGCCGCCAAGCGGCTCTCGAGCTGATCGAAATCGCGGCGACCGGCAACGTGAACGACGTCGAAGTCACGGCCCGGCTGCTCAGCCAGCGCCTCGATCGCCGCGGTGTTGATCGAAAGAGCGCCCTGGCTTCCCCCCATCACCAGCAGGCAGCGAGCATCGGGCTCGATTCCAAACCGCTTGCGAGCGGCGGTTCGGTCAGCGTCGAGCACCGCAGCCGGCACCGGGCGGCCGGTCACCACGTATCGCTCGCTGTCTCGGCCGGCAATCGGAAAGGCCAGGCAAACGCGCCTCGCTCGACTGGCCAGCAGGCGGTTGGCAAGACCAAGATGGCTGTCGGCCTCGGTCAGGACGAAGGGGATGCGGCCGATGACTGAGGCCAGGCCCACCGGGCCGGCGACGAAGCCGCCGCCTCCCAGCACCACATCGGCACGGCGGCGGCGGAGGGCCTGCCGCGCAGTCCGAACGGCAGCGACCGCCTCGATCGCTGCACCGGCGGCGCGCAGGGGGTTGCCACGGTCGATCCCGCGGACCTTGATGTAGTCGAGCTCGTACCCGGCAGCCGGAACCAACTCGGCCTCGATCCGCTCACGAGTGCCGAGGAAGGAAACCTCGGCGCCGCTAGCCCGAAGCTCTGCGGCGACCGCCATTGCCGGCACCACGTGCCCGGCCGTTCCCCCGGCTGCCACTACGACTTTTGCGACTTCTGGCACTGCTCGATCGACTCCTTCCGCGCGCCCCAGTGTTGCGCCCGCCCTCGACGACGCGCAGTTTGCCAGCGGTGGCGGTCCCACCGCGGGCGACGTTGAGGATCAGCCCCACGGCAAAAAGGGTCGCCAGCAGGCTGCTGTTGCCGTAGGAGACAAACGGAAGGGGCACGCCGGTCAGCGGCGCCAGCCCCATCACCGCGAAGAGGTTGACAGTGGCCTGCACGAGGATCAGAGCCGTGAGGCCCGCCACGAGGAGCTTGCCGTAGCGATCCTTGGCTTTCCTGGCGATCTGGAGGCCGGCGTAGCCAAACAGCGCGAAGAGGCCGACGACGCCGAGGATCCCGATCAGCCCAAGCTCCTCTCCGATCACCGCCGAGATCATGTCGGTGTGGGCCTCGGGCAAATAGAAGGCCTTCTGGACGCCGTTGCCGATCCCGACGCCGAATATACCGCCGGACCCAAGCGCGATCTTCGCCTGGGCAGCCTGGAATCCAGCCCCGGTGGTATCCGCGCCGGGGTCCATGAACGCGGTGAGTCGCGCCATTCGGTAGGGCTCGATCGCCGTCATCAGCAACGCAAAGCAGGCGAGCACCAAGCCGATCAAGGCCAGATCGCGGATCCGCGCCCCAGCCGCGATCAGGGTCGCGGCAACCGCAAACGTAATGACCAGTGCCGTTCCAAGGTCCGGCTCGACCACGATCAGCAACGCCGCGAGGCCGACAACCAACAGGAGGGGCATCAAGCCCTCGATCGTTCGAACCTGTTTGGGTTTTCTCGCAAGCAGGTCGGCGCCGTAGAGAATCAACGCCACCTTCGCCAGCTCAGACGGCTGGATCTGAAGGAAGCCGGAACCGATCCAGCGACTTGACCCGTTGACGGTGGTGCCGATCGCCAGCACCGCCAACAACAGGACGAACGAGCCGATGAGGATCGCCGGCGTTAGCCGACGGACCACCTGCAGCCCGTGACGCGCGGTCAGGTGCATAACCAGCAGGCCGCAGAGCCCGAACATCAGAGTGCGCTTCAGGTAAAAGGCGCTGTCGGAGAGCCCACCGTCGCTCAAGACCCTGGTGGTGGAGCTGGCCGAGAAGACCATCACCGCGCCGAAGGCCAGCAGGCAGAGCGTCGCGGTGAGCATCATGTTGTACTCGGCGGGGAGGTTTGGGGCGCGGGTCTTCGCTTTCTTCTTCGTCGCCTTGCGCGGTTTCGCCGCGCGTCCCAGGGCAAGGGGCCAGGCGCTCATGACACTGCCTCGCGCTTCGCTCGCGACGCAAACTGGGCCAGAGGCAATATGGGTGCTCGCTCCGCGCTCATGAGAGGGACTCGACGATCTCGCGGAAGCGCTCCCCGCGTCGTTCGAAGTTCTCGAAGGCATCGAAACTGGCGCAGGCGGGAGAGAGAAGGACGGTGTCCCCCGGTCGCGCCGCAACCGCCGCCCAGCGAACCGCGTCCTCGAGGTCCTTTCCGCGATGCACCTCGACATCTGCGGCCACCCCAGCAAGATCTTCGGCAAGCCGATCGGCCGTGGCACCGATCAAATAACAGGCAACGCAGACCTCGCCGACCGGATCGGCCAGCGGTGCGAACGACTCGCCCTTGTCGCTGCCGCCAAGGATCGCGTGCACGCCCCCCTCGAAGGCACTCAGCCCAACTACAGCGGAGGCGACATTGGTGGCCTTGGAGTCGTTGACGAAGCGGACCCCCCCGATCTCGGCGACCGGCTCGAGGCGATGTGGAACACCGGCGAAGCTGCGCAGGCCCTCGCGAACCGCCTCGCGATCGAGCCCCATCGAAAGCGCTGCCGCAGCCGCCGCCATCGCGTTGGCGACGTTGTGGTCGCCGAGCAAGCCCAGTTCATCCTCGGCGAGCAGAGGCTCTCCGTCGTAGAAGATCGTTCCCTCCGCCAGGGAAACCTCGCAATCGGGCCCGGCGCCTCGGCAAAACGACACCCGGCGCGCACAGCCGCCGAGGTCGACGCCGGCCAGAGCAGGATCGTCGGCGTTGTAGATGGCGACGTCGTCATTGCCCTGATTCGCGAAGACGCGCAGCTTTGCGGACAGATAAGCGTCGAGATCGGCGTGTCGATCGAGATGGTCGGGGGCAAGATTGAGGAAGACGGCGCACTCGGGAGCGAACGCCACGGTGTCCTCCAGCTGAAAGCTCGAGGACTCGCAGATCACCGTTGCATCGGCGTCGACGCCGCCGACCAGCGAAGACAGTGGGGTGCCGACGTTCCCGGCAACCGCAACTGGCTCACCCGCCGTTCGGTAGAGATGCCCAAGCAGCTCGACAGTGGTCGTCTTGCCATTGGTTCCGGTGACGGCGACGAAGCGGTTCGGAATCCCGCGCCATCCCAGCTCCAACTCACCGACCACATCGATCCCGCGATCCAGCGCGGCGGCGATCACCGCTGCCTCCCGGGGCACACCGGGGCTCTTGACGATCGTCCGTGTCCCATCCAGCAGGGCCAGTCCATCCGTATCCAGGACGACTTCGACGCCCGCCCCTGCAAGCCCTGCCGCCTCGTCTGGATGACCGGAATCGACCCCCCGCACGACCTCACCCCTATCGGCGAGCAGGCGAGCCGCGGCACACCCCGACCGCGCCAACCCAACCACCAGATATGGACCCTCCGGCAGCTCTGGGCGAGGCTTTCTGGGCGGCGACACACTCATCTCAGAGATAGGTTCGCGCTCCACCCATCTGCCCCTGTCCGCTGGTGAGCGCCCTCTGCACAACGGAACCTGTGCGTAGGAGTCAGAGGGACTCCTCCGATGGAGACTTTGGGAGCGACTAACCCATCGTCCCTAGTGCAAGGCGCGCTGCGGACGGTCTCCAGAGGGGGAGTCCATCTGGCTCCTACCGCCCAATGCTCTGCTGGTAAAGCGTGAAGCCAATACCTGAGCAGACTGCGGCGATGATCCAGAAGCGGAGCATGATCTTGGTCTCCGACCACGCCATCATCTCGAAGTGATGGTGGAGCGGAGCCATCAGCAGGACGCGGCGGCGAAAGGTCTTGAAGGAGAAAACCTGGACCGCGACCGAGAGTGCCTCGATCACGAAGATCCCGCCGATGATCAGCAGCAGGATCTCGGTCTGGGTCATCACGGCAAGCGCACCGATCGCACCGCCGAGGCCGAGTGAGCCGGTGTCGCCCATGAAGATCGAGGCGGGAAAGGCGTTGAACCAGAGAAATCCGACGCAGGCGCCAACCAGACAGGCGGAGAGCAGCGCCAGATTCTGCTGCTCGTTGGTGACAAAGGCGATCGCCGTATAGGCGAGCAGGACGATCGCGCAGCAGCCCGCCGCGAGGCCATCGAGGCCGTCTGTGAGGTTGACGCCGTTCGAAGTGCCTCCGATGACGAGGAAGACGAGGACGAAATAGAGGACGGGGCCCAGATCGAGGCTGGCATCGCCGATCCGGAAGAAGAGGGTCGGCTCGAGGCCAACCTCATGGCGAGCCACCCACCACAGTCCGAGAGCAAGGAAGAGCTGGACCAGCAGCTTGTAGCGGGCTGAGAGCCCGAGCGAGCGACGCTTGACGATCTTCGTGAAATCGTCGACGAACCCCAGGGTCGCGCAGCCGAGCGCGACTCCGAAGACCGCCAGGCTCTGGGCGTCACGGTCGGAGAGCACCAGGTAGGGCACGCAGATCGAGGCGAAGACGATCAGCCCGCCCATCGTCGGCGTCCCCGCCTTTGCGTGATGCTCCTGGGGGCCGTCCTCGCGGATGTGCTGGCCGAACTCTTTGACTCGGAGGTACTCGATGAACTTGGGGCCAAGGAAGATGCAGATCAGCATCGCCGCCATCCCCGCAATCAGCACCTCCCCCATGATTAAGCGGGGCCTCCTCTGCTGCGCCGGGGACGAACAGAATCAGAAATGGATTTGTCCCCGGCTCCGCGTCCGGGGGGGCCTTCCTCATCTATCAGCGTCATGAGGGTCTCGGCGACGGCCTCCAGGCCGGCGGAGCGAGAGCCCTTGACGAGGATCGCATCGCCCGACTCGACCTGCGCCGCCAGCAGCTCGGCGGCGTCTTCGGGATCGGCAACCAACTCGTCGGGGTCATAGTCGCGCGCCGGCTCGCCGACCCCGATCAACACATCTACCCCGTGCGCTCGTGCGTGGGCACCGACCTCACGGTGGTATCCCGCTGCCTCTGGACCAAGCTCCGCCATCTCCCCGAGCACCGCGATGCGACGACCCCGATCGAAAGAGGCGAGATGATCGAGCGCGGCTCGCATCGATACCGGGTTGGCGTTGTAGCAGTCGTTCACCAAGACGATCCCGTCACCCAGCTCCAAGCGCTCGCCCCGGAACTGGGAGAACCCTATGTTCGCAGCGCGGTCGGCCATCGCGGCGAGCGGGGCCTCAAGCGCAACGCCAACCGCTATGGCGGCCAGGGCGTTGGTCAGGTTGTGGCGCTCGGCGAAGGGAAAGTTGAATAGCTGACGCCCGGCCGGTGTGGCGATCAAGGTCTCGGTCACTCCCTCCTCGACGCGGGACTCGACCGCCTCGACATCGCCGCCTGGGCCGAACCGGATCAGATTTGCGAGGCCCTCGAGGTGGGGCTCGAGCTCGGCTCCGTCGGCCGGCACAACCGCAGTCCCGGCGGCGGGCATCGCCGTAAGGATCTCCGCCTTGGCGGCCGCGATCTCCTCGACCGACCCGAGCAACTCAACGTGGACCGGTCCGACGTTGGTGATCACAGCTACGTCTGGCTCGGCGATCTTCGCCAGCTCGGCGATCTGCCCGCGCCCGCGCATCGCCATCTCCAGCACCAGAAGCTCGGTGTCACCAGGAGCTTCGAGCACGGTCAGCGGCAGGCCGATCTCGGTATTGAGGTTCTCCCTATTCGCGTGGACGCGGCCCGGAAGCAGCGCTCGCGCGATGTCCTTAACCGACGTCTTGCCCACCGATCCGGTGACGCCGACGACCGGGACCCCAAGCTCCTTCCGCCAGCCATTCGCGAGTGCCTGCAGGGCGGTGAGCGGATCGTCCACGGCAAAGACCCAGGCCTCATCCTTCAGATTCGAGGCATGGCTCGGCGAGACCACCACACCCCAGGCGCCGGCGGCAATCGCCTCGGCGGCGAACTCTCCACCGTCGACCTTCTCGCCAGGCAATCCAAAGAAGAGATCGCCCTGCTCCACCGCACCGGAGTCGATGACGGCGCGACTCGGTCTCCCGGCGGGCCCCCGCGCGACGATCTCGGCGCCCATGGCGGCAGCGATCTGCTCAGGGGCCAAATTCAAAGCTTGCGCAACTCCTCCCGCGCCACCTCGCGGTCGTCGAAGGGCACCTTGCGGCCGTTCTCGAATTCCTGGCCCTGCTCGTGCCCCTTGCCGGCGATCACGACCGTATCCTCGGGCTTGGCGCTCGCGAGTGCCAAGGCGATCGCCGCTCGACGGTCCGGCTCGACCTCCACGCCCTCGCGGTCATCGATCCCGGCGAGGATCTCAGCGATGATCGCCTCGGGCGTCTCGGAGCGCGGGTTGTCGGATGTGACCACCGCCAGATCGGCCAGCTGGGCACCGGCTCGTCCCATCTTCGGGCGCTTATCGCGGTCGCGGTCGCCCCCCGCCCCAAAGACCGCGATCAGGCGGCCCGCCGTGAT
>JANWHW010000012.1 GCA_025450195.1 Solirubrobacterales bacterium | reverse complement strand
ACGCCGGCTATACCTGGGACGGCGTCGCCCACAAGATGACCGACGAGCAGTTCCAGGCAATGCTCGAAATCCACACCGTCGTTCCCTTCCGCGTCGCGCGGGCGATGGCCCCGCACTGGCGCGAGGCCGCCAAGGCGGAGCGCGGCGAAGACAAAGAGGTCTTCCGCAAGCTGATCAACATCTCTTCAACCTCGGGGACGATGGGCAACGCCGGCCAGGTCAACTACTCGGCCGCCAAGGCCGGCGTCGTCGGCTTGACCAAAACTCTCGCCAAGGAGTGGGGCCAGTTCAAGATCAACGTCAACGCGGTCGCCTTCGGCTTCGTTGAAACGCGCCTCACCGCGGCCAAAGAGGAGGGCGGCGAGATGACCGCTCCCTCCGGCGAGAAAATCGAGCTCGGCATCCCCGAGCAGATGCGGGCGATGGCCTCAGCGATCATCCCGCTTGGCCGTCCCGCCACGCCAACCGAGGCCTCCGGACCGGTTCTGTTCTTGGCCTCACCGCTTGCCAACTACATGCATGGCCAGGTACTCAACGTAACCGGCGGCATGTTCGGGGGGATGTACACCTGAGCTCCAAAGCGACAGGGGACAGGCCGAACATCCGCTACCTGGAGGTGGCGGATCGGATTTGGCCTGTCACCCGTCGCTTCATGGGTCTGCATACGCTTCTCTACAAGGCGAGCGGCGGCCGCCTTGGGCAAAATATCCCTGGCCTGCCGAAAGGCAAAATTCTCTTGCTCGACCATGTCGGGGCGAAGAGCGGCACCAAGCGCACCTCGCCGCTGCTCTACATCGACGATGGCGAAGATGTCGTCATCGTCGCCTCAAAGGGAGGCTTCCCCAAACACCCGGCCTGGTACCACAACCTCGTCGCCAATCCGGACACGACCGCGCAGATTGGCTCTGAGAAGCGACTGGTCCACGCTAAGGTCGCCACCGCGGAGGAGCGTCAGCGCCTCTGGCCGAAGGCGGTCAAGGCCTACAGCGGCTACGAGGACTACCAGGCTCGCAGCAGGGGACGCGAAATCCCCATGGTCATCCTCGAGCCCCGCAAGTAGGGCATACCTCTAGGCGTCAGCCCTTCGGCCGGCGCTCCTCGGCAACGGGCTCGCCGCCCTCCCCGGTGATCGCTTCCGGCGGCCAGGGCCCGGCCCAGTTGTCGCGGGCGCCGTCGATCGTGATCGTCGTGCCGGAGAAGAAGTCACCCGCCGGCGAAGCCAGGTAGGCCACAAGCCAGGCCATCTCCTCGGCTCGGCCGGCGCGGCCGATCGGGATCGAACGCTCCAGGTTGTCGATCACGACTTGGGGGTACTTGGTCATCAGCGTCTCGGTAGCGAATTGGCCGGCCGCCAGCGCGCAGGTCTTTATCCCGAACCGCGCCCACTCGATCGCCAGCGTTCGCATCATGTTCTCGACCGCGGCGCGGGCGGCGCCGGAGTGGACCATTCCCGGCATCCCATGATGGGGCGAGAGCGTCACGCTGAGCACCTTGCCGCCGCCCTGCGGGATGAAGGCCTTGGTCGCCGCCGCGTGGGTCATCAGCCAGGTTCCCTGCACGTTCAGCTCGATCACGGTGCGAAAGCCTTTCGGGCTGATCGACTCAGCGGGGGCGAGGAATTGGCCGCCAGCGTTGTTGACCAACGTGTCTAGCCGTCCGTGCCGCTCCAGCAGGCTGTCGAAGAATCGATCGACCGCCTCCTCGTCGCGGATGTCGACTGTCTCGTACTCGAAGGAGCCCGCCAGGCCCTCGGCCAAAGTCGATGTCTCCACCAGCGGCTCCTCGCGGCGCCCGCAGCCGATCACGACGGCGCCCAGGCGGGCCAGCTCCAGCGCAGTCTCCCGGCCCAGCCCACTGCCGGCGCCGGAAACCAGGCACACCTGCCCCTCGAGCAGGCCAGGCTTGAAGATCTGCGAGTGCGAGTCACCGGCCATTGCGGGCGAAGCCTATAGACGCCCCGCTGCCATAACCTGCTCCCAATGAAGGTGCGCGTGGAGGCGAAACCGCTGCACGAGCCGCTGGCCGGGGGCACGCCTGGGGCCACAGTGACGGTCGAACCGATCATCGCCGGGCACGTCAACTGGCCGCTGCCGCTGATGGAGCGCCCGGGGGGCCGCTTTGAGACGCTGAAGGTGTTGCGCGCGCTCCTCACCGGCGAGCCGGAGACGATCGTGCCGGTCCCCGCCTTTCTGATCCGACACCCAAGCGCCGGGGCAATCCTCGTCGACACCGGCCTTCACCCCTCGATCGCCACCGACGGGCACGAGAACTTCGGCAGGCTGGGCGCGCGTATCGGCAGGCCAGCGCTCGAGCCCGGAGCCGACGTACCTGCGCAGCTACGTAAACGCGGCCTCGACCCCGGCGAGATCCCGGTCGTGGTGATGACCCACCTGCACCTCGACCACAGCTCCGCGATCTCCGAGTTCCCTCAATCGACCTTCATCGTCAGCGAGCCCGAGTGGACCGCGGCCGCCAGCGGGCCCCGGCCCACCATCAATGGCTACCGGCGTGCCCATTTCGACTATGCCTTCGACTACCGCACGATCGACTTCGACCGCGGAACCATCGACTCCTACGCGACCTTTGGCCGCAGCTTCGACCTCTTTGGCGACGGCTCCATTCGCCTCGCCTACACGCCCGGCCACAGCGCCGGCCACATGTCGGTGATCGCACACCTGCGCGAGCACGACTTCGTGATCGGCGGCGACGCCACTCACACAAGGGGACAGCTCGAGGGCGACGCACCACTGAACCCCCGTCCGTTCGACGCCCATAACTACCGCCGGTCCCTGCAAGAGCTGAAGCTCTTCCGCAAACAGTTTCCCGACGCGATCGTCACGCCGGGCCACGATCCCGAGTTCTACGCAGAGCTCGAGAGCCGCTACGAGTAAACACCATCGTCCCGCGCCCTAGGCAACGCGTCGACTGCGCACTTTATGACCCTATGGGGTCATCAACTGATCACTCGCTCCACCGGGGGTGCGAGGCAATGAAACAACGTGTTGAGTAACTACATCTAGCTCTCGGGCGAGGTCTTACTCGACTCGGGAGCCGGCAAGCCGTCGCGCAGAGCGCGGATCACGTTACGGCGTCCCTGTTCCTCCAGCGCCGTGTACATCGCACGCACCTGGTCGAAGATCTCGGTCGCCACTTCCATCTGGTGCTCCCGGCTGGGGTGATCATCTGCGGGGAAGCTGAGTGGCTCGCCGAACTGCACAGTCACCTTCGGAAAGCGAAGCCGCTTCCAGCTGCGCACCCCAGCCGAGCCGTGGATCGCGACCGGTACGACCGGCACGCCAGCCTCCAAAGCGATCCGGCCGATCCCCGGCTTCGGCTCGCCAAGATTGCGGCTGCGCGAGCGGCCGCCCTCGGCATAGACCAGCACCATCCCGCCCTGGTCGAGGATCGTGTAGGCGGTCTTGAACGCCTCCTCGTCGTGATGGCCGCGACGGACCGGGAACACGCCGCCGTGCTTGTAGATGTAGGAGAGGACAGGCGGCCCGAACATTTGGGATTTGGCCATGAAGCGAACGTGGCGGCGTAGGTAGAGGCCGATGAAGAAGTGGTCCATCTGGCTGAAGTGATTGGGGGCAAGCAGCAGCGGCCCGGATTTGGGCACGTTCTTGACGCCGATCGCACGCAGCCGGTAGATCAGCAGCGTCGGCAGGGTGAGGATGAGGCGCACCAGCGGGTAGGTCCAACCGACGCCCTTGCGCGCCGCCGCGTGGAACCGGTCGAAGTACTCGGCGGGACGTTCGTCCTTATAGACCTGTGGCTTCATCTCTGGCATGGGAGCGACGGCCCGACGGGCCGTCGCTGCTGCCTACCCCTCGCCTGCTCCTCGGTTACGTGGCCGGATCGAAGTCCTCCGGACGGGCCCAGCCCTTTGCTCGCTCCACAGCACGCCGCCACTCGCCCAGCAGCGACTCGCGCTCGTCCTCGCCCATCGCCGGCTCATAGCGCGCCGCCTCACGCCACATCTCCCCCACCTGATCGATGCCCCAGCGGCCCGTGGCGATCCCAGCCAAATAGGCGGCCCCAAGCGCTGTCGTCTCGGCGACCTCCGGCACGATCACCGGTGCGCCAAGCACACTGGCCTGGAACTGCATCAACCAGCGATTCGCGACAGCCCCACCATCGGCCTTCAGCTCCGCCAGCCGGTTTCCCGAGGCGGCCTCCTGCGCCCGCACGGCATCGACCGTTTGGTAGGCGATCGCCTCGAGCGCGGCACGCGCCATGTGCTCGCGGCCGCTGCCACGGGTGAGGCCAACGATCGTGCCCCGGGCGTAGGGATCCCAGTACGGCGAGCCAAGCCCGGTCAGCGCCGGTACGAAATAGACGCCGTCGTTTCCATCAAGCGAAGCGGCCATCGCCTCGCTCTCCCCCGCCTCGCCGAGGATCCCGAGGCCGTCGCGCAGCCACTGCACCGCGGCGCCGGTGACGAAGATCGAGGCCTCCAAGGCGTAGGCAGCCTCCTCCCGACCTCCGCAGGCGACGGTGGTCAGCAGGCCCTCCGCGGGGTCGGGGGCGATCGTGCCGGTATTGAGCAGGACGAAGCTGCCCGTCCCGTAGGTGTTCTTCGCCATCCCGGGGCTGTGACAGGCCTGGCCAAAGAGGGCCGCCTGCTGATCGCCGGCAATCCCGGCGACGGGCACCTCGCCACCGAACTCGGTCGTCGTGCCATAGACGTGCGCGGAAGGCAGCGGCTCGGGCAAGCGCTCCGGCCGAATGCCCAGCATCGCGCAGAGCTCCTCGTCCCAGACCAGGCGGCGAATGTCGAACAGCATCGTCCGCGATGCATTCGTGTAATCCGTCGCGTGACGACCGGTCAGCTTGAAGAGGAGCCAGGAGTCGATCGTGCCGAATACGGCACGATCGGCGTCGTCCGCGTTTTGCAACAGCCACTCGATCTTGGTCCCGGAGAAATAGGGATCGAGGACGAGGCCGGTGCGTTCGCGTACCAGCGCCTCACGACCCTCTGCGCGCAGCTCGTCGCAGCGCTCAGCGGTGCGGCGGTCCTGCCAGACCAGTGCCCGATGTACCGGCTCACCGCTCGCCGGATCCCAGGCAACCACGGTCTCACGCTGATTGGTGATCCCGATCCCCTCCAGCTCCGCTCCCTGGATGCCGGCATCGGCGATCGCGTGGATCGCGACTCGCCGCGTCACCTCCCAGATTTCGGCGGCGTCGTGCTCGACCCAGCCGGGCCGCGGGAAGTGCTGCTCGAACTCCGAGTAGGCCCGACCGGCGATCTGTCCGGCCTCATCGAAGACAAGGCAGGTCGTTCCGGTCGTCCCCTGGTCGATTGCAAGGATCATAAATTGCGATCTTTCCTCCGACGGGAAAGATAGACGCGAGCAAAATCGGTCAGCTGGCGAGCCCGGTGGAGGAATCCGGCCGGCGTCTTGCCGGTGGCGCGGTGCTCCAGGTCGACCTCGTACTCGCGCACCGCGTAGCCGCCGCGAACCGCGTCGACCGTCATCCCGACCTCCATTCCATAGCCGCGAGCGAAGGGGAGCGTCGCGCGAAGCACCTCGACTCGCATCGCTCGCTGACCCGAGATCGGAGCCTTGGTCTGCAGCCCACAGCACCGGCGTATCGCCCAGCGAGCGAAGCCGAGCGCGACGCCGAAGCCGCCGCCTAGGCGGCGGCTGAAAGCGGCAACCGCGAGGTCACACTCCCCTCGCTCCACAGCTTCGGTCAAGGGAGGGAGCCGGCCGGCCGAGGCGCCAAGGTCCCCGTCACAGAGGAGGACCAGGGACGGCGGCGGCTCGACGCTGAGCGCCGCCTCAGCCGCGGCGGTCATGTTGGCGCCCTTGCCGTGAGGTCGCCCGCGGCTGACCACCTGGGCTCCCGCGGCCATTGCCGCCTCGGCGGTGCCGTCAGTCGAGGCATCATCGGCAACCCAGAGCGCAGCGCCGGGAAGAGCCTCGCGCAGGGCCGCAAGGGTGGCGCCGATCCGATCGGCCTCGTCGCGAGCGGCGACGATCACGGCGAGCGAAGAGCCCGCCGCCTCACTAGACATCGTCTCTCACTCTCTCCGCCTTCACGCACGGCTATTGTCCCGGCCCATGGCGGACATTGAGGCGCACATCACCGGCAACATCTGGAAAATCGAGGTGGCGGTCGGCGACAAGGTCGAGGATGGCGACACCGTCGTCATCCTCGAGTCAATGAAGATGGAGATCCCGGTCGAGGCCGAGGACGATGGGACCGTGAAGGAAATCCTCTGCGAGGAGGGACAGGCGGTCAGCGAAGGTGACGTCCTCGTGGTGTTGGAGTAAACGGCACGGTGGGGCAACAGCTCGCCGGCGGCAAGCTCCTGCTCGACGAACCGGCCGAGGCGGTCGCCCGGATTCGCATCTCGAATCCGGATCGGCGCAACGCCCTCGACCACGAGATCCTCGATGGGCTCGCCGAGGTCCTGCGGCAACTTGACCACAACATCGAGACTCGCTGCGTGCTGGTCACAGGGGCGCCACCGGTGTTCTCGGCCGGCTACGACATCGCCTCGATCCCATCCGACACCTTCGAGCGCGATGCCGAGGCGCTAGTGGCCCATCCGTTTCACAACGCAATCGAGGCGCTCGCGAATCACCCCTGGCCCACGGTTGCGGCAATCAACGGCCACTGTCTCGGCGGCGGCCTTGAGCTGGCGATCACCTGCGATCTGCGCATTTGCGCAGCGGGGGCGCGCCTCGGCATGCCGCCCGCCAAGCTCGGCTTGGTCTATGGGCATACCGGACTTCGCAGGTTCCTCGACACGGTGGGATTGGCACGAACAAAGGAGCTGTTCCTGACCGGGCGCAGCTTCGAGGCACCTCGCGCCGAAGCGATAGGGCTGGTACACGAAGTGGTCGAGGATGAGGCACTGGAGGATGCCTCTGTCGAGCTGGCTGCCTCGATCGCCGCCAATGCTCCGCTTTCGACTCGCGGCAACAAACGGGCGATCGAAGTGCTCAATCAGAACGCGGTGCTGACCAGCCAGCAGGAGGGGGCGCTGATCGCGCTGCGCGAGTCCTGCTTTTCCTCGGAGGACCTACGCGAGGGAATCCGCGCATTCGCCGAGAAGCGCAAGCCCAAGTGGACGGGGCGATGAAGCGCACCTCGCTCATATGAGCGCCGCCGCACGGCGAAAGCTGGCCGCCACTGACCCGACGATGGCAGCGTTGATCGAGCGGGTCGGCAAAATCGACATCGCGACCCGATTGAAGCGGCGCAGCGAGGAGCGACCCGCCGATGCTTACGGGGCCCTGCTGCGGGCGATCGTCGGCCAACAGCTCTCTACCAAAGCGGCCCGGACGATCTACGGGCGGGTCATCGATCTCTTCGGTGGGCAGACGCCGACGCCCGAGCAGCTTCTGGCGGCAAGCGAGAAAGACCTCCGCGACGCCGGGCTCTCCGGTCGCAAGGTCGAATACATCCGAGACCTTGCCGCCCATGTGATCGGCGGCGAACTGGAGCTGGACCGATTCGGCGAGCTCTCCGATGAGGAAGTGATCGAGGAGATCGTCGCCGTGCGCGGACTGGGCCAGTGGACCGCCGAGATGTTCCTGCTATTTCACCTCGAACGGCCAGACATTCTCTCCGGCGGCGATTTGGGTATCCGCAAAGCCGTGCAGATCGAGTACGGGCTCGAGGAGATGCCGACCCCTGAGCGCGTCCTCGAGATCGGCGAGCCCTGGCGCCCCAACCGCAGCCTCGCCTCCCTCTACCTGTGGGAGTCGCTAACTGCAGTCCCGGTCGAGTGAAGGTAAGCAATCCTCAAGCGAGTGTCTCGAGGTCCGACAGTAGCGCCATGCGACTGCGCTTCTGGCTCGGGCTGGTCGCCGTCTTTCTCGTCGCGACCGGCTCCATCGCCGTCGCGCTGGCAGTCCGCGCCAACGACTACGACAACTTCCACCGCCTGCAGCGTGAACAGGCAGTACGGGCGGCACGTCAAGCCGAGGCGGTCACGGAGCTTTCGGTCGGGCAGCTTGCGAGCGCTGTGGCCTTCTACCAATCGACGGGCAACATCAGCGCGCATGAGTTCGACCTGATTGCCGCCCCGCTGCTGGACCAAGGAGCGCTGAACGGCACGGCCTTCGTGCAGCGGGTCCCGAACGCCGAGCGACGTCGCTTCGAGCTCGAACGGGCCTTCCCGATCACCGAAAGGGGGCTGGGCGGGCAGCCGCGCCGGGCCGGAGGCCGTCCCGTTCACTTCCCAGTCGTCGACGCCGCAGCCGCCGAAAACCAAGTCGGTGCATCGCCACCCCTGGGTTACGACGTCAGCTCGGATCCAATCCGCGCCCCCTACCTGCACCGCGCAGGCAGAAGCGGCAAGCCAGTGGCAACGCCGGCGTTGCCACTGCTGACTGGGGGGTCCGGCATCAACGTCTACCTGCCGGTTTATCGCGACCGGGCTCCTACGGCAACCCCCGCCGAGCGCCAGGGGGCGTTGATCGGCTTCGCGGCCGGGGCCTTCCGGATCGATGACCTGGCGGCGGTGACAACGGCCGCCGTGTCACCCACGGTCGAGGTGCAGTTGCAAGAGCAGGGCGAGGCGATCGCAGGTGCCACGGAGGCGCTCGACGATCCCGCCAGCGCCCCGATCAAGGTTGCGGACCGCACCTGGATGCTGGTGATCCGCGATCCCAGCCGACCAGGGATCGGTCTACCTCTGCTGATCGCCGTCTTCGGCGTCTTGCTTGCTGCCCTACTCGGTGCGCTGGTTGTGATCTGGAGCCGCAATGAGCAGGTGCAGGAGCTCCAGCGGGAAGTGAGCCAGGACCCCCTCACCGGGCTCAAGAACCGGAGGCGTTTCGAGGAGGACCTTCGGACCGAGTTGGCTCGCAGCCAACGCGATCGGGTCAGCGGGGCGCTCTTGATGCTCGATCTCGACAACTTCAAGCAGGTAAACGACACCCTGGGGCACTCGATCGGCGATCGGGTGATCGAGGAGATCGCCGATGTGCTGCAGGGACGGATGCGGGAGACGGACGTTCTTGCCCGGCTTGGCGGCGATGAGTTCGCGATCGTGCTGCCGCGCTGCGATGCGACCGAGGCGCAGGGCGTCGCCGAGGCGATTGCCACCGGAATCCGCGAGCACGTGCCGCACAAGGAGGGCGTGCCGCCGATCACCGCCAGCATTGGAATCGCGATGTTCGGAGCCGGCTCGCAGGCCGACCTCGAGTCGGTGATGGCAGACGCCGATGCCGCGATGTATGGGGCGAAGGCCGCTGGCCGGGACGCAGTGCGGCTCTCTGCCTTGAGTGACGCTTAAGGATCCTGCCCTGAGCCGAGCCGGTGGCGGAGGCGAAGGACCCGGCCGGCCGAGGCCTCGGAGGGCGCACGGGCAAGCGGGGTGGATCGGAGGCGGAGCAGCAAAGCGCTCTGGGCTCTGGCGCCAGCCTGATAGTCGATGAAGAGAAGTAGGTCGACTCCGGCGCCTGCCGCCGCGAGACCGGCCTTGGCGGGGCCGCCGAAATCGCGCACCGCGACGCTGCCGAGCGCATCGGTGATCGAAACGCCTTCGAAGCCGAGCCGAGATCGCAGCTCCCCAGTCGCGATCGGACGGGCAAAGGCGGCAGGCTTGGGTGAGAAGGCCGGATAGATCGCGGTGCCCAGCATCACCATCTCGCCACCGGTCGCGATGAAGCTGCGGTAGGGGAGCTCGTCGACTCGCCGCAGCTCCGCCTTCGAGAGGCCGATTCGCTGCACGGCAAAATCGGTGTTGAGCCTCGCCGAGCCAAGTCCCGGAAAGTGCTTGGCGGTTGCGGCGACACCCCCGGCTTGAAGCGCTTGGGCAAATGGAACGGCGGTCGCGGCGACCCGCGCGGGGGTCGCGCCGAAGCCGCGATCGGTGTCGGCGATCGTGCCGCCGGGGCGAGCGACATCCAAGACCGGCGCCAGGTCGACGTTGACGCCGACGTTGCGCAGGTTGGCGGCGGTGCGGCCGCCCTGCTCACGGCTGAAGGCGGCACCGAGCGAGCCCATTTCGCGCGCGGAGGCGGTCGGAGCGCCTCCAATCCGCTTCACCAAGCCGCCCTCTTGATCGATCATCACCAGCAGCGGGTCGCGAAGCCCCGGTGGGCGGGGAACCGCCTGCAGGCTGCCAATCAGGCGGCGCCCCGCGGAACGGCTCGGGAGATTGTCAGCGAAGAGAATCACGCCGGCGACATCCCCCGCCCGAATCATCCGCACCACCGCAGCCGGCGCCTCGACGCCGGGAAAGCCAACCACGACTCGCTGGCCAGAGAGCTGCCGCAGCGTCAGCCGGCTGGCCACACTGGGCTCCGGCTCGGCGGTGTCGCCAAGTGCCACTCCAAAGGCAAAGGCCGCCATCGCAAGGCCAAGCAGAGCCACCGCCGCGATCCGCTTCTTCCCGGCCACAATCGTCATCACTTGCCGATGTTACGAGGGTCGAAGAAACCCCCCGTATCCAGCGCAGCCGTCCGGGCCGAGACCTAGCCTTGCGCCCGGATGTCCTCCCTTATTTCGTTCGATGAGGCCCAGTCGCTCGGCGAGCTGACCGACCACCAGGAGATCGGCGACCTGGTCGAGCGCGCCTGGAAGGTGCGCCGGGAGAACTTCGGCGACTCCACCGACATGTGCTCGCTGGTCAATGCCAAGTCGGGCGGCTGCGCGGAGGACTGCGGCTTCTGCGCCCAATCGCGCTACGCCGAGGCCGACACGCCGATGCACGCGATGATGGAGCCCGAGCAGATCCTCGAACACGCCAAAGCCGCTGAGGCCGCCGGGGCGCATCGCTTCTGCATGGTCACCCAGGGGCAAGGGCTGTCGAAGCGCGACTTCCAGAAGATCCTCGACGGGGCGAAGCTGGTCTCCGAGCACACGAACCTGAAGCGCTGCGCGTCGATCGGCCACATGTCGACCGAACGGGCCAAGCAGCTTCGCGAGGTCGGGATCCAGCGCGTCCACCATAACGTCGAGTCATCGCGCTCCTATTACCCGGAGGTCTCGAGCACGGTTCGCTACGAGGGCCGGCTGCGAACGATCGAGGCGGTCAAGGAGGCCGGGCTGGAGACCTGCGTCGGCGGGATCCTCAATCTCGGCGAGTCGCCACGGCAACGGGTCGAGATGGCCTTCGAGCTTTCCGAGCTAAATCCAACATCGGTGCCGATCAACCTGCTCAACCCGCGCGAGGGGACCAAGTTCGGCGATCGGCCACTGATGGACGCCTGGGAGGTCGTCAAGTGGGTCGCGATCTTCCGCTTGATCATCCCCGGAGCTCTATTCCGCCTCTGCGGTGGCCGAGTCGAGAACCTCGGCGACCTACAGCCGCTCGCCGTCAAGGCCGGCCTCAACGGAGTGATGATGGGCAACTTCCTCACCACCCTCGGCGCCGAGCCTGAGGAGGACCGGGCGATGTTCGAGGAGCTGGGCCTGAACGTGGCCCGCCAGACCGACAACGGCAGCAACCCCCGGCCTGACAACCGTTCGGGATGGCTGGACGGAGACACGCCCGAGACGCCGATGGACGAGCTGATCGATCACCAGAATGAGGCCAACTTCTGGGATCCCTCCACTCAGCTTCGGGTCATCAAGAAGACGAAGAAGCCTCCCCCGTACCCGGAATCAGAGGCCGCATGACCGACATCGGCGACCGCTTGGAGGAGCTTCGAGGCAAGGGGCTCCACCGGCGATTGCGCCTGGTGAGCGGCCCGCAGGGCCCCCGAGTGCTGCTCGACGGCAACCCGGTGCTGCTGCTCTGCTCCAACAACTACCTCGGCTTGGCCGACCATCCGCGAGTCCGAACCGCCGCCGCGGAGGCCGCCATGCGGTGGGGCGCCGGCGCCGGCGCCTCGCGGCTGATCTCAGGCAACATGAAGCCTCACCAGCAACTCGAGGAGCGCCTCGCGGAGTTCAAGGGCTATGAGCGGGCGCTCCTATTCGGCTCCGGATACCTCGCCAACAGCGGGACGATCGCAGCGCTCGCCCGCCAAGGAGAGGTCGTCTTCTCCGACGAGCTGAACCACGCCAGCATCGTCGACGGCTGCCGGCTCTCCAGGGCCGAGACCTTCGTCTATCGCCATCGTGACGTCGAGCACCTCGCCTGGGGTCTGCGAGAAGCCAAAGGGCGCGGCTCGCTGATCGTCACCGACAGCGTCTTCTCGATGGACGGGGACGTCGCACCGCTGGAGGACCTGGTGCGACTCGCTCGTCACCACGACTGCCGGCTGATGGTCGACGAGGCGCACGCAACCGGCGCAATGGGACCAGGCGGGCGCGGCGCGGTCGCCGCGGCGGGGCTGAGCGGCGAAGTCGACGTCGTCGTCGGCACGCTCGGCAAGGCACTCGGGTCCTACGGTGCCTATATCTGCGCAAATGGCGAGATCGTCGACTACCTCATCAACACGGCTCGCTCCTTCATCTTCTCCACTGCCCCATCCCCCCCCTCCGCCGCCGCGGCCCTGGCGGCGCTGGAGTTGCTGGAATCCCATCCCCACAGGGTGGATCAGCTGCGCGCCAACGCGACGGTACTGCGAAAGGCGCTCTCGGCCGAGGGCCTTGCCGTGGGCGGGGGCCAGACGCAGATCGTCCCGGTGATGGTCGGCAGCGCGGCGCGCACGATGGAACTGTGCGAGCGGGCCCTGGAACGGGGCGTCTTCGCGCAGGGAATCCGCCCTCCCACTGTGCCCGAGGGCTCCTCGCGCCTGCGCTTCACCGTGATGTCAACGCACCGCTCCGAGGGATTGCTGGGTGCGGCAAAGGTCATCGGCGAAACAGCTCGCGAGCTTGGGATCGTCTCCTCGACTCCAGCGTCGACTGAGCTCATGGCTGCCTGAGCCGGCGTTGCGGGGAGTCTTCGTCACCGGAACCGGTACGGAGGTCGGTAAGAGCGTGGTCGCGGCGGCCATCGCCAACACGCTGAGCACGGCAGGACGAAAGGTCACCGTCTTCAAGCCGGCGGTGACCGGCCTTGACGATCCAGGGGAGGCCGACCACGCCCTACTGCGTCGTGCCGCCGGCTCCTCGCAAAGCGATGCAGAGATTGCGCCCTACCGCTATCGGCCTCCCGCATCGCCTCATCTCGCCGCCGAGATGGCCGGCGAGATGATCGAGCCCGAGCGGCTGCGGACCGCCGCCGCCGAGGCTGCCGCAGGCGGTGACGTGCTCGTCTGCGAGGGGGTCGGTGGGTTGCTGGTTCCCCTCGCGAGTCGAGTTCGTACTCCTATGAGTGACAAAGTCGACCAGCCCTACTTGGTTCGGGATCTCGCCCTCGATCTGGGTTTGCCGCTGGTGATTGCCGCATCTCCCGGACTGGGGACGATCAACCACACGCTGTTGACGATCGAGGCGGCCAGGTCCGCTGGGCTCGAGGTCGTCGCAGTCGTCCTCACCCCCTGGCCGGACCAGCCAAGTCAGATCGAGGAATCGAACCGCGACACGATCGCTTCCCTTGGCGAGGTCGACGTCAAAACGCTTCCACATCTCAACCTCGAGGATCCGACGAGTTGGCCGAGCCTGCCGCTCGGTCTATGACGATCGCATCGAGGCTCGAGTCGGTGAGCTCGGCGCGGGCTAGCTGCGGACCGGCTCTCCAGCGGCAACGGCCTCCTGGGCGGCTACGTCGGAGCCGCCGGGGCTGAGCGCCGCCTCCATGGCTCCCCCACTAAGCGGGCGCTGCTTCGCCCGAATCGCGATCGCGCCGATCAGGGCGCCGGCCAAAGCCACCGCGGCAGACACGGTCATCGCATGACCGAGCGCGTAGACGAAGGCCTCCTGACTCGCGGCGATGACCTGCTTGGCCTGAGCGGGGGCCATTCCGTGCAGCATTTCCACGGAGCCACCACCGAACTGGTGGGCAAGTTCCGATCTCTGGGCAGCCGTCACTCCCGAGCCAGCCAGCTCTATATCCAGCTGGGACCTGATCAAGCCCTGAAAGATCGCCCCGGTAACGGCGACGCCGAGGCTGCCGCCGACCATCCGGAAGGTCGAGAGAACGCCCGAGGCAATTCCCGCCTTCTCGACCGCGACCGCATTCATCGCGGCGCTGGTCATCGGCGACATCGTCAGCGCAATCCCGGCGCCCAGCAGCATGAAGCCGGGCAACAGATCGCCGTAGCTGGAATCGACGGCAATGCCGCTGAAGCTGTACAGAGATGCGGCGACGATCGCGAGCCCCGCGGCGATCAGCCAGCGCGGTCCGAAGCGGTCCGCCAGGCGACCGGCAACCGGCGCCAGGATGACGATCATCAGGGTTGAAGGCAGGAACCGAACCCCTGCCTCGAGCGGCGAGTAAGCCAGGACGTCCTGCATGTAGAGGGCGAGGAAGAAGAAGACGCCCAGCATCGAAAAGGAAACGATCAGGGCGACGACCACCGCGCCAAGGAAGTTGCGATCGGAGAAGAAGCGGAATTCGACCATCGGCACCTTGACCCTGAGCTCGATCGCGACGAAGGCGACCATTCCGATCCCTGCCCCGACCAGCAGCGCGACGATCTCAGTCGATCCCCAGCCCCAGCTGTTGCCCTCAACCAGCGCGAGGATCAGCCCCGTCAGCGATGCGGTCAGCACCACCACACCGGGGTAATCGACCTCGCGGCCTACCGTCCGGTCGCGCGACTCCCGCACCGCGAACAGCGAGGCGAGCACGGCACCCACGGCAACCGGGATGTTGAGGTAGAAGATCGCCCGCCAGCTGACGTGCTCGGCGAGGAACCCGCCAAGCACGGGGCCAACCGCAAGCGCCAGCGCCGAGACGCCGGCCCAGGTCCCCATCGCCTTGCCGCGCTCGTGAGCGGGGAAAGCATCGGTGACGATCGACAGCGTCGCCGGCATCATCAACGCCGCACCGACGCCCTGGACGACGCGGCTGATGACGAGGTCGGTGGAGCTGGCCGCGAAGCCGGCCGTTGCGGAAGAGAGGGCAAAGATGACCACGCCGAAGAGGAACATGCGGCGCCGGCCGAAGATGTCTCCCAGCCGGCCGCCCGTCGCCAGCAGCACCGCGAAGGACAGCGTGTAACCGTTGATCGTCCACTCGAGCTCGGAGATCGAAGCTCCGAGGTCGCGTTGGATCGAGGGCAGGGCGACGTTCACGACCGTGTTGTCGAGCATGATCATGAACAGCGCGAAGCACATCGCTCCGAGCGTCCACCACTTGCGGTTCTCGTCGGTGATCAGGTGGCGGTAACGCGTCACGAGAGCCCGACCTCTTTCAGGTGCTCATAGGCCTGGGCGATGTCGTCCCTGTCCATGAGCGAGTCCACAGCGGCATCGAGCTTGCGACGCTGCGCTGCGCTGAGCGTCGCAGTGAACGCTTCCATCCCGGCCTGGCGCACCATGACCAGCGTGTCGACCAGCTTCTTGCCCTTCTCGGTGATCGCGATGCGGCGCACCCGGCGATCGTCGGGGTCCTCGACCCGGGTGGCGAGGCGCTCCTTGACGAGAGCGTCGACGGCCCTGCTCATCGAGGGAGCCGAAACGCCGAAGGTCTCCGCCAGCTCGCTCACCTGCCGTGGCTCAGCCACTTGACCGAGCCCACCCAGCTCCAGCAGTGCCTTGCACTGGGTGGTGGTGAGGCCGCTCTCCTCGATCAAGCGCAGCAGGTTGCCCCGGTCGTAGAGGAACAGGTGCCGCACCAGGGCGCTGAGACGCGCCGCCGTTTCCTGGGCCTCGGGACTCGCTTCAGACCCAAGCGCCTCGTCGATGACCACCGCGATCTCGCTCGCTTGCATGCCCAAATATTTGCATAAGTGAAACTATTGCGCGAACGAAATAGTTGTACCTGTGATGGATATCACAGGACCGGATGGTCCTCCCCGCGGTAGGGCCCTGGCTTGGGACGCTGGCTGCCCCCGGGAAAGGCGAGGCGCAGGATCGTCCTCTGCACCATCCCCAGCTGCTGGCTGAAGGGGCCGCTGTTGTAGGGTAGGCCGTAACGCTCGCAGACCTGTTTCACCTGAGGGGCAATCTCGGCGTAGCGGGTGCTGGGCAGGTCGGGGAAGAGGTGGTGCTCAACCTGATAGCCAAGATTCCCGCTGGCGACGTGGAAGAGCGGACTGCCCTCGATGTTTGCCGCGCCGGCGAGCTGACGCACGTACCAGCCGCCCGGGCTCTCGTCCTCGACCTCCTCCTGGGTGAAGGTGTAGGTCTGGTCGGGAAAGTGGCCGCAGAAGATGATCGCGTAGGCCCAGATGTTGCGGACGATGTTGGCCGAGGCGTTGGCGGCGGCCGCGGAGCGGAAGGAAGCTCCGCCGCCGGATAGGGCGCGCCGGACGATCCGCCCGGCTCGGCCCCGCCGCCGGCCGGGGCGGCGCGCCTCGAGGGCGCCGTCCAGAGCCGCCGTTGCCAGAGCGCTGAGCAGCGGCCAGGCGAGGTAGTCCTTGATGATCTGGCTCTTTGCCTTGTCGCGGATCCCGGCCAGCTCTCGCTTGATCTGCGCTTTTGACTTGCGGCCGCTGCGGATCGCCTCGAA
The DNA here is from genome assembly GCA_025450195.1 of Solirubrobacterales bacterium. GTDB lineage: Bacteria > Actinomycetota > Thermoleophilia > Solirubrobacterales > 70-9 > VRUE01. The sequence continues at coordinate 47,626 of JANWHW010000012.1, read as the reverse complement.
GTCGAGGTCATGGACGGCAACCCCCCACTCGAAGAAGGCCATCAGCAGCAGGTTGTAGAGCGGCTGCAGGAGGTAGACCGGATGCCATTTCTGCTGGGGGTCGATCCGCATGATCTCGTAGCCGAGGTCCTTGTCCTTGCCGAGGATGTTGGTGAAGGTGTGGTGGACGTAGTTGTGGGAGTGCTTCCAGGCCTCGGCGGTCGAGGCCGTGTCCCAGTCCCAGGTCGAGGAGTTGATGCGGGGATCGTTCATCCAGTCCCACTGCCCGTGCAAGACGTTGTGGCCGATCTCCATGTTCTCGAGGATCTTCGCCATCGAGAGCGCCGTGGCTCCGGCAGCCTGGGCGGGGCGATGACGGGCAAAGAGCAGAGCCATCCGGCCGCCCACGGCGAGGCGTCGCTGCATCGCGATCATGCTCTCGATGTAGCGACGATCGCGTTCCCCGAGGTCGGCGGCCACGCGATCGCGGATCGCGTCAAACTCCCGCGCCAGCTCGTCGAGCTGCTCGGCCGAGAGGTGTGCGAGCGGGCTCACCGGCTCGGCGGTTGTGGTCATTGCGTTCATTGTCTCCCTTTCGTAAGTTTCAAAGCGCGATCTCGATCGGTCCCTCAGGGGCGTTGACGCAGGTCCGGACCATCTCCCCCTCGCTGCCGTGGACGCGGCCGGTGCGCAGGTCGCGGACCTCGCCCCTGCAGAGCTTGCCGACGCAGGTGTGGCAAATGCCCATCCGGCAGCCGAAAGGGAGTGTCGCTCCCGCCTGCTCGCCGCCGACGAGGATCGGCGTGCCGCTCTCACAGCGTGCCTCCACCCCGCTGCGGGTGAAGCGCACCGTGCCGCCGTCTCCCTCGCCTTCCTCCCCCCCAATCACGGGTTGGAAGCGCTCCATGTGGAGCAGCTCGCGATCGCCCTCGCGCTGCCAGTGCTCGCTCAGCGCGTCGAGCATCCCGGCCGGGCCAGAGAGGAAGGCGTGTCGCTCGCGCCAGTCGGGACAGAGCCGGTCAAGATCTCCAGGCGCAATCCTGCCCTGCTCGCCGGTCAGCCGCAGGTCCAGCTTGTAGCCCTCGTGGGCGAAGTCGATCTGGCTGAGGGCGTCGGCGAAGATCACGTCCTCAGCGCTGCGCGCCGAGTGCAGGTGGACCGCGTCGCCGAGTGCGTCGGCCCGGTGCAAGCTGCGGATCATGCTCATGATCGGGGTGATTCCGCTGCCGGCGCTGATGAAGAGAGGCTTCTCCGGCAGCGGGTCTGGAAGGACAAACATGCCTTCGACCCCGCCAAGGCGGACGACGTCGCCGGGCCTGGCACCGTGGACGAAGTAGGGCGAGACCTTGCCGGCTTCGACCAGTTTCGGAGTGATGCTGATGCAGCCGTCGGGACGCTCCGGCTCCGAGGTGAGCGAGTAGGCACGCCAGTGGTGTACCCCGTCGACCACGACTCCTATCCGCAGGTACTGCCCCGGCCGGTGTCCAGGCCACTCGAACCCCGGCCGGATCAGAACAGTCGCCGCATCGAGCGTCTCATGGTCGATCCGCTCGATCCGCCCACGCAGCTCGCGCGTCGACCAGAGCGGGTTGATCAGTTCCAGGTAGTCGTCGGGGAGCAGCGGCGTGAACAACGATCGGACGGAATGCAACGCTTTACGGCGCAGCTTCGGAACCTTGGGTGTTGCTCCCAGCTCAGCCATTGGAAAATGGTTACAGGTATTGATGTAGAGGTCTGTGCGAAGCCGCACGCTTCTTACCCCGCTTGCCGCGAGTCCAACCACGGGTTGCCGCCGGAGCCGAAGCTAGTGTCGAATCGCGATGCCGGTGGACCACGCACAGCTCGACCGCGATCACCTCTGGCACCCGTTCACGCAGCAGCAGACCTGGCGCGAGGAAGAGATGCTCGTGATCGAGCGGGCAAAGGGTTCCTACTTGATTGCCAACGACGGCAATCGCTACCTCGACGGGGTCTCCTCGCTGTGGTGCAACGTGCACGGCCATCGCCATCCCGGCATCGATCGAGCCCTGAGCGACCAGCTCGACAAGGTTGCGCACTCCACCATGCTCGGCCTCTCCCATCCGGGCGCCGCGGAGCTGGCCGCCCGGCTGGTCGACCTCGCTCCGCCGGGGCTCTCCAGGGTCTTCTACTCAGACTCCGGCTCGACCGCCACCGAGGTCGCGCTGAAGATGGCTTTCCAGTACCAGCGTCAACGAGGGGGGCAACACGTTCGGCGAACCTCCTTCGTCCACCTGCGCGATGCCTACCACGGCGACACGATCGGCTCGGTCTCGGTCGGGGGCATTGACCTCTTCCACACGACCTTCCGGCCCCTGCTCTTTGAGACGCACGCCGCCGAGCCCGGCGACGTGGAGCATCTCAGCCGCATCCTCTCCACCCACGAGGAAGAGGTGGCCGCGGTGATCGTCGAGCCGCTGGTTCAGGGCGCCGCCGGAATGATCGTCCACCCTCCCGGCTACCTGCGCGCGGTGCGCGAGCTCTGCGACCGCTTCGGAGTGCTGCTGATCTGCGACGAGGTCGCAACCGGATTCGGCCGCACCGGGACGATGTTTGCCTGTGAACAGGAGGACGTGGCTCCCGACCTGCTCTGCCTCGCCAAGGGCTTGACCGGGGGCTACATGCCGCTCGCCGCAACCATGGCGACCGAGCGGATCTATGAGGGCTTTCTCGGCGCGCCTGAGGAGCAGCGAACCTTCTTCCATGGCCACACCTATACGGGCAACCCTCTTGCCTGCGCGGCGGCCCTCGCGAGCCTCGACGCCTTCGAGTCCGACCAAAGCATCGCCCGCCTGCAACCGAAGATCGAGCTGCTCGCTCAGCTGCTGGAGACGGTCGAAGGCATGCCGCAGGTCACCGAGGTGCGCAGTCGGGGCTTCATGGTGGGGATCGACCTCGGTGAGCACGACCCAGCGCTGAGAATGGGGCATCGGGTGACCCTGGAGGCACGCCGGCGCGGTGCGATCATCCGACCCCTTGGCGATGTCGTCGTCCTCATGCCACCCCTGTCGATCTCCGAAAGCGACCTGCGCCGCCTGGTCGAGATCACAATGGAGTCGATCGCCGCAGCCACTGCCCGCGCGCCAAGCCAAGATGAGGATCTGGGTCGAATGCCACAGGCCGCCTGAGCCGGCCGGATGTGACGAACCCCCGCCCCGCTCGTAGTAGGGGCATGAATCAGGCCTTGGTCGCACCGGCTGAAGAGACCCCCCGGGAGGCCGGGGTCGCATTCGACGAGCTCTATCGCTCCAGCCGCGACGACGTCTATGCCTACGCGGCCGGACTCCTCCGCGATCGCGCCGCTGCCGAGGACGTCACCGCCGCCGCTTTCGAGCGGGCCTATCGCAAGCGCTCGCACTTCGATCCCCAGCGTGGCAGCGCACGCGCCTGGTTGTTCGGGATCGCCCGCAATGCTGCGTTGGATGAGCTACGGAGGCGTGGCAGGCAGGCGACCCTCGCCGCTGATCCCGTGGATTCGGCAAGCCTCGCCACGGTTCATCCGACGGAGCAGAGCGAGCTCCGCCTGATCGTTTCGGGCGCGCTCGGGGAGCTCGGCGCGCGCGAGCGGGAGCTGATCGCCCTGAAGTTCTTCGCCGGGCTCTCCAATTCCGAGATCGCCCGCGTGCTCGGGATCACCGAGTCAAACACCGGGACCAAGCTGCATCGAGCCATCAGCAAGTTGAGGGAGGCGTGCAATGGAGTCGCATAGGGATGACATCGATCTCATTACCGCACTGCAAACGCTGCGGCCTGCGCCGCAACCCGACTTCGTAGCCGAGCTGGACGCGCGCGCCGACGCCGGGTTCCCACAACACCGCGGGGAGGGCGACTCCGCGAGCGGCCGTATTTCAAAGCGCCTTCGCCTGGGGGAAAGGCTCCGCATCGAGCCCCGCCGCTTTCTCGCCCCAGCCGGCGCCTGCGCCGTGCTCGCGATCGCCGCAGCGACAGCGATCGTCGCCGTTACCGAAAGCGATCCAAGCTCGCAGAGCACCGCGACGACTTCTCGTCCATCCGATTCCGCTCCAACCGGCACCGCGGTTCCCGCCCCGGCCGGCGCTGCGGCAGGGCAGGGAGGAGGCTCCGCAGAGCTGGACCGCTCCGCAGAGCTATCGGCGCCCGTCGAGGAATTTTCGGAGCCACTTCCCCGGTTGTCTGCCACCTCCGCAGCGTCCGGGCGGACCACCGCATCCGGGCCGTATGCGTCACAAGCCGAAAGGCGCGCCATCGAGCGCTCGGCGCAGCTCGTGCTCGGCACCGATCCCTCCGAGGTTCGCGATGACGCCGCCCAGGTCTTCGAAACCGTTCACAGCTACGACGGCATCGTCCTGCGCTCCTCGATCCGCGACGGCGACAGCGGAGAGGCAGGAGCGACGTTCGATCTCCTGATCCCAACCGCCAAGCTCGGCGACGCGCTTGCCTCCTTCTCGGAGATCGCGGAAGTTCGCTCTCGGCACGAGTCGACCCAGGACATCACCGCGCCAACCATCAGCGTCGGCGAGCGCCTTCAGGACGCAGAGGCCAAGGTCGAAGGACTGCTCGCCCAGCTCGCGAGCGCCGACACCGATGCAGAGCGCGAGGCCGTCGAGGCCCAGCTGCGTCGGGAGCGCCTCCGAGTCGCTGCATTGCGATCCCGCCTCACAACGCTCCAGCGCCGCGCCAACCTCTCGCATGTCTCTCTGCGGATCGAGACCGGTACGGCGGATAACGGAGGAGAAAGCGACACCGGCAGCTGGGGAGTGCAGGACGCCGTCGATGACGCCGGTCACATCCTCGGCATCGCGGCCGGCATCACCGTGATCGGGTTGGCGATCGTCGCCCCGCTTGCCCTCATTGCTCTTCTTGCCTGGCTCGCCCACCGCACTTGGGTTCGCCACGACCGCAACCGCGCCCTTGACTAGCGCCTATAAGGTGGGCAGATGGGCGAGAGACAGCGTGGACCGGCTGAGGCTCCCAACCTAGGCGAGCCGGCGGTGCCGCGGCCGGCGGCCTCCGTTGTGCTGCTGCGCCGAGGCGGAGAGCACGCCGAGCGGTCGCTGGAGGTCCTGCTGCTGAAGCGAACCGAAAACGCCAATTTCATGCCGGGCGTTTGGGTCTTCCCTGGAGGCTCCGTGGACCCAGAGGACGGAGACAGCGAGGCCGGCTACCGGGCCTGTGCGGTGCGGGAGCTGGCCGAGGAGGCCGCGATCGAGCTGCCTGCCGAGGAGGAGCTGATCCTGTTCTCGCGCTGGATCACGCCGGAGGTCGTCTCGAGGCGCTTTGACGCCTGGTTCTTCCTTGCCCTCGCCCCCGCCCACTCGCCGCCCCAGCCGGACGGGGTCGAGACGGTCGAGGCCGGCTGGTTCGAGCCCAAGGCAGCGCTGGCAGCGCAGGCGGCTGGTGATCTGGCTCTCGCCTTCCCAACGGTCAAGCAACTTGAGTCTCTGCTGCCCTTCAAGACATCCATGGAGGCAATCGAAGCGCACCGCAACCGCGAGGTGCAGCCGATCCTGCCCAAGGTGATCGGCACACCGGACGAGCACCGAGTCGTCCTCCCAGGCGACTCCGACTACCCCTCCTGACCCACTCGATGGACGGGGACGTCGCACCGCTGGAGGATCTGGTGCGCTGGTGCTCCTTTTCCATTCATCGGATGGAAAGGGAGCAAGCGTCCAGGGTCAGGCGTCCGGGAAGGGCTCCAGCCCGGCGTGCCAGGGCCCCGGCGGGTAGATGTGGATTCCGCTCTCGTCCATCTCAGCCTGTAGCCGTTTGAAGAGCTGGCCCGCGTTGCGCAGCGCCTCCTTCAGCTCGGCCCCAGAGCGCTCCCGAAGCTGCCACATGAACCAGAGCTGGCGGTCATTGATGCCGAAGTCGATCTCGCCGGTCATCGTCGTTGTCCACTCGAGGAAGCCCGGGCTGAAGAGCTCGCGCAGCGAAACCGGGTCGTACTCACTGGGCACGGTCGCAATGAAGCGACGGTTGAAGTCGATCGACTCGAACTCGACCTTGCGGGCAAAGCGCTGCGTGACGGCCTCGTGACCCTCGATCGACTCGACGTTGAAGGCGGGCACCACCTTCGCCAGGTCAGGCATGTGAGCCTTGGCGAGAATCGCGCCAGGAAGAACTGCCTTTGCGAACAGCCCACCTGTTTCCTTCTCGTCGGCATCGCAGGATGAGCCCCAAAACCCCTCAACCAGCTGCCCGGTGAGCCTGTTCGTGCCCCCGACGCAGAGCGCCACCGGCCCATCCTTGGGGTTGATCCCGCCAACCGGCTCGTACTGCAAGCCGTTGCGCTCACCGTAGGCCTGGACAGCCTCCAGCCATTCAGATGCTTCCTGCTTTGCGCCCATGACAGCGATCTTATGCAGGTGCCCACCGGGGGCAGTAGGATGGGCTCATGACCATCGCCCTCATAGTGATCGGCGTAATCATCGTGATCGGGGTCATCTACTGGATCGCGAAGCGCAACTCCTTTATCGCCGCGCGCAACCGCATTGAGGAGTCCTGGAGCGGCATCGACGTACAGTTGAAGCGCCGCCACGATCTGGTCCCCAATCTCGTGGAGACGGTCAAGGGCTACGCGGCACATGAGAGCCAGACCTTCGAAAAAACGACGCAGGCGCGGGCCGCGGCGATGCAGGCGCAGAGCGTCGAGGAAACCGCCAAGGCCGAGCAGCAGCTGACCCAGGCCCTGGCCGACGTCAAAGCGGTTGCCGAGAACTACCCCGAGCTCCGCGCCACCGAGAACTTCCAGCAGCTGAGTCGCAACCTCTCCGAGCTCGAGGACGAGATCCAGGCCTCACGACGGATCTACAACTCCAACGTGCAGTCCTACAACACCGACATCGAACAGTTCCCAGGCTCGGTCATCGCCAATCAGGGCAACTTCACCGCTCGCGAGTTCTTCGAGATCGAGGACGCTGCCGAGCGTGAGCCGGTCTCGGTCAACTTCAGCGACAGCTAAGTTCCCTAAGCTTCAGGCATGACCGCGACCAAGGAAGCGACGCTTTGGATCTGCGAGAGCTGCGGGTTCATCTACGACCCCGCGATCGGCGATCCGGACGGGGGCATCCCACCAGGCACTCCCTTCGAGGAGATTCCCAAGGACTGGTTTTGCCCCGTTTGCGGCGCGCGCACTTCCGACTTCCGGCCGCTCGAGCCTGACGAAGCTTGAAAGCAGCTACGAGCGGTCCACTATGAGTGCGCGGGCCGGATTTGACTTCGACTGGATCGTCGTGGGATCGGGGTTCGGAGGCTCTGTCTCTGCCCTGCGGCTGGCGGAAAAGGGCTACAGCGTCGCGGTGCTGGAGTGCGGCAAGCGCTTCGCCGACAAGGACTTCCCCGACTCCACCTGGAACACGCGGCGCTATTTCTGGGCGCCACGGATTGGAATGCAGGGCATCTTCAGGCTCAGCACCTTCAAAGACATCGTCGTGGTCAGCGGGAGCGGCGTGGGCGGCGGCAGCCTCGGCTACGCGAACACGCTCTACGTACCCCCTTCCCAGTTCTTCGAAGACCCTCAGTGGGCCGACCTCGAGGATTGGGAGCAGACGCTGGCCCCGCACTACGAGACCGCACAGAGGATGCTCGGGGTGGTCGTCCACGAAAACGACGACCCGGCCGACCAGCTGCTGCGCGAGCTGGGCGAGGAGCTTGGCGTCGGCGACACCTATCGCAAGACTCCAATCGGGGTCTACCTCGACAATCCCGGCAAAACCGTGCCCGATCCCTTCTTCGAAGGCGCCGGGCCAGACCGAACCGGTTGCATGCAGTGCGGGCGCTGCATGGTGGGCTGCCCTCACGGGGCCAAGAACACCTTGGTCAAGAACTACCTGTGGCTGGCCGAGCACAGCGGTGTCGAGGTGATCGCCGAGCGCACGGTGACCGACATTCGCCCACTGGAAGGAGGCGACGGCAGCAACGGATACGCGGTGAGCAGCGAACGTTCCGGCATCCTGCGCGGTCGCGGCCGGCGCACGATGACCGCGCGGGGCGTTGTCGTCGCGGCAGGGCCGCTTGGCACGAACAAGCTGCTGCAGCGCTGCCGCCTGGGAGGCTCCCTGCCGGGCATCTCCGCGAGGCTCGGTGAGCTCGTCCGCACCAACAGCGAGAGCATCCTCGCGGTGACCGTTCCCGAGGACTATCCGGAGGACCTGACCAAGCGGGTTGCGATCACGTCCAGCATCTACCCCGACCCACACACTCACATCGAGACCGTCACCTACGGCGAGGCCGGCGATTCGATGAACACCCTCTACACGCTCATGGTCGGGGATGGCACCCGCGCGACCCGCCCGTTGAAGCTGCTGGCGCAGATCGTCCGTCATCCGGTGAGGTTCGCCAAGGTGATGTGGCCGAAGGGCTGGTCGCGCCGCACGATCATCGTGCTGGTGATGCAAACGCTCGACAACGCGATCGCGCTGCGACCAAAGCTGAAGCGCTCCGGCGACGTGCGCCTGCAAACCGAGCAGGATCCCGAGCGCCCCAATCCGACCTTCATTCCGGTCGCAAACGAAGCAGCGGATTGGCTGGCAAAGCGAACCGGCGGAGTCGCCCAGAGCGCCTTGACCGAGGCGATGATGAACATCCCGACCACCGCTCACATCCTCGGTGGCGCGGTGATTGGGCACGGCCCCGAGGACGGCGTCGTGGACGCCAACCAGCGGGTCTTCGGCTACGAGAACCTGCTGGTCTGCGACGGCGCTGCCGTGCCGGCAAACGTCGGCGTCAACCCCAGCCTGACGATTACGGCCCTCGCCGAGCACGCGATGAGCACAGTGCCTCCCAAGGAGGGCGCCGAACCGCGCGACCTGCCCAAGGCCGCGCAGCCGGCAGCGACGGTCTAGCTATCCGGCGAACCTCTCCGCCACGTAGTCCCAGTTGACCGCGTTCCAGAAGGCGTCGATGTAGTCCGGACGCTTGTTTTGGTACTTCAAGTAGTAGGCGTGCTCCCAGACGTCGCAGCCGAGCAGCGGCACGCTGCCGTCGGAGACCGGTGAGTCCTGGTTCGGCGTGGAAACAACCGCCAGGCCGGAATCGCCCTTGACCAGCCAGGCCCAGCCGGATCCGAAGCGGGCGATCCCTGCGTTCTTGAACTCCTCCTTGAAGGAATCGAAGGAGCCAAAGGTCTCATCGATCGCGGCTCCCAGATCGCCGCTCGGAGCACCGCCACCATCCGGGCCGAGCATCTGCCAGAAGAGGCTGTGGTTGTAATGACCGCCGCCGTTGTTGCGAACCGGCCCCTGCTTGTCCTCAGGCAGGCTGGAGAGGTTGCGAAGAACCTCCTCGACGTCGCGATCCGCCCACTCGGTCCCCTCCAGCGCCGCATTCGCTTTGTCGACGTAAGCCTGGTGGTGCTTGTCGTGGTGGACCCGCATCGTCGCCTCGTCAATATGCGGCTCGAGCGCGTCGTACGCATATGGAAGGTCGGGAACCGAGAAAGCCATCTGGGATCTCCTTGTATCGATTGGAAGTTCGGGCGAGAGCCTAACCGCCACACCGCTTCAGCTACCCGCTGCCCCCACCCAGGCAACGAACGAGTGCGGTTTCGCAATCGCTCAAGAGGGGTACGAAGAGCCTTCCGGTAGGTTGGATTGTGGAACGCTGCACGGTCCGTCGGAGGCTCAAGGCGGCGTCGGATCGAAGGAATACCTCGGCGTTACAGCGATGGCAACGGATCGGAACACAGAGGAGAGTGGTGCGCTTCCGCCCCCGGAAGCCACTGAGCACTTCGCTGCCGAATCGGAGCTGTGGCAAAAGTTCGTCCGCGATCGCGACCCTGCCATCCGGGAGGAGCTAGTCCAGCGCCACCTGCCGTTTGCGAAGCGTCTTGCCCTCCGCTACCGAGGGGCCAGTGAGTCTTTCGACGATCTGCTCCAGGTTGCCAGCCTTGGGCTTCTCAACGCCATCGACCGCTTCGACCCCGAGCGTGGCATCCCATTCACCGCCTTCGCCTCGCCAACGATCCTTGGCGAGCTGAAGCGTCACTTTCGCGATCGCGTCTGGACCGTCCGGGTGCCGCGTGGCCTTCACGATCAGATGGCTCAAGTCGACAAAGCCATCGGCGAGCTGACCAAGGAACTGCAGCGGCCGCCGTCGGTCGGCGAGATCGCCGAGAACCTGGGGCTGGAGCAAACCGACGTCCTCGAAGTGATGGAGGCAAGTCACAACCGAAGGCCACTCTCCCTCGACCGCCCAGCAAACGGGGAGGAACCGGATGAAGCGACACCCGCCGATTGGATCGGCACCGAGGACGAAGGCTATGAGCTGGTGGAGGGAAGGGTCGCGCTAGATGCCGTGCTTCCATATCTCGACGAGCGAGAGCGTCTAGTACTGCGGCTGCGTTTTGCCGAGGACATGACCCAGTCTCAAATCGCGGAGCAAATCGGCCACTCCCAGATGCACGTCTCACGCATTCTGCGTCGCGCCCTAGCGCGCATCCGCGAGCAGATCAAAGACCAGGAGCAGCAAAGCGAATGATCACGTACTCGCCATCGGCAGACTGATCGACCGTTAGTTCGTCAGCGAGCGCCTCCAGCGACCCGCCAACATCTGGAACTTCCAGCTCTTTGCGGATCTCCGTCGCCGCACCCGGCTTCATCGGCCCCATCCGAAGCTCGATCCCACCCTCGAAGTCCTCGAGGCCGAGACGCACCCGCCCATCGGAAAAGCGCGAGGGCGCCGCGGCGGCAATCGCATCGGTGACGAGAACGGCATCCGAGACCCGGTCGACCGAAAGGTCCCGCCGCGCGGCCAGGGCGCCAACAACTCGTGCCAGCACGGGACCCAGCAGCTCAGGCTGGTCCGTTACCAACTCCGTTGCCCCCGACGTGACCGGCTCCATAGTCACAGGATCGCTCTTGCCATTTTCGCCTCCCCCTCGCAGGGGTATGCGCATCGTCACTTCCGTGCCCCGGTGCAACCCCCCTGAGATCGCAAAGCTGCTCGATAACGCCGCGATCAGCGAAAGCCCAAGACGCAGGCTGGGCCGATCGGCGTCAGCCTGGGGACGAATCCCGCTTCCCTCGTCGCGGACGACGACAGTCAGGCCATCTTCGTCGGGCTTTGCGTCAACGCTCAAGGATCCCGGCTGCCCCTGGTATGCGTGGACCGCGACGTTCATGCACGCCTCGGTCACCACCGTCTTCAGATCGGCAACGCCGGCTTCGTCCATGCCGATCTCAACCGCTAGGCCCGCCAAAGCGTGACGGACGATCACGACATTCTCCGCCTTGGCCGGGAGGGTCATCTGGAGCCCTCTGGGCTTCTGGGTGATCGTCGAGCTTTTTGGCATAGACCCAAACCTCTAGAGCTTCGTTCCTGCGGCACGGGAGGATACTTCGAGCATCGCCCCACTACCCCGAGCGGTGGCGAGCCAAAACCACCGCAGTGTCGACCAAGCTGGGTGACCACTGGGTTACGCCTCTCACGGCAACTGCGTCGGCCGATAGTGGTCGGGTAGCATCGATCTCGTGAATCCAACCCCATTCGAGGTAAAAAGCGAAGGGCTGGAGGGCGGGATTCAGGCCTTCACAGTGCGCGGCGAGCTCGATATGAACACCGCGCCGGAGCTCGAACAGCAACTCGAGGCGGTACTTGCTGGCGGCGATTCGGCGGTGATATTGGACCTATCGGAGTGCGAATTCATCGACTCCACCGGCATCGCGCTGATCGTGCGGACCTGGCAGCAAATCGATCGCAGCGGGGGCGAGAACGGCGGGGGCCGGCTCGTTCTCTGTTGCAATAACCACCAGGTCAAGCGGCTGCTGAAGATCACAGGCGTCGACTCGTCGATCTCGATGCACGAGCATCGCGACTTGGCGCTGGCCGAATTGCGCGGCTGAAGCAGAACGCTCGCCCAACGCCCGGCGCTTATATCGATACGGCGGAGAAGCACTCGAACGCGTGCTCGAGGTCAGGGAAGACCTCGCCGCGCACAAAGCCGCCGTGGCGCACCTCCCAGATCCAGGCCACCGGCATGTCCCTGATGCCCAGCTCGCGGCTGCGCGCATAGACGCGCCCGCGAACCAGAAGACGATCCCCCCGCTGCTCGATCTGGCTGGGGGTGATCAGGAGCTCTTCCCAGACCTTGGCTGCGTCAGACAGATAATCGCGCAGACCGGTCGGCCCCACATATGGCTCGGCGCGGCCGACAGCTTCGGCGGTGACGATTGGGAAGAACTCCATCTTCTCGTCGCACACGGCGGCAATCCCGTCCGAATCGCGGCGGTTGAAGGCCTCATAGAGGCGCTTAACCAAGACGGCGTGCTCTTTCTCGCCATCAAGACCGGGTGCGGAGACAGCTGCCTCCGTCAAAGCAGGTTGGGCATCTTCCAAGGCGTCGCCGGAGTTCCGGGTGAGCGCCAGGATCGCGACGTCGTCGTCATGCCTACCATCGGCGAAGGAGTTGAGCGCCGATTCGAGACGACGCATGACCAATGCTGGGTCGCCGACACCGCGTAGCTCGGCCCGCAGGCGCTCCTCGCCGAAACGGCCGGCCCCACCCTGCGCCTCTGTGATTCCGTCGGTGACGATCGCCAGCTGCTGCCCCAACCCGAGGGGGAACTGCACGACCTCCCAGTGTCCGCTGGAAAAGGCACCAAGCACCGGGCCCACGCCGGTGGTCTCGACAACCGATTCGCCGTCGACGAGTAGCGGCGGGGGGTGGCCGGCCACCGCCAAGCGCACTGGCTGATCGGGGTCCTCGCTCAATACCAATGCAACGAGACTGCAGAGCGCCGAATCGCCGCGGGATAGAAGCGCCCGGTTAAGGGTTGCCAGAGCCAAGACAGGGTCACCGGTCAGTGCCGCCGCGGTGCGCAGCGTGTAGCGGGCTACGGCCGTTATCGAGGCAGCGCGGGCGCCACGGCCTGTTACGTCTCCAACCGCGAGCATCCAACCGCCCGGAACGCGGAAGGCGTCGTAGAAATCGCCTCCCACCTCGTTCTCAGCCCCAGCGGGCTGGTACATCGCAGCGATCGACCAGCCTGGGATATGGGGCAGCGGCGGCGGGCGCAGACCACGCTGCAATGTGTCTGCGATCTCCGCTCGGGCGCGCTCGGCACGCTCGAGGTCTGAGAACAGCCCAGCGTTGTCGAGCGCCAGCGCAACCCTGCCAGAGAGGATCCAGGCGAAGCGGGCATCCTCGCGACGATATCTGCGCCCCGACCAGGCGACGCCCAACGTGAGCGCACCGGTGAGCCTTTCTCTCGCCTTCAGCGCCACGGTGACCGCCGACTTCACTCCGAGGTCCTTCAGGAAACGCAGGTCGTCGGCATCGTGAGCCAGCGCGCGCAAGTCCTCCTCTGATATCCGCTCGAAGAACCGCGGCGCCAGGGCAGATCGGCTGCCGTCATCGGCAAGCATGTTCTCGGGGATCGAAGGTTGCCGCGCCGCAAGGCGCTCCTCCGCGCCCTCTCCACCACCCGCTGCGACGCGCACGGCGGCACGGCGAACACCGTCGTCGGCGATCACATCGATCATGCAGAAATCAGCGAACTCGGGGACCAAGATTCCGCAGATCGCATCGAAGGCGTCCTCGAGCGAACCACCGGCATCAGAGGCAGCCGCCACGTCGGCCAGGATCCGAAAGCGCCGCCGGGTCTTCCTCTCGCGGGCAAGCATCGCCGCCAAAACCACGGCAAGGGCGGCTAGTGCAACTGCCGATATCTCTATCCAGGCCATTGGCCTCCCAGCTGGTAGCGAATCCCAAGTTCGAGAACGACCCGCACGGTCACCCTTTCCCGATCACTACTCAAAAGACAGTACCGCCCGCCACACCACAAGTCCACCCCGGAATGACACCACAAGTCCACCCCGGAGTGCGATCCAAGCCGTTTTGCGACTACCGGGCCAGGGTACTGAATGCCCATGATCGACACGCAGTCAGTCCCACGCCCCGGCGAGCGCTGGCTGAGCCGCCCGCCCTACGTGCTGATCGCCCACATAGTCGCAATCGATCACGAGGTAACCCAGCCATCGGTCATCACCTACGAGCTGCAGAACGAGGAGGGTTTTCCTCTGGAGCTCGTCAAACACGCGGTGCTGGACGAAGGCTGGTGGAAAGCCTTCCAGCCGATGGTCGTTCGTCACGGCTGAGGCGGGTTCCTTCCCTCTTTTGCCTCTTCTTGTCGTTCGTTTCGCGCTAGTACCGTGGGGGTGGTGGCAGTTCGCCGCGTTCTTCGATCGCCACCGATTCGCGACGACGGGCGCGCTCAGACCAGATCGCCTCTTGGAAGAAGGAGAGGATCAGACCCGCAACGCCGGCGATCATCAGGATCAGACCGACGGTGTCGATGCTGACCCCCTCGACGTGGAGGTTGGTCGCATATCGCAGGATCGCCCCCACAGCGATCAGGAAAATCGCTCCGGCGATGGTCATGGCTGATTCCTCATCCCTACCCTGTCCTGCGGCTGGTCAGACATTGAAGTCCTCCTCGTCATGGCGTGAGCTGTGGGTTATGCCCACCGGCCAAATCGCCTCTCCGTGGGGGAACGGTCGGTCTTTTCACCCAAGCGGAAACCAGGTAGGAAATCCCCGGTGAAAGCCGCTGGGAATTCGGGCCGGTGGGCCTATTTGCGCTTTCCCCCTCTACCCGTTGGCGCCCGCAACAAACTGCGCGGCCATAGACCTCGCTCGCACACGACGTTCAGCTCAGCGCTGAGGACCGTGAGCATGGCTCCGATCTGGACCCAGACCAAGAGACCGAGGACGAGAGCGAATGTGCCATAGGCAGGCCCGGCGTCGCGAATCTGATGGGAAACGAAGTAGCCGCCGACGACCTGCAGCACAGCCCACCCAACCGCCGCGACGACAATCCCGGGGAGAAGCACCCGCATCGCGACCGGGACGCTCGTCAGCAGGACAAAAAGCGCGCCAAAGACGAGCACGTTGAGCGCAAGCGAGACCCCTACCCCCCATATCCCAGCCAATACCCCGCCCCCAACCAGGCCCGATACGGCGGTGGAGAGGAGCGCCAGCGTGCCGAGCGCCGCCAGGAGGGCGAGTGAGCGCAGGCGTGAGGCAAGGAAGCCGGGGCCCTTGCCTTGCTTGGCTCCCCAAACGCTGTTGAGAGCTTCCTGCGCGGCGAGCACCACGCCGAGCCCCGCCCACAGCGACCCGACGATTCCGACGGCAAGGGCTACACCGCTCCCTTGCAGGGAGCGCACCTGTATCTGCTCGCCGATCGCCGGGAGCTGTGCAAGAACTGAGTCGACAGCCGAGCGGCGGCGCTCTGGATCGCCGGCGAGCACGTAGCCGACGATCGTGGTCAGCAATAGCAGCAGCGGGAATAGCGAGAAGAAGGCGCGGTAGGCGATCAGCGCACTCAGGTTGCCGCCCTGATCGTCATGGAACTTCTTGCCGACCGCCATTGGGAGCGCCAGGGCGCGATGGCGCTGCTGAAGCCGGTCAAAGGCGCGCGCAGGTCGCATCAAATCCATGATTTCCCCAGCGCGACCGGCATTGATTGCAGCCCGAAGTGGGCCGTCAACTCAGGAGATGCCTTCGACCTCGTACTCGCGAAGGAATCCCTCGAAGAGGCGGCGATGGGCCTGCTCGTCGTGGAGGATCTCAATCGCCATGTCCTGGGTAACAGGGTCCACCTGGTCGGTGACCTCGACGATCCGGGTGTAGTGCTCGATTGCCCCGGTCTCTGCCTTGATCACGCCCCTGATCACGTGAACTGTGTCGGTCTGCTCCTCGGGGGGTTGCAGGAAGGACTGCTCGGCCGCAAAGTCTTCGGAGCCCGGGACCACGCCGTAGAGCTCCTTGATCCGCGCCGCAAAGCGCTTCGCATGGCTCAGCTCCTCCTCGACGTCTTCGGCCAGCGACTCCTTGATCTCCTGCGCCCGCACGCCGTCCAGGTTGGTGGACGCCGCCAGATAGCTCATCACGGTCTCGATCTCCATCCAGTAGGCCCTGCGGAGCAGGTCAACCACGTGCTCGCGGGCCTCCAGGTTGGCGCTATCGAAGATTCCCTTGCTGGAGGCAACCTCCATAACTTCCTCCGTTCGTCGTATTCGCGGGGTTCGCAGATCTCCTACCCGCGAGTCGAACGGGTCAATCGCCCAGAGCAGCACGCGGCACGGCTTCCGCGTCGCCGCCGGTCCAAGCGTTGAAGCGGTACCAGGCGGGCTTTGCCTCACGCGCCTCGGTGAGCAGGCCCGCCGAGTCGCAGAACTGACAGGCGCTGGATGCGTCTGCCCAGGAGAACCACCAAACGCCCCCAATTCGCCAGGCTCGGCGGTGGTTGGCAAGCATCGAGAAGGCCCGGTCCAACTCTTCGGCCTGACCGCTCAGGCCTCGCTCCCATCGCGACTCGAAGCTGTCGGAGCCCCAGCCCATCTCGGTGACGTAGAGGGACGTCCTGGCGTCATTGTGGACCCGCATCACCCGGCGGAGGTTGCGGATCTGCCCACGCATGGCCGCGGCGTTGGAAACGTAAGGGTGAAGCGCAACGCCGTCAAACCACTTCTTCACCTGGCGCGCCCGGTAGACGCGGGAGAGAAACTCCCCGGATTGCATGTTCGGAGGCACTTGCAGCGGGCGTCCGAACAGCCCGCCCATGATCAGCTTTGCGCCGGGGTCGTTTCGTCTCAGGACCCGTCCCGAAACCCGGATCAGCCGGGCAAAGCGCCCTGGGTCGACGGTCCCAAAGGTGACGATGTTCGGCTCGTTCCATATCTCCCACGCCTCGACCGGTAGATACGGCAGGTCGGGGTGCTTCTGCCAGAAGATGCCGTTCACGCCATAGCGGCGCACGGCTCGCCCCAGGAAGGTCGTCCACCCTTGGCGTTGCCAATAGCCATCCGCGGGTTCTTGCCGAAACTCAGACGCCACCCATGTGGGTGTGCTCGAGACGAAGGGGAACACCCGCATCCCATAGATCGCGGCCAACTCCACGCCGCGATCGAAGCCCGACCAGTCCGGTTCAGCGGCATAGGGGCTGAACTCCTCCACATGGGACCAGTTGAGCGGCAGCCGTAAGCTGGTCAGACCAGCCCTCTCCATCAGACCGTAGTCGGACTCCGAAGGCCCCGACTGTGGAGAGATACCCACGAAACCCGGTGGCGCCAATCCCTCGGCCCTGGCTGAAGCGGCAGCCACGATCGTCAGAATCGCTGCGATGAGGGCAATCTTTCGGGTCATGGCACAGTCTGGAACCGGCGCGGGAGCCAAAGTAGCGGCGCTCGCCCCTCAACCCCCACTGACGATCGCTCTGAGATAATCGGCCCACTTCGGGGCGTGGCGCAGCCTGGTAGCGCGCACCGTTCGGGTCGGTGAGGTCCCCGGTTCAAATCCGGGCGCCCCGATATTTGCATCTCCAACCCCGCCGCTTCTCAGCCGCGGGCCGTCAGAGTCCGAGGTCGCGAACGCCACGCTCACCCCAGCCGAGGTGGTGGGCGATCTCGTGGCGAACCGTGCGCTCAACCTGCGCCCGCAGCAGTTCGGGGTCGTGGCCGAAGTCACGCTCGAGCGTGTCCTGGTAGATGACGATGTGGTCTCGGTAGTTGTCTCGAGCGACGGTGTCGCCAATGTAGTGGCCGTAGGCACGGTGCTCGTGGCCGCGGTGGGAAACGAGAATCGGGATCTCCTCGACAACTTCGAGCAATTCCTCCGGCAGGTCGTCGATGGCGGAGATCACCAGTTCGTCGAACGCGCTCGGCTGCGCTTCGGTCGGCGGCAGCTCGGAAAGCATCTCGCTGCGATCGGCGATCCGGCGGAACTGCTGCTCGGGGATCTCGTCGCCAATCAGCATCACCGTTAGCCAGGCGGTAATCAGCACGAACGCGACGACCCCCACCAGCAGCACCAGCAGTCCATTCACCCGCGTGAGCGATGGCGGGTCAAGCAGCAACATCGCAAGTCCGGCGATGAGCCCGACCCGTATTGCCGCTCCCAGGGGAGAAACCGGCATCTTGCTCATACGTTGAGCTTAAACCGCATCAGCCGCGACGAAGAGAGAACGCTTCAGAGCCCGCTCTTCACCGCACGGCCTCGATTGCGCGTTCGATCTGCCCGAGGCTCGGGTCGTCCTGGAGGATGCGGGTGCCCCGCGGGCCGTTTACGATCGCCGCGGGCCGGGCGCGTATCCCAAGCTCGGTGCCCAGCTCTTCATAGCCCTCGAGCGTCGAGGTGATGGCTCCGTCGGGGCCGCTCTCGTCCTCGAGGTACCTGTGCCACTCGCCAACGTCGAGTTCTCCGATCGAGCCGGCCAGAGTTTCCAGGAACTCTTCGTCGATCCCAAACCGCTCCGCCTCGTCCTGGTTGTGGAAGAACAGGTAGGTGTACTGCCAGCCATAGCCCTGCTGAGCAGCTGCCTCAGCCGCAAAGAAGCCGAGCTCCAACGCGTTCCGCGCAACCGAGTAGTGGCGCAGCAAAAGCTTCACGTCGCCGGGCCGGACGTAGTCTTCGACAAGGTCGGGGATCGGGGCCAAAAAGCCGGCGCGGCAGCTCGAGCACTGGAGGTCGTTGAAAACCTGGATCGAGACTGGAGCATCGGCGGACCCGACCCGATCGCCTTCCTGCGGAACCCCGCCGAAGACCTCCTGCGTTTCGCCGATGCCGGCTACCTGGACGACTTCCCGCCCGGCCTTCTGGGTCGAGATGTTGACGATCGCGTAGCTGAGAACTCCCACGGCAAGAGCGAGAAGCACGACCACCCAGAGCCGGCCACGACGAGGGATTGGCGTTGCTGCGGCTTCGGACACCGAAGCATTATGGCTCGCCCCAAGCCTGCGATCGGCGCAGCATGCAGGGATCGCCGGGACGGATCGACCGTAGGCATTGACACGTCCGCCCTCAGAGGTAAATATTCGTCTACTCGATTTCACCTACCGGGAGGTCCCCAGTGGCCAATCACCTGACCCCGTCCGAGCTGGCCGATGAGCTTCACATGAAGCAGCAGGAGGTGATCGGCAAATGCGTGGAGATGGGCATCCCGATCTTCCATGGCCGTATCGACAAATCGCTGTTTCGGTCTTCGCTGCGACAGTCATCGAGCCCACCGGAGGAACAGCCGGCTCAAGCCGCCTAGCAGAGCCCTAACACGCGACCGGCACGAGGTGTCAGGCGTTAACTAGACTCCCCCGCGATGGAACGGGGAACCCATTCCGCCACCCTCGCGGACCTGTTGCCGCGTGCCGCGGAGATGTACGGCGGCGCGCCTGCGATCCGCTACAAGGAGGGCGATGGGTGGATTACGCGAAGCTTCGACGAGGTTCGTGACACCGTCCGCTCCCTTGCACTGGGGTTGATGGCACTGGGCGTCGCGAAGGGCGACAAGGTGTCGATTCTCGCCAACACGCGCCCCGAGTGGACCTACTGCGACTTCGCCGCCCTCTCGATCGGAGCGACCGTCGTCCCGATCTACCAGACGAATTCCCCCGAGGAGTGCCAGTACGTACTGGAGAACTCCGACGCCAAGGTGGTCATGGTCGAGGACGACGAGCAACTGGAGAAGATCCGCAAGGTCCGCGACCGGCTTCCGCTGCTCGAGCACATCGTCCTGATGACGGGCTCGAGCGACGACACGACGTCCCTCGACGACCTCGCCAGCAAGGGAGCGGCTGGTGACGCCTCCGAGTGGGAGAAGCGCTGGAGCGCCGTTACGCCGGAGGACGTCTGCACCTTCATCTACACGTCGGGGACGACCGGCCCACCCAAGGGCTGCGTCATCACCCACGGCAATTACCGGGCGATGCTCAACATGGTCAACGAGACCAGCGTCATCGAAGAGGAAGACGTCACCTACCTCTACCTCCCGCTCGCCCACTCCTTTGCCCTGCTGATCCAGCTTGGAAGCTTCGACCTGGGCGCGACGCTCGCCTACTGGGAGCGAGACCCGCTCAAGATCATGCCGAACCTCGCTGAACTGAAACCCACCTATTTCCCATCGGTGCCGCGAATCTTCGAGAAGATCTACACGATGGCCACCAGCGGCGTTGAAAAAGCCGGCGGCCTCAAAAAGGCGATCTTCAACTGGTCGATGCGGGTCGGCGGCAAGATGCGGGAGGTGGAACGGGCAGGTAAAGAGCCTGGCTTCCTGTTGCGCAAGCAATACGCCTTCGCCGACAAGCAGGTGCTCTCGAAGATTCGTGGCCTGTTCGGCGGCAAGCTTCGCCTCGCGGTCTCAGGCGCAGCGCCGATCAACCCCGACATCCTGCGCTTCTTCGACGCAGCCGGAGTGCTCGTACTCGAGGGCTGGGGAATGACCGAGACCTCAACCGCGGCGACGATCTCCACCCCCGACGACTTCAAGATCGGCACGATCGGCAAGCCCTTCCCCGGTTGCCAGGTGAAGATCGCCGAGGATGGCGAGATCCTCGTCAAGGGGCCGAACGTCTTCCAGGGTTACTACAAGAACGAGGAGGCAACCCGCGAGACGATCGTCGATGGTTGGCTGCACACCGGTGACATCGGGGAGATGGACCCAGACGGCTTCATCAAGATCACCGGCCGCAAGAAGGACATCATCATCACGGCCGGTGGCAAGAACATCACCCCGGCGAACCTCGAGAACGAAATCAAGCAGCACCCGCTTGTCTCGCAGTGCGTGGTGATCGGAGACCGCAGGCCCTATCTGGTGGCGCTGGTCACCCTCGACCCAGAAGAAGCGGTCGCCTACGCCAAAGATCACGGCCTACCGGAGGATCCGGAGCAGCTTGCTCTCAACGACGAGATTCACCAGAGCATCGAAGATCACGTCGCCAAGATCAACGAGAAGTTTGCGCGCGTCGAGCAGGTCAAGAAGATCACGATCCTCGGGCGCGATCTCTCCCAGGAGGGCGGCGAGTTGACGCCGACGTTGAAGGTGAAGCGCGCCGTCGTCACCGCCAAGCACGAGCAGGAGATAGAGAAGCTCTACGCAGGCTGAACCACAAGGGGAAGTCGGTTGGTCCCCCTGGGTGAATTGAGTCGCACGCGCTTCGCGCTTAGCTCCAAATGAGGTGCGCGGCTTCGCCGCGCAGAAGACAGATTGCATTTCGCCGCCTTCGGCGACATTCACCAGGGGGACCAACCGACTCCCCGCAGCGCCCAGCTATCGACGAAGTCAGATGGGCCAAAGGGATCTGTGACTAGGAGGCCTCGCCGGACTGGCGCAGCAGAGCCGACGTAGTCTGCTCGAGAACACGGCGCCAGGCTGAGCTCTGCTCGGGCTCCTCTTCGGCCGCCCGCTCGACGACGCGGCGCACCCGGCGCTGGGAGATCTCGAGGCCGTGGCGCTCGGCTATCTCCTTGTAACGCTCGTAGTCCTTGGCGAGAGTCGCCGTGACCGACTCGAACCCGTGCTGTCCAATCTTGAGCCGGCGCGAGTAGTCCATGATCGGCGTTCCGAACATCAGCTCGTCGTTGGGCTCGGGCTCGACCAAGATGATGTCGACGTCCGGGTACTTCTCCTGCCACTGCTCGACCGCCTGGTGCAGGCGTGCATGAGCGATCAGCCGGAAGGTCTGGTTCGCGATCGCCGGCAGGCCCATGTCGGAGACGCGGCGCACGCGGGTGCCGAAGATTGTCGGAATCGTCTTCTCGAAATCGTTGACGAAAGGGACGAGCGGGTTGACGACGATGATGAACTTGGCGCCCTTCTCGACCGCTACATCGACATTGGTGGTCGAGCGCACGCCGCCGTCGATCAACTGCCGCCCCTTCAGGTCGACTGGCTTATAGACAATCGGCAGCGCGGTCGAGCACTGGATCGCCTTCGAGATCGGCACATCGGACCAGCCCTCCTCGCCAAAAACGATCCGCTCGCAGGTATCGAGGTCGGTCGCGGTCAGGTACAGCTCACGGTCGAGCAGTCGGAAGTCATCGACCCGACCGTCTTCAGAGAGCGCCGCTTGGACGTAGTTGGCGATCCCGTCGCCCGAGTAGAAGCCAGTTGGCAGCGCCTCGGCCAACCCGACGCCGACATCCATCGCTGAGAACTCCCCCATCCGCACCAGACTGCGCGCCAACTCGAGGGTCCGCAATGGCAACATCGCCGCCTTCTGGGCAAAACCGAGGTAGTTGGGTTTGAGGACCTTGCCCAGGTCGAGGTCCTCGAGCTCAGAAGGAATGCGCCGGTTGATCACCTGCATCATCTCGTCGGGGGTTACCCCGTTGGCGAGCATCGAGGCCACGAAAGAGCCGGCGCTCGTGCCGACGTAGATGTCAAATTCGTTGACGGTGCTGTTGACCGCGAGCAGATCCAGTGCGCGGAGGGCACCAATCTCATAGACCCCACCGGTGAAGCCACCGCCGCCCAGGACGAGAGCGGTCTTAGAAGGACGTTTCCGGCCTTTGCCTCGCTTGCGGCGAGAAGTCGAGTCGATGTCGACGACCTTTCCCATAAACATGGATTATCTCACTCGGCTCGGTCAGCGGCGGGCGCTACTCTCAGGCACCTGAGTGTTGGTAGCTGAGATGAGGCGGGGCCTGATGCTGGCGACGATCGCCGTCGCCTTTCTGCTTGTGCACATCGCCGGCGCAGCGGCGGCCAGTCAGAGCTGTAACGAGCTGCGTGCGCGGCTCGTGCGGGGAGGCGGATCGGCCAGTGGGCTCTTCGTCATCGATGGGCAGACCGGGCAACCGATCTGCAGGCGGGCTGCGACGCGGCGGCTGCCCCTCGCATCGAACATGAAGCTGTTCACGACGGCAACCGCCCTGGGGCGCCTCGGCCCCGACTTTCAGGTCAAGACCAGGCTGCTCGCCGACGGAGACCTGGATCGCTCCGGTGTGCTGCGGGGCGACCTCTATCTGCAAGGCGGTGGAGACCCGGCACTCGGCTCACCCGCCTTCTACGACCGGTTCCTCGGAGGCCTCGGGACGAACCTCTTCGCACTGAAGGGACAGCTTCGAGCGACCGGCGTCACGGCTGTACAGGGAAGGCTCTACGCGGACGACACGATCTTCGACCGGCTGCGGGGAGTCGCCGACTCCGGCTATGCCACCAGCCCCTACATCGGGCCGATCTCCGGGCTGTCGTTCAACTCCGGCTACAGCAACTCACGCGGTACCAGCTTCGCCTCTGACCCCGCAAGGAATGCAGCCGCGAAGCTGATTCGCTCGCTGCGCCAAGCCGGGATCTCAATCCGGCCCAGGGTGGCCCTGGCAGAGACACCCTCAGATGCCGATCCGCTCGCCACAGTTCGCTCGCCGACGATGTCGCAGCTCGCCAATGCGACGAACGTGCCGTCGAACAACCTCTATGCCGAGATGCTGATGAAGCTCATAGGCGCGCGCCTCGGCGGCACGGGAAGCACCCAGGCGGGGGCGCAGGTCGTAGAGCAGTTCGCTCGCGCCCATCGCTCTGGCGTGATTGCGGCCGATGGATCGGGGTTGACCAGGACCAACCGGGCCTCGCCGGTCCAGGTGGTGCGCCTGCTTCAGTCGATGCGCGAAGAGGAAGCCGGCCATGAGTTCGTCGAAAGCCTGGCTGTTGCCGGCCAAGAGGGAACGGTCGCATCGAGAATGCACGGCACCGCTGCCGATGGCCATTGCCGCACTAAGACCGGCACCCTGACCGGGGTCAGCAACCTCTCTGGCTACTGCTTCAATCGCAGCGGCAGGGTGATGATCTTCTCAATCCTGATGGGCAGCGTCGGCAACCTCAGTCTCGCCCATGCAGAACAGGATCGGATCGCCGCCGCAATAGCGTCCTACTGAAGCCGCGCTCGCAAGCCGTCCTCGTCGAGGACCTCGACCCCCAGCTCCTCAGCCTTGGCAAGCTTTGAGCCGGGGGTCTCGCCGGCCACCACATAGTCCGTTTTCTTGGAGACCGAGTTGGTCACCTTGCCTCCCGCCACCTTGATTATCGCCGCCGCCTCGTCGCGAGTCAGGTTCGGCAGAGTCCCGGTCAGCACGAGGGTCTTCCCTTCCAGCGCACCGCCCGTGGCACGCCGTTCCGAGGGATCCTGCTCGAGGCGAAGCCCCTGCTCCTTCAACTTCTCGATTAGCGCCCGGGTGCGCTCGTCGGCCAGTGACTCAGCGATCTGCACCGCCATCACCGGTCCGACGCCCTCGACCTCCTCGATCTGCTCGGGATCGGCAGCGTAGAGGGCGTCGATCGAGCCGAAGTGATCGGCGAGCGCTTCGGCTGTGACGTAGCCAACCCCGAGCAGGCCAAGCGCGTAGAGAACACGCTTGAATGGCCGGGAACGCGAGGCGTCGATTGCCGCCAGCAGGTTGCGTGCGGAGATCTCCCCGAACCCCTCCAGCCCAACCAGGCGCTCTTCGGTCAGCTCATAGACGTCGGCGACGTCGACGATCAGCCCCTCGTTCAGGAAGCGCATCGCCTGCTTCTCACCCAGCCCGTCGATGTCCATCGCGCCCTTGCTGACGAAATGTTTGACGTGCTGAAAGGACTGGCCGGGGCAGCCAGCGCGATTGGGGCAGATCGAGAAGACCGCGTCTGGGGGCTTCTCGACCGGGGTCCCGCAGGCGGGACATTTCGTCGGCGGCTTCACCCGGCGCGTTCCCTTCGGGCGACGCTGGATGAGCGGCGCCACCACCTGCGGGATGACGTCACCGGCCCGCAGCACCACAACCTCATCGCCGGCACGCACGTCCTTGCGAGCCAGATCCTCCTCGTTGTGGAGGGTCGCGGTGGAGACGGTGACCCCACCGACATGAACCGGCTCGAGCATCGCAAAAGGAACGAGATGGCCTGTGCGGCCGACGTTCCAAACGACGTCGCGCAGCGTCGTCGTCGCCGTGGTTGGGGCGAACTTCCAGGCGATCGCCCAGCGGGGCTCGCGGCCGACCACCCCCAGCTCGCGCCACAACGCCCGCTCGTCCACCTTGACGACGACGCCGTCGATCTCGTAGTCGAGCTCCTCGCGCCGCCCCTCCCACCAGCGACAGCGCTTCACCACGGAGTCGACGTCCCCGTGGTGAGCGACGTCCGGGTTGACCTTGAAGCCCCGATCGCGGAGCCACTCGAGCTCCTCGCTGTGCGTTGCGGGGTCAAGCCCCTCCGTCGCGCCGAATCCGTAGCACCAGATCGAGAGCGGCCGTTCGGCGGCAAGCGCCGGGTCGAGCTGCCGGATAGAGCCGGCGGCTGAGTTTCGAGGGTTTGCAAAGGCAGGCTCGCCCGCCTCGGCACGGCGCTCGTTGAGGGCCTTGAAGTCCGCAATGGGCAAGTAGACCTCGCCGCGCACCTCAACCAGCTCGGGAGCATCCTCGATGCGCAGCGGGATCGCCCCGATCGTGCGCAGGTTGCGGGTCACGTCCTCCCCAATCCGGCCGTCTCCCCGCGTCGCCCCGCGCACCAACACCCCGTCCTCATAGGTGAGCGAAATCGCCAGCCCGTCGATCTTCGGCTCGGTCGTATAGCTGAACTCAGCGGCGCTGATGTCGAGCCGTATCAGGTGGTTGCGGATGCGGGTCTCCCAGCCCCGCAGCTCCTCCTCGTTGCGGGCATTGGCCAGCGAGAGCATCGGCTCGGCGTGCTCGACCCGCTCGAAGCGGTCGAGCGGCGGTGCTCCCACCCGCTGCGTGGGGGAATCCGGTGTGCGAAGCTCGGGATGATCGGCCTCGATCGCCCGCAGCTCATTGAGCAGATCGTCGTAGGCGTCGTCGCCGATCTCAGGATCGTCGAGGACGTAGTAGCGGTGGTTGTGGTGTTCGAGTTGACCCCGCAGCTCGGCGGCACGCCGCTCTGGCTTCGAAGCGGTCACACCGAGGTGGGGGCGCTGGCAGCCAGCATCTCCGCGAAATCCCAGCCCCCCAGCCGCTCCAGCCCTCCATGGTCGGTCAGATCGAAGTGGATCGGAGTGACCGAGATTCGCCCCTCGGCGACCGCGAAGAGATCGGTGCCCGCGATCTCCTCATAGCCCGGCTTCCAGCCGTAGATCTCGTAGCGACGGCGGCCTCCCTCCGACTCCTCACCGACCAGTTTCAGCTCGTCGTTGTAGATCCGCTTGCCCAGCTTCGTTACCTCGACCCCGCTCGGTTCCCCAGCGGGGCAGTTGACGTTGATCAGCGTCTCAGGCGGCATCGGCTCCTTCGCCAGGCGACGAACCAGCTCGGCGGCAAACGGAGCCGCGACTCCGAAGTCGAAGCGCCCGCTCACATACCCCATGCCACCACCCGAGGACTGCTGTGAGATCGCCACCGCCGGGATTCCGAGGACGATGCCCTCGAAAGCCGCCGCAACCGTGCCCGAATAGGTGATGTCATCTCCGAGGTTTGCTCCATGGTTGATGCCGGAGACGATTAGGTCAGGCCGCCCGCCGACCAAGCCCAGCTCGGCGAAGCGCACGCAGTCGACCGGCGTGCCGTCGGTCGCGTAGCCATGGTCGCCGTCGCCGAACTCGACCTTCTCGACGGTGAGCGGCGAACGGGTGGTGATGCTGCGCGCCGTGGCGCTGCGGTTCGAATCGGGAGCGATCACCTCGACCTCGACCCCATCGACCTCTCGCAGGGCGCGGCGAGCCGCCTGCAGGCCGGGGGCCGTGATCCCATCGTCGTTGGTCAGCAGAACGCGCACACGCTCGATTTTAGGGTCGAAGGGCGGCGGCGGCGTGGGCGCCGCCTCTACATACTGCTCGGCGTGGCAACCGTTCGCCTGGATATCGAATATGACGGCTCGGGCTTCCGGGGCTGGGCGAAGCAGCCGGGGCTGAGAACCGTGCAGGGTGAGCTGGAGGCCGCGCTATCGACAGTGCTGAGGGAACCGGTCGAGCTAACCGTTGCCGGACGAACCGATACCGGCGTCCACGCTCGCGGACAGGTGGCGAGCTTCGCGACTTCGGTCGCCGTCCCGGTCGACCTGGCACGCAGCCTCAACGCCCTCGCCCCCGACGACATCGCCGTCACTGCCGCGGCCCCGGTGGACGACCGGTTCGACGCGCGACGCAATGCGACTTCCCGCACCTATCGCTACCGCGTACTTGCCACCCGAGCGCCCAGCCCATTCGAGCGAGGCCGCGCACTCTGGTGGCCACACGCTCTAGACCGCGCCGCCCTCGACGACTGTGCGGATGCCCTTCTCGGCACACACGATTTCACCGCCTTCACGCCGACCCAAAGCGATCACGTCCGCTTCGAGCGCAACGTCTTCGCAGCCGGCTGGAGCTGGGACGGCGACATCGGCTCGTTCCAAATCGCGGCTGACGCTTTCATGCGCAACATGGTCCGCGTCTTGGTCGGCACCATGCTCGAAGTCTGCACCGGCCGCCGCACGGTCGAGGACTTCGCACAACTCCTCAAGGGCGCCCCCCGCTCCGCGGCCGGCGAGACAGCTCCACCCCACGGCCTGTATTTGGAGTCCGTCAGCTACGACTGACCCCAGCTGGCTTGCATTGAGTCGATCTCCCGTCTGTCTGGCGGGTGGCGCCGTAGGGGGCGATCGCCCCCGAGGAAGCTTTAGCTACCGGAGGGGGCGGTGGGTCCCCTGCGGCGACAGGACCCGCCAGCCAGTGCGGCTAGACCAGCTCGAGGTAGACCATCTCAGTCGAGTCCGACTTCCTCGGACCCAACTTGACGATGCGGGTGTACCCGCCAGGCCGCTCCCCGTAGCGCGGAGCAACCTCCTCGAACAGCTTGTGCACGATGAATTTGTCGTTGTGCAGGGCCGCCAACGCCTGGCGGCGGGCGTGCAGGTCGCCTCGCTTCGCGAGTGTGATCAGCTGCTCGACCTCGGGCTTGACCGCCTTGGCCTTCGCCTGGCTGGTCTTGATTCGCTCATGCTCGATCAACTGCTTGGAGAGATTCGCAAGCAGCGCCTCTCGATGCGCGGAATCGCGGCTTAGCTTGTTGCGCTTCTTGCGGTGGCGCATCGATTCCTTCCCGCCCCGGCCGCTTCCTTAGTCCTGCCGAAGGTCCAGGCCGCGAGAGTGCAGGGTCTCGATGACTTCCTCGATCGACTTCTGGCCGAAATTGGGGATCGCGTTCAGCTCGGACCGCGTCTTGCGAACCAGATCGCCGACCGTCTGCACCCCCGCTCGCTTCAGGCAGTTGTAGGAGCGAACACCTAACTCCAGCTCCTCGATCAGGATCTCGTCGAGACCGTTGCTGCTTGCACCGTCGGCACCGTGGCTTGCCAGCCCATCGGTCGGAAGGGCAACCTGCTCGCGGGCAGTCAGCTCCTCGACCCGGTCGGCGTCAGTGAAGATGGCCAGAGTCTTGATCAGGAGCTCGGACGCCTCGCGCAGCGCCGCCCCCGGCTCAAGCGAGCCATCGGTCTCCAGCTCGAGGTTCAATTTGTCGAAGTCCGTTCGCTGACCGACTCGGGCAGTCGACACGGCGTAGGAGGCACGGCGAATCGGCGAGAAGATCGAATCGATCGGAATGACGCCGATCGGCTGATCGTCCGCCTTGTTCTCTTCCGCGGGCGAGTAGCCTCGGCCACGTCCAATCGTCAGATATACCTCGAGCTTGGTTTTTTTCTCGAGCGTCGCGATCGGCGCATCGGGGTTGAGGATCTCCACGCCGGAGGGAAGATCGATGTCCTTTGCCTTGACCTCGCCTGGGCCGGTGGCCACCAGTGGCGCCTCGACCTCGTCGGCATCGGTGTGCATGCGAACGACGAGCTCCTTCAAGTTGAGCACGATGTCGGTGACGTCCTCCTTGACGCCGGGGACGCTCGAGAACTCGTGCGAGACGCCCTCGATGCGAACGCTCGTTACCGCAGCGCCGCCTAGCGAGGAAAGCAGGACACGGCGGAGGCTGTTCCCGAACGTGTAGCCAAAGCCCTTGTCAAGGGGCTCTATGGTGAACACGCCCTGGCGATCATCCGCCTTCTCTGAGGTTATGCGAGGGACCTGAAAATCAGTGGTCATGGGTTCCTTGGTATGCGTGTGTAGGAATTTGCCGGTTACTTGGAGTACAGCTCGACAATCAGCTGCTCCTGAACCGGCGCCGAGATCTCCGCGCGCTCTGGGTAGCGCAGGACCTTGGCGGTCAGGGAGTCATGGTCGGCCTGAAGCCAGGCCGGCACGGTCGAAATAAGCTCTGTTGCAGCGCGGATCGTGTCGGTGGCGGCAGATCCGGACTTGATCGAGATCACATCCTCGGGCCGTACCTGAAAGGACGGAACGTCAACACGACGGCCGTTGATCTGCCAGTGGCCGTGGCGGATCAGCTGGCGCGCCTGGCGCCGCGACGCGGCAAAGCCGAGCCGCACCAAGACATTGTCGAAACGCGACTCGAGGAGTCGCAGCAGATTCTCTCCCGTAACGCCGTCTTGGCGAGATGCCTTCTCGTAGTAGGCGCGGAACTGCTTCTCCAGCACCTGGTAGTAGCGCCTTGTCTTCTGCTTCTCGCGCAGCTGCACGCGGTACTCCGACTGGCGCATGCGACCGCGACCGTGCTCGCCCGGCGGGTAGGAGCGCCGCTCCACCCCGCACTTGTCCGTAAAGCAGCGTGCACCCTTGAGGAACAGCTTCTGCCCCTCGCGGCGACACTGCTTGCACTGGGGAGAAGTATCGCGAGCCATCAGACCCTCCGCCGCTTCTTGGGGCGGCAGCCATTGTGGGCCTGCGGCGAAACGTCCTTGACGGTGGTTACGTCAAGGCCGGCCGCCTGCAGGGAGCGAATCGCGGTCTCGCGTCCTGAGCCGGCGCCCTTGGCGAAGACCTCCACCTTTTCGAGGCCGTGTTCCATGCCTTTCTTGGCCGCCGCATCGGCGGTGACCTGCGCGGCAAACGGAGTCGACTTGCGTGATCCTTTGAAGCCGGCCGACCCGGCAGACTCCCAGGCGATCACGTTGCCCTGAGTGTCGGTCAGGGTGACGATCGTGGTGTTGAAGGACGTCTTGATGTGCGCCTGTCCGTAGGCAATGTTCTTCTTTACACGGCGCCGGGGGCGCCCTTTGGAGGGTTTTTTTGCTGCTGCCATCTCGGCTCTCTACCTGGGCCCCGGAGCTTTGCGCTTGCCGGCTACGCTCATTCGGCGCGGACCCTTGCGGCCGCGCGCGTTGGTCTTAGTCCGCTGGCCCCGGACGGGCAAGCCGCGCCGGTGCCTCAGCCCTCGGTAAGAGCCGATCTCCATCAGCCGTTTGACGTCCTGGGAGCGCTCGCGGCGCAGGTCTCCCTCAACCTCGTGCTGCTCCACCGCCTCGCGCAAGCGCACAACCTCATCCTCGGTCAGATCTTTGACCAGAGTGTTGGGATCGATTTTGGTCTGCGCCAGGATCTGCTGCGCGGTCGAGCGGCCAATGCCGAAGATGTAGGTAAGGCCGATTTCAACCCGCTTGCCAACCGGAATGTTGATCCCCGCGATCCGTGCCACGCGCTATCCCTGCCGCTGCTTGTGTCGTGGGTTCTGGCAGATCACCAAGACCGCGCCGTTGCGGCGGATGACCTTGCACTTTTCGCACATCGGCTTTACGGAAGCTCGAACCTTCATTGCTCCGGTTTCGTTCTGACAACAGGTCTCCGGCATGCCCCAGGAGTCGGGCAGCAGGCAAAAACAGCCCATCGGGCCGACCGGGAAAGATAGCAGGGCACCGCGTTCGAGGGCCGTCGCCTCGATGCGTGCCTCAGGCGTCAGAGCCGGTTGAGGCCGCTGCTCCGCCGACCAAGACAATCGTGAAACCGTCGTATCCCTTGCTCCCAACCGTCTGGATGGTCGTCGCATCGACCCGTGGCTCGATGGCCAGCATCTCATGGAAACGTCGCTGCGCCTCAATTGTGGGGCTCAAATCCTCGAGATCGACCAGGGCACCGTCGCGCACAACGTTGTCGGCGACGATCAGGCCGCCGGGGCGAGCGTGCTCGAGGGCCCAGGCGAAGTACTCGGGCGTATGGGCCTTGTCGGCATCGATGAACGTGAGATCGAACGGTCCGACGCCCTCGGCCTCCAGCCCCGGCAGCACGTCGAGGGCTTGCCCGACCCGCAGGTCCACGACCCCGGCCAAGCCGGCCCGGTCGATGTTCCCGCGGGCGACCTCAGCGTAGTCGGGGTCCGCCTCCAGAGTGATCAGGCGTCCCCCCTCCGCCAGCCCTCTGCCCAGCCAGATCGTGCTGTAGCCGCCCAACGTCCCGAACTCGAGAATCGCTTTCGCCCCAAGAGACCGTGCGAGCAAGGTCAACAGCTGACCCTGCGGCGGCGAAACCTGAATCTCGGGCAGCCCGGCTTCGCCGCTCGCCCTCAATGCCGCCTCCAGCGCCTCATCATGCGGCGCCAGCAGGCGACTTACATAGTCATCGACCTCAGTCCAGCGATCGGCCCCCATTCAGCTAATTCTGAAGCTTTCGCCTCGCGGGGCCAAGCGCCCTAATCGTCTTCGTGCCAGGGGGTAAGGATCCGCGGGCCCTCGGGCGTGACGGCAACCGTGAACTCGAAGTGCGCGGCCAGCGACCCATCCTCGGAGTACACGGCCCACCCGTCGTCGCCCATTCGCACCAGAGGACCGCCGACGTTGACCATCGGCTCGATCGCAAGCACCGTTCCCTCCTCGAGCAGAGGGCCCTTGCCGGGCTCTCCGAAGTTGGGGACCTGCGGGTCCTCGTGCATCTCGCGGCCGATCCCGTGCCCGACGAGCGTGCGGATGATCGAGAGGCCCTCGTCCTCGACCGCTCGCTGGATCGCAGAGGAGACATCGCCGAGGTGATTGCCCGACTGCACCTGCTCCGCACCGGCAAACAGCGCGGCCCTCGTCACCTCAAGCAGCTTGTCGGCCTCGGGGTCGACCTTGCCCACCGGAACCGTAATCGCCGCATCCGCCACCCAACCCTCGTTGATGACACCGACGTCAATCGAGATGACATCACCGCGCTTCAACTCATAGGGCCCTGGGATGCCGTGAACCACCAGGGAGTTCGGGGACGCACAAATCGAGCCCGGGAATCCCCGATACCCCTTGAAGGCGGGCTCGGCACCCTGCGAGCGGATGAACTTCTCGGCAGCTTCGTCGAGCTCCGCCGTCGTCACGCCGGCCCGCACCTTGGTGGCAAGCATCTGCAGGCAGCGAGTCAGAATCCGACCGGCCGCAGCCATCTTCTCAATCTGCTCAGGGGTCTTGCGGATAATCATCCGGTACGCACGCAGGGTCCTTCGCTGGCCACCTAGAGAGCCTCGTCGCCTTCCAGCTTCAGAGTGGCGAGCATGCGATGGATCTCTGTCGCGACCTCCTCCGGAGCGGCGGAACCGTCAACACGCCGCAGCAGGCTCTGGTGGTCATAGAAGGCGATGAGCGGCTCGGTCTTCTCGTGGTACTGATCGAGCCGACGACCGATCACATCGGGCTTGTCGTCGTCGCGAACGATCAGGGTGCTGCCGTCGACGTCGCAAACGCCGTCCTGTTGTGGCGGGTTGAACTCGATATGGAAGACATGGCCGTTCTCGGCGCAGGTGCGCCGGCCTCCCAATCGCTTCATGACCTCGCCATCGTCGACGTCAACCAAGAGGACAGTGGTCAGCCCCTTGCCGAGTGCGGACAGAGCGGCGGCGAGGGCCTCGGCTTGCGGAACGGTGCGAGGGAATCCATCCAGGATGAAGCCATCGGCCGCCTCGGGCAAGGCGAGCCTCTCGCCGATTGCCCCAACGATCACGTCATCGGGCACCAAATCGCCCCGGTCCATGTACTCCTTGGCCGTGCGCCCAAGCTCGGTTTCGTCGCGCACCGCCGCCCGCAGGATGTCCCCGGTCGCGTAGTAGGGAAGCCGCAGGTCTTCCTGCAGCCGCTCGCCCTGCGTCCCCTTGCCGGAGCCCGGCGGGCCCAGCAGCA
Organism: Solirubrobacterales bacterium; assembly: GCA_025450195.1. Classification (GTDB taxonomy): domain Bacteria; phylum Actinomycetota; class Thermoleophilia; order Solirubrobacterales; family 70-9; genus VRUE01. The sequence continues at coordinate 14,999 of JANWHW010000012.1, read as the reverse complement.
CTAGGTTCAACCCCGACATCGGCCGACGGCTATTTGAGGAAGCCCTCGTAGTTGCGCATCATCAGCTGCGCCTCGAGCTGCTTGACCGTTTCCAGGGCGACGCCAACCACGATCAGGATCGAGGTGCCGCCGAAATAGAAGTTGGCCGAGGTCTGGCTAATCAGGATTGTCGGCAGCGCCGCCACCGCACCGAGATAAAGAGCGCCAGGGAAGGTCAGCCTCGAAAGGATCCGGTCCAGGTATTCGGCGGTTGGCCTCCCGGGCCGCACACCTGGGATGAACCCGCCGTATTTCCTCAGGTTGTCGGCCTGCTCGACCGGATTGAAGGTGACCGCCGTATAGAAGTAGGTGAAGATGATGATGAAGAACACCTCGCCAGCCACATAGGCCCAGCTATTGGGGCTGAAGAAGGCGGCGAAATCCAGCGCGGCCGGGGTGTTGAGCAGCTGGCCGATAGTCGGGGGGAACGCCATGATCGACGCGGCGAAGATAACCGGGATGACTCCGGCCATGTTGACCCTCAGCGGCAGGTAGGTCGACCCTCCCGCTGTCATTTTGCGACCCACCATGCGTTTCGCGTACTGGACGGGAATCCTGCGCTGGCCCTCCTGGACGAAGACGATCGCCACGATCACGGCCAGCGCCACGAAGGGCATCATCACCACGAAAACCTGATCGGGATTGCTCCACCAAGCCTGGATCCCGGTTGGCAGGCCCGAGACGATCGAGGCGAAGATCATCAGGGAGATGCCGTTGCCGATCCCTCGCTGGGTGATCAGCTCACCCATCCACATCACAAGCGTGCAGCCGGCCGTAAGGCAGATCACGGTTAGCAGGATTTTGGGACCGGTAAGACTGAGTGCGTCGGTCCCGGCTTTGTCGCCGAAGGAGCTGAAGAGGAGGACGAAGCCCCAGGACTGTGCGAAGGCGAGCCCGACGGTGAGGTAGCGCGTGTACTGGGTGATCTTCTGCTGGCCGACCTCGCCTTCTTTCTGGAGCTTCTCCAGCGAGGGTATGACCACCGTCAGCAGCTGCAAGATGATCGATGCGGTGATGTAGGGCATGATCCCCAGCGCGAAAAGCGAGAGCCGTTCCAGCGCGCCACCGGAGAAGAGGCTGAGGAAGCCGAGGATATTGTCGCCACCGAAGTTGTTTGAAAGGTCCTTGACCGCGTCGGTGTCGACCCCGGGGGCCGGTATGAAGGAACCAAGCCGGTAGAGCAGCAGCATCGCCGCCGTGAAGGCGAGCTTCCTGCGAATTTCGGGGACGCTGAAGGCATTCGCGATGGTCCTCAGCATTACGACTCCAGAGTGTGGCAGGAACCGCCGGCCGCCTCGATCTTCTGCTTGGCGGCCTCGCTAAAGGCGTGTGCGTGGACCGCGAGCTCCTTCGAGATATCGCCGCTGGCGAGAATCTTGACCGGATGGGAGCGCTTGGCGAGGCCCTTTTCCCTCAGGGACTCCAGCGTCACCTCCGCACCGGCATCGAAACGATCCTCGAGGTCGCCGACGTTCACGGGTTGCGTCTTGGTTCGAAACCGCTCAAACGGCATCGACTTCTTCATGTGCGGGCCGCGCAGCTTTCGCATCCGCATGTGAATCGGGTTCTGCCCGCCCTCATAGCCCGCCTTGCGCTTCGAGCCCGAGCGAGAGCCGGCCCCCTTGTGGCCGCGGCCCGAAGTCTTGCCGGTGCTGCCCTCGCCACGCCCGATCCGCTTGCGCGGCTTGCGGGACCCCGGCTTCGGCTTCAGGTTATGAAGGCCAATCTCCTGGGAGCGCTCGGTCGGTGCTGCGGCGTCTTTGGCTTTCGCCTCTGGCTCAGCCACCGTCAACCTGAACCAAGTGCGAAACGACCCGGATCTGTCCCTGCAGCTGCGGCGAGTCCTTGCGCTCCACCGCCTTCCCAATCCGTCCCAGGCCAAGCGCGCTAAGCGTGGCTTTCTGGCTGGGATTTGCCCCATTGGCAGACCGCACCTGCTTGATGGTCAGCGCGCTCACGACGGCTCGCTCTCCTCAGGCTTAGCCTCCCCCTCGGGAGCTTTCTCCTCAGCGACCGGCGACTCCTCAGCTTTTGGCTCCTCGGCAGGCACCTCCGACTCAGCAGCCACAGCCTCCTCAGCGGCGGGCGTCTCCGCCTCGGGTGCCGGAGCCTCGGCAACAGGGACCTCTACCGCTTGTGTCTCTACCGCTGGAGCCTCCTCCGCGGCTGGAGTTCCCTCAGCTGCCGCGGCATCGGCCTCTCCGGCGAGTGGCACGGAGCTGGGCTCCTCAGCTTTCTCCTCAACGGCAGCTTCGGGGGCCGGTGCCTGTTCAGCTGTCGCGGCATCGGCCTCTCCGGCGGGTGGCGCGGTAGGAGGCACCGCCCCCGAGGAAGCTTTAGCTACCGGAGGGGGTGGTGAGTCCCCTGCCGCGTCAGGACCCGCCGGCGAGGACTCGCTCGCGTCCCCTGCGGCGTCAGGACCCGCGGGCTGGGCAGCTGACGGATCTCCTTCTGCGGCGATGGTCTCCGTCGCGCCCTTGGCCTTCTCGACTCCAAGCACCTGGGCGACGGTCAACCCGCGCAGCTCGGCGATCTCCTCGGGGCGACGCAGCCTGATCAAGCCGTCCATCGTCGCCTTCACCAAGTTGATCGGGTTCTGAGTGCCGATGCTCTTGGTCAGCACGTCCCGCACGCCACCGAGCTCGAGCACCGCTCGAACTCCGCCTCCGGCGATCACTCCCGTACCGGGGCTGGCCGGCCGCAGGACGACGTGCCCCGCCCCAAAGCGACCGATGATCTTGTGCGTCAGCGTCTGGCCGTATTTGGGCACGCGAATCAGGTCCTTGCGGGCGTTCTCAACGGCCTTCTGAATTGCCAGCGGCACCTCGCGAGCCTTGCCGTAGCCAATCCCGACCACGCCCTCTTCGTCGCCGACGGCGACCAGCGCCGTGAACGAGAATCGCCGCCCGCCCTTGACGACTTTGGCAACGCGATTGATCTCGATCACTCGCTCCTGGAGATCGAGGCCCCGCGGGCTCACCGTCTCGACGTGTGTTGTGTCCATTCCCTTCATGGCGGTCGCTCACCGTAGCGGTTAGAAGCTCAACCCTCCCTCACGGGCGCCTTCGGCTAGAGCCTTGACCCGGCCGTGGTACTTGTAGCCGCCACGGTCGAACACGCAACTCTCGATGCCGGCGGCCTTGGCACGCTCGGCCAGCAGTTCCCCAGAGCGCTTCGCGCGCTCTTTCGTCCCCAGCTTGCGCAGCTCCGGCTCAATCCAGTTCACGGCCGCCAAAGTGTGTCCCGCGCGGTCGTCGACGAGCTGAGCGAAGATGCCTCGGTTCGAGCGGAAAACAGACAGGCGCGGCCTCTCCTGGGTCCCGGAGACCCTGGAGCGGACGCGGCGGCGCCGGCGCAGGCGGCTTTCTCTCTTAGTTGGGGCAGCCATCAGGCGCGCTTGCCCACCTTTCGCATCACGTGCTCGTCGCGATAGCGGATGCCCTTGCCCTTGTAAGGCTCCGGCGGCCGGCGCTTGCGGATGTCGGCTGCTATCTGGCCCACGAGCTGCTTGTCGATCCCGCGCACGATGATCTCGGTCGGCTGCGGAACCTCGAAGTCAATCCCCTCTGGAGGGTCGATGGAGACCGGATGCGAATAGCCCAGGGCCAGCTCGAGCTTGGAGCCTTTGAGCTGGGCTCGGTAGCCGACTCCCTGAATCTCGAGGCGCTTCTCAAAGCCCTCGGTGACCCCTTCGACCATGTTCGCGATCAGGCTGCGAGTCAACCCATGCAGGGCGCGGTGCTCGCCTCGATCCGTCGGGCGCTGGACGGTAACCGCTCCATCGGCCTGCTCGACCTTCATATCGGCCGAGACGCGCTGGGTCAGCTCCCCCTTGGGGCCCTTGACGGCGACGCGTCCAGGCTCGATCTCGACCGTGACGGCCTCAGGCACAACGACGGGCTTTCTTCCGATCCTGCTCATCGTTCACCAAACGTAGGCGACAACCTCGCCACCGACTCCCTTTGCCTTTGCTTCGTGGCCAGTCATCACCCCAGCCGACGTGCTGATGATCGCCGTGCCGGTCCCCCCGTGAACGCGGGGAACCTGCTTGTGATCGACATAGCGGCGGCGCCCCGGGCGCGAGATACGCTCCAGGCCGGCAATCACAGGGCGCTGATCCTCCGTGTACTTGAGCCGGATCTTGATCGCCTCGCCGACCGTGGCGGACTCGCGGCTGAAATCGCGGATGTAGCCCTGTTCTTTGAGGATCCTGGACATCTCCACCTTCAATCGCGAAGCAGGGATCTCCACCACGTCATGGCCGGAGCCAAGCGCGTTGCGAATCCGGGTCAGATAGTCGGCAATGGGGTCGGTAAGCATGGCTCCAGGGTGCCTCTACCAGCTCGACTTCGTCATGCCGGGGACGTAGCCCTCGTGAGCTGCCCCGCGCAGACATATCCGGCAGAGACCGAACTTGCGGTAATAGCCGCGTGGCCTGCCACAACGGCGACAACGATTGTATTCGCGTGATTTGAACTTGGCTTTGCGGCGCTGCTTTACCTTCTGCGAAGTCTTAGCCATCCTCTGATTTCTCCTCACCAGCCGAACTCTCGGCCTCGTCCTTGTCGCCCTCGGTGTCTTCCTCGCCCTCAGCATCCCCTTCGCTCTCCTCGTCGGGGGTCTCGGGCTTTGCGTATGCCTCGGGGTTCTCCTCCTTCAACTGCTCGAGCGCTGCCTGCTCGGCCTCCGCCCGGAGGCGGGCCTCCTCCTTCTGCCGCTCTTCCTCGGCCTCCGCCTTACGGTCGGCCTCGCCCGGCCTGCCGTCTTTGGCGAATGGCATCCCCAAGCCCAAAAGCAGCTCGAAGGCCTCGACATCGGTTTGGGCCGTTGTCGTAATGGTCACGTCGAGCCCCCGCACCTGGTCGATCGAGTCGTAGTCGATCTCCGGGAAGATCAGCTGCTCGCGGACCCCCATCGAGTAGTTGCCACGGCCATCGAAGGAGCGGGGGTTGAGGCCCCGGAAGTCGCGAATCCGCGGCACGGCGATCGAGCAAAGCCGGTCGAGGAACTCCCACATCCTCGCTCGCCTCAGGGTCACCGAGATACCAACCGGCATTCCCTCGCGAACCTTGAAGGATGCGATCGACTTGCGAGCCCGTCGCACATTCGGATACTGACCGGCAATCGTCGCCAGCTGCTTCTGCGCTGCCTCCATCTGCTTGGCGTCCTGCTTGGCCTCGCCGAGGCCCATGTTGAGCGTGATCTTGACCAAGCGGGGCACCTGCATCGACGAGGAGTAGCCGAATTTCTGCGTCAGCGCAGGCAGGACCTCCTGCTCGTAGCGCTCGCGCAGGCGCGGTGGCGGCGCGGTCTGCGCTTGGACCGTGGCCGCCTCCATCAGATCGCTTCCCCGCTGCGCTTTGCGAATCGCACTCGCTTGCCGCCTTTGTCGCGACGCACACTGATCCGAGTTGGCTTGCTGTCTTTGGGGTCGAGCAGCATCACATTGGAGACGTGGATCGCCGCCTCCCAGCTGATGATGCCGGCATCTTGGCGGGATCTGTCTTGGCTTGCCGCACCGACAGAGGACGATGGCGCCTGTCTCTGACCTGCACGCTTATTGTGCTTAGCCAGGTTGACTCCCCCGACGTAGACTCGGTTCTTCTTCGGCTCGGTGCGAATTACGCGCCCAACCTTGCCGGCGTCCTTGCCGCTGATGACGACCACCTCGTCGTCAGTCTTAATGCGCATCCTCTTGCTCATGGCCCTAATCACCAATGCCTTCGCCAGTGCTCCGCTCGCGCAGAACCAGATATGCACGCTCGCTCCGCATGGCTCAGAGGACCTCCGGCGCCAGCGAAACGATTTTCATGAAGTTGCGGTCGCGCAGCTCGCGAGCAACCGGGCCAAAGATCCGGGTCCCCCGAGGGTTGTTGCTTGCCGGGTCAATCAGCACAGCGGCGTTCTCATCGAAGGAGATGTAGGTGCCGTCCGAGCGGCCGAGCTGCTTGCGTGTGCGCACCACGACGGCTTGCACGACCTCGCCCTTGCGGACGCCACCCTGCGGGCTTGCCTGCTTGACGGTGGCCGTGATCACGTCGCCCACCCCGGCGTAGCGCCGGTGTGAGCCCCCCTTGACCCGTATGCAGAGGATCTCTCGCGCCCCCGAGTTATCGGCGACTTTCAGTCTTGACTCCTGCTGGATCATGCCGTCCCTACCTGGCCTTCTCGATCACGTCGACCAGGCGCCAGCGCTTGGTCTTTGACAATGGCCGGGTCTCGACCACCCGCACGATGTCCCCCTTGTTCGCCTCGTTCTGCTCATCGTGGGCATGCAGAGTGCGAGAGCTGCGCACGACCTTCTCGTAGGTCGGGTGGCGGCGAACAATGTCGATCCGCACCGTGATCGACTTCTCCCCCTTGTCGGATACGACGACTCCCTGACGAACCTTGGCAGCGTTGGCGGTGCGCTCGGCGGGTGGCGTACCGGTCCCGGCCTCTCCTTTGTTCGCCCTGGCAGCAGTCCGCTGCTTGCGCCGCAGAGCCGCCTTCGACTTGCGCGCCTCGCGCCGTTCGGCCTGCCTCTCCTCAGTACTCCGCTGGGGACTTGGCTCATGCGGCCGCCTCGACCGTTCCAGCCTTCGCTTCTCCTTCCAGGGCAGCTCATCCTCAGGACTAGCCTCAGCCTTGGGCGCCGAAGCATCGTCGGCAGCCGGAGCCTCATCCTCAGACGCATCTGACGCGGGTGGCGTGGAGGTGGCATCGTCGCCTGAGGCATCGTCCGAGGGCGAGGTTGCCTCCTCCGCGTCAGTACCCGCGGACTGGGTGTCCTCGTCCTGCACCGGAGTCTCCTCGGTCGTCTTGTCTTTTTTCGTCTCGTTGTCAGTCATCGGCGCTTCAGCTCTCTCTCAACGTCTATCCCCCGCTCACGGGCAACGGTCAGCAGCCTTGCCACGTCTTTCTTCGTCGCCCCAAGACGAGACGTGTTCTCCAGCTCGCCGGTGGCGTGGCGGAAGCGAAGGTTGAAGGCCTCTTCCTTCGCCTCGACTAGCTTCGCCATCAGCTCCGCGTCTTTGAGGTCATGGGTCTCGCTCCCCTTCATCAGGACTCCACACCCTCGCGCATCACGAACCTGGTCTTCATTGGCAGCTTGTGGCCTGCCAGGCGCAGCGCCTCGCGGGCGAGCTCCTCGGGCACACCGGCCAGCTCGAACATGACCTTGCCCGGCTTGACGACCGCAACCCAGCCCTCGGGGTTTCCCTTGCCGGAGCCCATTCGGGTCTCCGCCGCCTTCTTGGTGTACGGCTTGTCGGGGAAGATGTTGATCCAGACCTTGCCGCCGCGTTTGATCTTGCGGGTCATCGCTACACGCGCGGCCTCGATCTGACGGTTGGTCACCCAGGCGCGATCCAGGGCCTTCAGCCCGTACTCGCCAAAGGCGACGTTGCTGCCGCCCTTCGTGTAGCCGCGCATCCGGCCGCGCATCTGCTTGCGGTATTTGACCCGCTTGGGCATCAACATCAGGAACCGCCCCCGCTGCCTTGGGGGTCACCATCGCCGCCCGCCAGGTCGGACCGGAACCCTTCAGGCATGACCTCACCCTTGTTGATCCAGCACTTGACGCCGATCCGGCCCGCGGTCGTGCGCGCCTCATAGAAGCCATAGTCGATATTGGCCCGCAATGTGTGAAGGGGCACCCGCCCATCCGAATAGCCTTCGGTGCGGGCCATCTCAGCGCCCCCGAGGCGACCGGAGACCTGGACCTTGACGCCCTTGGCGCCGGAGCGCATCGCCGACGTCAGGGCGCGTTTCATCGCACGCCGGAAGGCGACCCGGCTCTGGAGCTGCTCGGCAATCGACTGGGCGACCAGTTTTGCATCGAGCTCGGGCCGTTTCACCTCGCGGATGTTCACCTTGACGGGCTTGCCGGTGAGCTTGTGAAGGTCCTTGCGCAGGGCGTCCACTTCACTGCCCGACTTGCCGATCACGATGCCCGGGCGGGCAGTGTGAATGTCCACCGAGACCTCGCCGCGTCGCTCGATCGTGATCGACGACAGGGCAGCGTGGCCGAGCTTGCCTTCGATGTGGCTGCGGATCTGCAGGTCCTCCTGAAGGACGTCCGCAAAGCCCTTCTCATCGAACCAGTTTGACTTCCAGTCGTGGATGTAGCCGACCCGAAAGCCTCCGGGATGGATCTTCTGTCCCATTAGAAATCCTCCTCGGGGCTCAGGGCCACGGCAATGTGGCTGGTCCGCTTGTGGATGGGGGTTGCACGGCCCTGCGCCCTGGGGCGGTAGCGCTTCAGGGTCGGTCCTTCGTCGACGGTGATCTCGGCGATTCGCATCTCATCGGCAACGAGGTCGTGGTTGTTTTCAGCATTGGCGGCGGCGGACTCCATCAGCTTCCGGATGTCTTGAGCCGCGCCGCGAGGCGAGAACTCGAGGAGGGCACGAGCCTTATCGATGTGCAAGCCGCGCACCTGATCGGCGATGAGTCGCGCCTTGCGGGGCGCCACCCGAACATATCGAGAGCTTGCTCGCACCACGATCGGCGCGGGCTTTCGGGCCTCTTTCTTGGCGCTCGGGGCAGGCTGTTTGACAGCTTCCTTCTTGGTCGCGGCTTTCTCAGCAGGTTTTTTCGCCTGGGCTTTCGTCGCAGCACGTTTTTTCTCCGCCGCTTTTCGAGTGGGGGGTTTTTTCGCAGCGGGTTTCTTCGCGTCTTTTTTCTCTTGCTCGTCGGCCATCGCTACTCAGCCCCCTTGCCGGTGCCCGAGTGGGAGCGGAAAGTTCGAGTGGGAGCGAACTCGCCCAGCTTGTGGCCAACCATCGACTCCGAGATGAACACGGGCACGTGCTTGCGGCCATCGTGGACAGCGATCGTGTGACCGACCATCTCGGGGAAGACCGTCGAGGCGCGTGACCAGGTCTTCACCATCTGCTTCTGGCCGGACTCGTTCATCGCCGAGATGCGCTTCATCAGCGCTGCTTCCACCCATGGCCCCTTTTTCGTGGAGCGACCCATCAGCGATGGCTCCTTCCAGCGCCGGTTTGCAGCCGGCTGAGGTGTGCTGTGTTGGGAGGAGTCATCGCTATCTACCGGCTCTTTTTCTTTCCGCGCCGGCGTCCGCGCACTATGTAGCGGTCGGACTGCTTGCCCTTCTTGCGAGTCCGGTAACCAAGCGTCGGTTTGCCCCAGGGCGTCACCGGATGCCCGCCAGGGGTGTGGTGAGCCTCGCCGCCACCATGGGGATGGTCAACCGGGTTCATTGCCACTCCCCGGGTCTGAGGCCTACGCCCCTTGTGGCGGCTGCGCCCGGCCTTACCGACCTTCAGGTTCTGGTGCTCTGGGTTGGAGAGCGACCCAACGGTGGCGCGACACTCGGCGCGAACCAGTCGCATCTCCGAAGACGGCAAGCGCAGCGTGACCATCTCGCCCTCCTTGGCGACGAGCTGGATCGCGGTTCCCGCCGCACGCCCCAGCTTGCCGCCCTGGCCGGGCACCAACTCGACGTTGTGCACGATCGTGCCGGTCGGCATGCCCCCCAGTGCCAATGCGTTTCCGGGCCTGATGTCGGCATCTGAGCCGGACTTGACCTGATCGCCAACGCCCAGCCCCGCCGGAGCGAGGATGTAGCTCTTCTCGCCGTCGGCGTAGTGGAGCAAGGCGATGTAGCAACTGCGATTCGGGTCGTACTCGATCGTGGCCACCTTGCCGGGGACACCGTCCTTGAGGCGCTTGAAGTCGATCCGGCGATAGCGGCGCTTCGCGCCGCCGCCGCGATGACGAGCCGTGATCCTTCCGTTGGCGTTCCGCCCGCCCGACTTGCGCAGGCCTTTGGTCAGCTTGCGTTCCGGCTTGGACGCCGTGAGCGGCTCGCGCAGCGGGTAGGTCGCGAAGCGGCGCCCTGGGCTGGTTGGCTTTGTTTTGCGGTTTGGCATCTGCTTGTCCCTATGCCGTCTCTGCGCCCTCGAACAGCTCGATTCGCTCCCCAGGCGCAAGCTGGACAACGGCCTTCTTCCAACTCCGCGTCTTGCCCTGGTGCAGGCCTCGGCGCTTGGGCTTCGCCCGCACCTTGGAGGTGCGCACCCCAGCGACGTCGACACTGAAGATCTCTTCAACAGCAGCAGCGATCTGCGTCTTGTGGGCGCGATCGTCGACCCGAAACGTGTACGTGCCCTCGCCCATCAGCGCGTAGCTCTTCTCCGAGACGACCGGGCGAATGATCACGGTGCGCGCGTCCATCAGCTCAGCCTCTCCCGAAGCTTCTCCAGCGCACCCTCGGAAATGGCAATGGAGGCGGCACCGATGACGTCAGCCACGGCGACCGCGCCGACCTCGACAACGGTGACGCGGGGGATGTTCCGGAAGCTCTTCAATACGGCGGTCTCCTCGGCCTCCAGCACCAAAAGGGTCGGCAGCCTTGCCCCCCATTTCTTTAGCGTCGCGGCGGCCGCCTTGGTGGATGGCGCCTCGAATGCGCCGGCGTCGAGAATTGCCACGCTGCCGCGCTCGGCGTGAACCGAAAGCGCTGCCCGCATCGCTTTGCGGCGAGCCTTGCGATTGACCTTCAGGTTGTAGTGACGCGGCTTCGGGCCAAAGGCCACGCCGCCGCCGTAGCGGCTGGGCACGCCCAAGGTGCCGGCTCGAGCGCGTCCGCTCCCCTTTTGCCTCCATGCCTTCGCGCCGGTCATCGAAACCTCGCCTCTGGTCAGAGTCGATGCGGTGCCACGCCGCCGCGAGGCCAGATCGGCCCGGGCTGTCTCGTAGACCAGCGAGTGATGGAATGGCTCCGCAAAAAGCTCCTGCGGGAGATCCGCTTTCGTCGTCTTCCCCAGCACCGGTGCCTTAGCCATCGGTCCTCACCTCGACCACGGAGTTGCGCGATCCCGGAATCGAGCCCTTGAGCAGAAGTAGGTTGCGCTCGACATCGACTCTGGTGACCTCGAGGCCCTTCTGGGTAGTCCGCTTGTTGCCCATCTGGCCCGGCATGCGCATGCCTTTGAAGACACGCGCAGGAAAGGCGCTAGCGCCAATCGAGCCCGGCGCCCTCACATTGTGGGAGCCGTGGGTCACCGGTCCACGGCTGAAGTTGTGGCGCTTGATGCCGCCCTGAAAGCCCTTGCCAATCGAGATGCCGGCAACCTTGACCTTCTGCCCGGGCTCAAAAGACTCGACGGTGACGTCGTCCCCCACCTTGGGCCCATCCTCGGAGCCGAGGTCCTCGTCCCGAAACTCGACGAGGTGGCGCATTGGCGAAGCGCCTGCCTTGCTGAGATGACCCAGCTCCGCCTTGCTCAGCTTGCCCTCTCCCACTTCCCCGAAGGCGAGCTGCACGGCGGCATAGCCGTCGCGCTCGACATCGCGGACCGCCGTCACCTTGCATGGGCCGGCCTCGACCACGGTCACCGGAACCACGGTGCCATCCTCGAGGAAGACCTGCGTCATGCCAAGCTTCTTGCCGAGGATCGCCGCCATGCCGCGCCTAAAGCCTGATCTCGATGTCGACACCCGCCGGCAGCGAGTCCAGCCTCTGCAGCGAGTCGACGGTTTTTGGTGACGGCTGGAGGATGTCGATCAGCCGCTTGTGGGTCCGAATCTCGAAGTGCTCGCGCGAGTCCTTGTCCTTGAACGGAGAGCGGATCACGCAGTAGACGCTTTTCTCAGTCGGCAAGGGGACCGGCCCCGACACCCTGGCTCCGGTTCGCTCAGCGGTCTCGACGATCTCGCGGGCAGCCCGATCTATGGCGTCGTGGTCGTACGCCTTCAGTCGGATTCTGATCTTTTGTGCCGCTATCGTCGCCACTGTTCGAAGCTCTTCTCTTTCCTAATCACGCGGTCCTTACCGCGCGGAAGGGGCGCCCGCCCCTTTATGGGGCGCCGCCCCGGTCGTATGTGCTTTGCAGTTGTCTCGCCGCCCCAGGCAGCGATAGGGCGGGCTCTCGCCCGCCCTGGTGTTGCTTACTACTCGATGATCTCGGCGACGACGCCCGAGCCAACGGTCCGGCCACCCTCGCGAATGGCAAAGCGCAGGCCCTGATCCATCGCGATCGGCTGAATCAGCTCGATCGTCATCTCGACGTTGTCGCCGGGCATCACCATCTCGGTCCCATCGGGGAGGTTGGCAATTCCGGTCACGTCGGTCGTGCGGAAGTAGAACTGGGGCCGGTAGCCGGAGAAGAACGGCGTGTGACGGCCACCCTCCTCCTTCTTCAGGCAGTAGACCTCAGCCTTGAACTTCGTATGCGGGGTAATCGAACCGGGCTTGCAGAGCACCTGGCCGCGCTCGATCTCCTCGCGCTTGGTGCCACGCAGCAGAGCGCCGATGTTGTCGCCGGCCTGGCCCTGATCGAGAAGCTTGCGGAACATCTCGACCCCGGTCACGACGGTTTTCGTCGTGTCCGTGATGCCGACGATCTCGACCTCGTCGCCGCTGTTGACGATCCCCTGCTCGACGCGGCCGGTGGCCACAGTGCCACGGCCGGTGATCGAGAAGATGTCCTCGATCGGCATCAGGAAGGGCTTGTCGAGCTCGCGCACCGGCTCGGGGATGTAGGAGTCGAGCGCGTCGGCCAACTCGAAGACGGCCTTCTGGGCCTCTTCGTCGCCCTCCAGCGCCTTCAGCGCCGAGCCCTTGATGATCGGCGTGTCGTCGCCGGGGAAGTCGTACTCGTTGAGCAGGTCCTTGACCTCCTCCTCGACGAGCTCGACCAGCTCGTCATCGTCGACCTGGTCGATCTTGTTGAGGAAGACGACGACGTGGGGAACGTTGACCTGACGGGCAAGCAGGATGTGCTCGCGCGTCTGCGGCATCACACCGTCGGCCGCGGAGACGACCAGGATCGCGCCGTCCATCTGCGCGGCGCCGGTGATCATGTTCTTCACGTAGTCGGCGTGGCCCGGACAGTCGACGTGGGCGTAGTGCCGGTTGTCGGTCTCGTACTCGACGTGCGAGGTCGCGATCGTGATCCCGCGCTCCTTCTCCTCGGGAGCGTTATCGATCTCCGCGAAGCTCTTGGCTTCGGCCCCGCCCTTCGTGGAGAGGGTCTGGGTGATCGCCGCTGTTAGCGTCGTCTTGCCGTGGTCGATGTGACCGATCGTGCCGACGTTTACGTGCGGCTTATCGCGCTCAAACTTCTCCTTGGACATCGCTTCTCCGCTCTACCTTTCGAAGTTGTGTTCTGTCTGCGTTGGCTGATTAGGTGTTATTGCCTGGCAGCAGCCAAGATGCTGTTGCCTGCGGGCGAACCTCGGAAATATAGCTGGAACGATCGTGCAGCAGCTCCGCACGTGAATGTGCATGGCATGCGCCTTCATGAGGTTGCGCCCACCGGCTCGCCCGACCGGTGCTCAACAATCTCTTCGGCGATGTTCGACGGGACCTCCTCATAACGCTCGAACTGCATCGTGTAGGTGGCTCGGCCCTGAGTCGAAGAACGTAGGTCGGTCGCGTAGCCAAACATCTCTCCCAGCGGGACGAAGGCCTGCACGGCAAGCGCATTCCCCCTCTGCTCTTGGCCCTGGACCTTGCCGCGGCGACGGGAGAGGTCGCCGATCACATCTCCCAGGAAATCCTCGGGGGTGACCACCTCGACCGACATCACCGGCTCGAGCAGAACCGGGTCGGCCTTGCGCGCTGCCTCCTGGATCGCCATCGAGCCGGCGATTTTGAAGGCCATCTCCGATGAGTCGACGTCGTGGAAAGAACCGTCGATCAGTTCGACCTTGACGTCGACCATCGGGTAGCCGGCCTTGACGCCGTTCTCGAGCGCCTCCCTCATCCCCTGTTCGGCAGGGCCGATGTATTCGCCGGGAATGGTGCCGCCCTTGATCTTGTTGATGAACTCGAAACCCTCGCCGGGCGCCGGCTCGGCGTTGATCACAACGTGGCCGAACTGGCCGCGACCGCCGGTCTGGCGGACGAAGCGCGCCTCGACCTTCTTGACGTCCTTGCGGATCGTCTCGCGGTAGGCAACCTGGGGCTTGCCGACGTTGGCGTCGACTTTGAACTCGCGCAGCATGCGGTCGACGATCACCTCGAGGTGGAGCTCGCCCATCCCGTGGATCAGCGTCTGCCCGGTTTCCTCGTCGGATTCGATCCGGAAAGTCGGGTCCTCCTCTCCAAGGCGCTGCAGGGCGGCTCCCATCTTCTCCTGGTCGGCTTTGGTTTTCGGCTCGATCGCCACCGCGATCACCGTCTCTGGGAATTCAATGCTCTCCAGCGCGATCGGCGCGTCGGGCGCGGCCAGCGTGTCGCCGGTGCTCGTTTCCTTAAGACCGACGCCGGCACAGATGTCGCCCGAGTAGACCTCCTCGATCTCCTCGCGGCTGTTGGCGTGCATCATCAGCAGTCGCCCAATCCGCTCGGTCTTGCCCGTTTTCACGTTGAGGACGCGGCCGCCCGCCTCGAGCTTGCCCGAGTAGACGCGGAAGTAAGTGAGTTTGCCGACGTAGGGGTCGGTCATGATCTTGAAGGCGAGCGCGGCGAAGGGTCCATTGTCGTCGGCGGGGCGCTCTGCCTCAGTCGGCTCGTCTTCGCCCTTGCCGGCTGGAATCAGGCCAGTGACCGGCGGAACCTCGAGCGGCGAGGGCAGCAGCTCGACCACCGCATCGAGCAGCGGCTGCACGCCCTTGTTCTTGAAGGAGGAACCACAGAGGACGGGGGTCACCTTGGTATCGAGGCAGGCACGGTGCAGCGACTTGGCAATCCGCTCGTGCGGGATCTCCTCCTCGCCGAGGTAGGCCTCCATCAGCTCGTCGTCGTAGTCGGCGCAGGCCTCGATCAGCTGGGTCCGGTATTCCTCGGCCTGGTCGACGAGGTCGGCCGGTATCTCGAGTATCTCGAACTCGGTCCCCAACTCGTCTTTCCAGATCAGCGCCTTCATCTCAATCAGGTCGACGACGCCGATGAACTCGGCCTCCTGGCCGATCGGCAGCTGGATCGGGAGCGGGTGCGCCCCGAGCCTGTCCTTCATCGTCTCGACCGCGTTGAAGAAGTCGGCGCCGGTGCGGTCCATCTTGTT
>JANWHW010000011.1 GCA_025450195.1 Solirubrobacterales bacterium | reverse complement strand
CCGGCAAGACGCTGCTGGCCCGCGCCGTCGCCGGCGAAGCCGGCGTCCCGTTCTTATCGATCTCCGGCTCGGACTTCGTCGAGATGGTCGTCGGAGTGGGCGCGTCGCGGGGGCGCGACCTCTTCGTGCAGGCGAAGCAAAACTCCCCCTGCATCATCTTCATGGACGAGATCGACGCTGTCGGCCGCCATCGTGGCGCCGGTATGGGCGGCGGTCACGATGAGCGCGAGCAGACCTTGAACCAGCTGCTCGTCGAGATGGACGGCTTCGAGATGAAAGACAACATCATCTTGATCGCCGCCACCAACCGTCCCGACATCCTCGACCCCGCGTTGCTTCGGCCTGGCCGCTTCGATCGCCAGGTGGTGGTCGATCGTCCCGATCGCAAGGGCCGCAAGCAGATCCTCGAAGTCCACACCCGCGGCAAGCCGCTGGCCAAGGCGATAGACCTCGATGCGCTTGCCGGGCAGACTCCTGGCTTCACCGGTGCCGATCTCGCGAACCTGATCAACGAGGCGGCGCTGCTGACCGCTCGCCAGGGGCACCGAGAGATCTCCATGAAGGAGCTGGAGGAGGGGATCATGCGGGTGATCGCCGGGCCGGAGAAGAAGACGCGGGTGATGAGCGAGAAAGAGCGCCTGATCACCGCCTATCACGAGCTCGGGCACGCGATCGTCGGTCATATGCTCCCCAATTGCGATCCGGTCCACAAGGTCTCGATCATCAGTCGTGGGCAGGCGCTCGGTTACACGATCTCGATGCCCACCGAAGACAAGTTCCTGACCAGCCGTGCCGAGCTGACCGACACGATGGCGATGACGCTGGGCGGTCGTGCCGCCGAGGAGATCGTCTTCAGCGAGATCACGACCGGCGCCTCCAATGACCTCGAAAAGGTGACTGAGACGGCGAAGCAGATGGTCATGCGCTTCGGCATGTCAGAGCGCCTCGGCCCGCGCGTCTTCGGCCATGATCGCGGTCAGCCGTTCCTCGGCCGCGAGTTCTCTGCCGAGCCCGACTACTCCGACGAGATCGCCCGCGAGATCGACGACGAGATTCGTCGCATAGTCGAGTCGGCCCACCAGACCGCCAAGGACCTGCTCACCGACAATCGCGATCACCTGGACCGGATCTCGAAGATCCTGCTGGAGCGGGAGACGATCGATGCCGATCAGTTTTTGGCCCTACTCGATGGGAAGGCCGAGGACGAGGTCTTTGCCGACGAAGAGGAGGCGGAGGCCGTGGAGCAGGCGCCAGAGGCGGATCGCCCACAGCGCGAGGGCGCAAGGCCGGCTCCTCATCCACGCCCCGGGTTCGCCGGCGGCGACGCCAGCTAGCCCGCTGCGCTTCGGGCCAGCGGGTCCTGTCGCCGATCCAGGAGGCCGGGATACTTAGCTTGTGAATCCCAAGCTCATGGGCGTGGTCAATGTCACGCCGGATTCGTTTTCGGATGGGGGGTTGTTCCTCGAGCCCGAGGCGGCGATCGTCCATGGCGAGGAACTGGCTCGCGAGGGCGCTTCGATTCTCGATGTGGGTGGCGAGTCGACCCGGCCTGGGGCGGAGGAGGTGAGCGTCGAGGTGGAGCTGGCGCGGACCCAGCCGGTCGTGGCGGATCTCGCCGGCCTGGGGCACGAGATCTCGATCGACACCTCCAAGCTTGCGGTCGCCGAGGCCGCACTCGATGCCGGGGCGACGATCGTCAACGACGTTACGGCGTTGAGGGCCGACCCCGATATAGGCGCGTTATGCGGGGAGCGCGGCGCGGGGCTGGTGCTGATGCATATGCAGGGAACGCCGCGCACGATGCAGGAGGCCCCCACCTACGACGATGTCGTCGACGAGGTGCGGGCCTTCTTCGCGGAGCGCTCGGAGGTGGCGGTCGCCGCGGGCGTTCGGGAGGATCGGATCTGGCTCGACCCCGGTATTGGCTTCGGCAAGACGCTCGATCACAACCTCGAGCTGCTGCGTCGCCTGGACGAGCTGGGCGCCTTGGGGTATCCGCTCGTGGTCGGTACCTCGCGGAAGAGCTTCATCGGCAAGATCGACGGCTCGGAGACGGCTGATCGGATTGGCGGCACGATCGCCTCGTCGGTGCTCGCAGCGACCAGGGGAGCCGATGTCCTGCGCGTCCACGATGTTGCTGCGATGGCGCAGGCGATGCAGGTTGCGGCGGCGATCGTCGGGTAGGTTGCGGTAGTGCGGACATGGAATGTGTTCGCGGTCTCTGCGGTCGGCAGCGCGGGATTGGGTGAATTCAATGGAGTCTCACGACAACGGAACCGAATCGCGCGTCGAGGTCGAGCTGCGCGGGCTCTCTATCTATACGCACCATGGGGTCAGCGATGCCGAGCGGGAGATTGGCCAGCGACTCGAGTTCGACCTCTCCTTCGACGTCCCCGACTGCGATGCCGTGCTCACCGATCGGATCGAGGACACCATCGACTACGCCCAGGCCTGCGACATCGTCGCGCTTGCCGCGACCGAGCGCAGCTACCGGACCCTCGAGCGGCTGGCGCAGGTCATCGGTGGGAGGTTGATGGAGCGCTATGGCTGCGAATCCGTGAGGGTGCGGGCTTCGACGCCCGAGCCGCCATTGCCGCTGGCGATCCAAGAGGTTGGCGTCGAGGTTGTTCAGGAGCGCAGCGAAGAGGAGGGCGACGAAGACGGCGATGACGCTTGAGGGGCCGCCCAGACGAGCTGCCTACCTGGGTCTGGGCTCAAACGTGGGTCATCGCGAGGGGCATCTACAGGCGGCCATCCGGCTGCTGCGCGAACAGGGGATCGAGGTTCAGGCAGTCTCTTCCGCCTATGAGACCGAGCCTGTCGGCGAGGTCCTAGACCAACCCGACTTCCTCAACGCAGCGGTTCGCATCCAAACCGATCTCGAGCCGGAAGCGCTGCACGACCTCTGCAAGGAGATAGAGGTCGAGCGCGGACGCGTGCTTGACGGTCCCCGCCACTCTCCCCGTCCCCTCGATGTCGACCTGCTGCTCGTCGGTGATTTGGAGCTGGTCACGGAGCGCCTGACGCTGCCGCACCCCGAGGTCACAAGTCGCCGCTTCGTCCTCGCGCCCCTTCTGGAGCTTGACGCGGAGCTCTCGCTCCCCGACGGGACGCACCTCGCAGACGCACTCGCCGAGCTGGGTCCGGGTCAAAGGGCCGAGAGGGTCGCCCCGCTTGAGGTTTGAGGCAGGCTGATCACCCGCGAGGCAAGAGTGTGCTCAAGGACCCCCCGATCTGGCCCGATACAGGCGGTAGATGGACGCTTGGGACGCTTTCTCCTCGCTAGTTGTGATGCCGATATGGATGGGTGCCTGGGCGCAGCTGGTCGGGATGCCGATTGCCTGGCTTCGGTTGCGAAAGACGCCGGCTTGGCAGAATCGACCGGCTGGACTCCGGCGGCTTGACCTGCTTGCCCGGTTCATGCTCAAGGCAACGGCTTTGACGATTCTCTGGGGTGCGCTCATCTGGGCCGTCGCGATCCTTGGTGGTTTGGGATTTTCAGGTGGAGCCTTGCTTGTGATGCTCGGGGGCGCTCCACTCCTCTTCGTGCCCTGGACGGTTCTCCGACTCGATAAGAGTGGCTTCCCCGGGATCGTCGAGAAAGCGCGGAAGGCGCGCGAGCAGAAGTTCGCTGCGAGACGCTAGCTACGCCGCGGCGGCGGTGGCGGAGTGGAGCGGCTCGAGCCAGGCAGGCGGCAGGATCGGAGGGCAGTCTCCGGCTATCTGCGGTTGGACGCGCTTCGCCAGCTGGCCGGCGGGCCGCGCCTCGATTAGTGGGCGCAGGTCCTGAAGGGTCATCGCCAGGCGAATGCTGGGCGCGATCTGGAAGTCGGCGACGTTCAGCTCATCGCCGCCTATCGTGCCCGCGGCGATCATCTTGTCGACTCGCTCTAGTAATCCGCCGAACTTGGCGAGGTCGGCGCGAACGTTCTCGTCGCTCGCCTCGTTGATGCGCTTCTCGAGGGCGATGATCGGGCCCGCGGTGCGTACGGCTAGGCCGATGGGGATTCCCAGTCGGGCGCCCTCCGAGTAGCTGCGCAGCGGAGACTTGTCGCGCTGGAGCGCCCACCAGATGATCTGGCGGACCGGATGCTGGAGCTCCTCGTCGCCGAAGCGCTCTGCCTCTTCGACGGCCGCCCGCTTCTCCGGGTCACTGGGGAACAACGCCGGCTCGGGGCGCAGGCGCTCCAGCTCGCGGGCGATCTTGCGGGAGCCCTGCACCCGCAGCCCGTCGACCTTGAGCGCGGGCACGGTTACGCCCGGAAAGCCGAGTATTCGCACTACCCCTCTGGAGATCACGGGGAAGAGATCGGTTCGCTTGAACTCGATGCCCTTGTGCTTGAGCATCAGTTGCACCGAGACTCCCGGATGAGAGCCGGGGATTGTGTAGAGCCGAACCTTCACGGCAAAGCATCATAATCGCGAGCTTGATGCTTCTCGCGGTTGACGTCGGCAACACCCAGACCCACCTTGGCGCATTCGATGGCGAGCGCCTTGTCGAGCACTGGCGCTTCCAGACGCGGTCGGGGGCGACCGGCGATGAGTTGGCCGAGAGGATCAGCGGCCTCCTCGCTCTAAGTGAAATGTCCTTTACCGAGATCGACGCGGTTTGTGTTTCCTCGGTCGTGCCGCCGCTGGGGACGCAATTCGAGCAGCTGGCCGAGCGCTACCTCGAGGCCGAGTGCCTGACGATCGGCCCTGGCGTCAAGACTGGGATGCCGATTTGCATCGACAATCCGCTCGAGGTCGGCGCCGATCGTTTGGTCAACTCGATCGCTGCCTACGATCGTTTTCAGGATGCCTGCATCGTCGTCGACTTCGGCACCGGAATAAACGTCGACGTGGTGTCCGCCGCGGGCGAGTATCTGGGCGGTGCGATCGGCCCCGGGCTTGAGATCTCACTCAGCGCTCTGATTGAGCGGGCCGCGCGCATCACACGCATCGATCTCGATCCCCCCGAGGTGGCGATTGGCCGCTCGAGTCGGGCCGCGATCCAGTCGGGCTTTGTATTCGGCTTCGCCGGAATGATCGACGGCATCGTGCGGCGGATCGAAGATGAACTTGGCGAAGCGCACTTGCTTGCGACCGGCGGCTTCGCTTCGATCGTCGTCCCTTTCACCGAAACCATCGAGGAAGTCGACGACATGCTTACCCTCAAGGGGCTACGCCTGATCCATGCAAGGAACACGCCCACATCTGACTGATCCCCTCCGGATCGGCAACGTCGAGATCCCCAACCGCGTCCTGTTGGCGCCGCTGGCCGGGATCGGCAATTGGTTCGTTCGTCTGCAGGCGAAGAGATACGGCGCGGGCCTCGCGGTCTCGGAGATGATCTCCAGCTTCGGCTTGCACCATCGCAACGAGCGCACGCTGCGGGAGTTGATGCGAATCCATCCCGACGAGCATCCGGTCTCGGTGCAGCTCTTTGGCCACGATCCCGAGGTGATGCGCTCTGGTGCGGCCATCGCCGCCGAAGCGGGCGCCGACCTGATCGACATCAACATGGGGTGCCCGGTCCGCAAGGTGCGAAAGACAGGCGCCGGTGCCGAGCTGCTCAGCGACCCAGAGCTTGCCTTGGCTTTGGTTAGAGGGGCGGTAGAGGGGAGCGGCCTGCCGGTCACGGTCAAGCTGCGCTCTGGGTTGCGTCCAGGCGATCGCTCGGGGTTCGACCTGGCGCTGCGGCTAGCGGGGGAGGGGGGAGTGGCTGCGATCGGCTTCCATCCTCGCGCCGCGACGGTTGGCCACAAAGGGAGCCCCGACTACGCGCTGACCCGTGAGCTGGCCGAGCGGGTCGAGGTCCCGGTGATCGTCTCCGGTGGATTGAAGAGCGCCGAGGCGGCACGCAGCGCCTTTCGCGAGTCGGGGGCCGACGCGGTGATGATCGCCCGGGGCGCCCTCGGCAATCCGTGGGTCTTCGAAGAACTGACCGGGCGCCGAACCAGCCCCCCTGCGCGTCCCGAGATCGTCGATGAGCTGCTGTGGACCGTCGACTGCGCCGAGGAGCACTTGGGTGCGGATCGAGCGAGTCGCTACCTGCGCAAGTTCTACCCCTGGTACATGGATTCCCTGGAGGCGCCCACTGCCGTTTCCGACGAGTTGCAGCGGAGTGCCGACCTGGCTCGGGCGAAGGAGCTGATCGCTGGCCTTGTGGAGTCCGCGGCGGTTCCGTAGCGCTCGTTTGTCCAGATCGGATAACAGCCCGAATGGCCGGGCTTTGCCCCTCGCTATAATCCCGCGACTTCTGGCCCAGGTGTGGCGACGAGCAGTCGTCGCACCCGGGCGTTTTTTGGCTTTGGGAGCCGAATTCCACGTCCTACCAAGCAAAGCGAGGTCAGTGCAAGTGACTCGGCAGGCGGTAATCACCCCAGAAGGGCTCACGAAGCTCAAAGAGGAGATCGAGCACCTCTCGACCACCAAACGACGCGAGGTGGCGGAACGGATCAAAGAAGCTCGCGAGTTCGGCGACATCTCCGAGAACGCCGAGTACGACGACGCCAAGAACGAGCAGGCCCTGCTAGAGCAGAGGATCGCGCAGCTCGAAGAGAGGTTGCGCCGCGCGACCGTCATCGATGAGAAGAGCGCTAGCACCGACGAGGTGACCTTTGGCTCGATCGTCCACGTCAAGGACCAGAAGACAGGCGATTCCCAGAAGTTTCAGATCGTCGGCTCGACCGAGGCCGATCCGCTCGAGCACAAACTCTCCAATGAGTCGCCGATCGGGAAGGCATTGATTGGCCACAAGCGCAACGACGTGATCACGGTCGATGTCCCGCGCGGCCCCAGGAAGAAACTGAAGATCACCAAGATCGAGACCGCGTAGGAGCGCCCCCGGTAGGGACTCCACTTAACTTTTCCCGAAGACAGCCGCCGGTTGCTCGTGGGCCTTGCCCGGGGAAAAAGTGCAAGACGTTCCACCCCTACCGGGAGCGCTCCTCGCACGGCCCGCTATAGGCTCGCCCAGATGAGCGCCCGACCGCAGGACACGTCCAGATGAGCGACCGGCCGCAGGACAACGACCACCCGCTCCCCTCCGACCGCGGGGACGACCGAGCGTCGCAGTCTGATTCTCGCGAGGGAGTGGGAGCAGAGGAGGGGGGCGGAACTGATGTTCTTCGCGATCGGCGGGAGAAGCTCGAGCGGCTGAAGGATGCGGGGATCGAGGTATTCCCTCATGAGTTCCCCGAGCGCGAGGACATCGCCGAGGTGCGAGCGGCCCACGAGGGATTGGCGCCTGGGATCGAGACCGAGTCGCGCCACCGCGTGGCCGGTCGCATCGTCGCCCGTCGTGGCCATGGCAAGGCTTGTTTCCTCGATCTCCGAGACGGGTCCGGCCAGATCCAGCTCCATGCCCGCGAGGACCTGCTTGGCGCAGAGCCCTACGGGCTGCTGGTAGATCTCGATCTCGGCGACATGATCGGGGTCGAGGGCACGGCACTTGCCACCGAACGTGGCGGAGAGCTCTCCCTGGCCATCGATCGCTGGCGCCTGCTGGCAAAGAGCCTGCGGCCTCCGCCCGACAAGTTCCACGGGCTCGAGGACGTCGAGACCCGCTACCGGCATCGCGAGCTGGACCTCCTCGCAAATGAAGAGAGCCGCCGCATCTTCACGCTTCGCGCCCGCGCGATTGCCGAGCTGCGCCGCTGGCTCGACGACCGCGGTTTCGTGGAGGTTGAGACGCCGGTGTTGCAGCCGCTCTACGGTGGCGCCCTCGCGCGCCCCTTCGTCACCCACCACAACGCACTCGACCGCGATTTCTACTTGCGAATCGCCACCGAGCTGTACCTGAAGCGCCTCGTGGTTGGGGGCATCGATCGCGTCTACGAGCTGGGCAAGGACTTCCGCAACGAGGGCGTCTCTCACAAGCACAACCCCGAGTTCACGATGCTCGAGTGGTATGAGGCTTACGCCGACTACGGGAAGACGGCCCACGACTTCGAGCTGATGGTCGCTGAGGTTGCCGAGCGTGTGCTGGGCACGACCAAGGTCGAGCGCGGCGAGGTGACGATCGACCTGACGCCGCCGTGGAAGCGAGTGACCCTGCGCGATGCGATTCGCGAGCACGCCGGGGTCGACATCGCCGAGCACCCGACCCGCGAGGCGCTCGCCGCGACCATGGACAGCGAGCCAGACCCAGCCGAGGGCTGGGGCAAGCTGGTCGATGGCCTGCTCGCCAAGTCGGTCGAGCCCGAGCTCATCCAGCCGACTTTTCTGCTCGATTACCCGGTGGAGCTCTCGCCGTTCGCAAAGGCGCATCGCGCTGAGGAGGGCTTGGTCGAGCGCTGGGAGGCGTTCATCGGCGGAGTGGAGATCGCCAACTCGTTCAGTGAGCTCAACGATCCGGATGAGCAGCGCCGCCGCTTCGAACAGCAGGCCGCTGAGCTGGCGCGTGGCGACGAAGAGGCACAGCCTTTCGACGAGGTCTTCCTCGAGGCGCTGGAGCATGGAATGCCGCCGACCGGCGGAGTCGGGCTGGGGATCGACCGGCTGGTGATGATGCTTACGGGGGCCCGCAGCCTGCGTGAGGTCGTGCTTTTCCCGGCGATGCGTTCCTAGATGTTCGTCAAAAGCTCGCTATGAGCGGCAATTTAGGTGGGCGGGCTGGGTGGGCGCGCTCGGTATCGTTTAAAGGAACACATGGACGCCTCCCGATAACTCGAAGGGCGTCTGCGGTACTTCAGCCGCCAAACCGCGTTTGACTAAGTGAGAAGCTGAGGAAGCCTTTGTTCGAGAGATTCACAGAGCGAGCCCGACAAGTAGTTGTCCTGGCCCAGGAAGAGGCTCGCACGCTCAAGCACAACTACATCGGCACCGAGCACATCCTGCTCGGGCTCCTGCGTGAGGAGGAGGGCCTCGCCGCGCGCGTGCTCGAGTCGCTCGACATCACTACCGAGCGGGTCCGCTCGCAGGTCGTTCGGATCGTCGGCTCCGGCGAGGAGGTCACCTCGGGCCAGATCCCGTTCACACCACGCGCCAAGAAGGTCCTCGAGTTGGCGCTGCGCGAGGCGCTCTCGTTGGGCCACAATTACATCGGCACCGAGCACATCCTGCTGGGCCTGGTGCGGGAGAACGAGGGTGTGGCGGCTCGGATACTGCTCGATTTCGACGCCGATTCAGACAAGATTCGCAATGAGGTGATCCGGATGCTGTCGGGCCCCGGCGGTCGCCGCCAGGGCGCGGGAGCAGGCACCGGCGGTCAGGCCGAGGGCGGCAAGAAGTCCTCGAAACTGCTCGATCAGTTCGGTCGCAACCTGACCAAGCTCGCCGAGGAAGGCAAGCTCGACCCGGTGATCGGCCGCGAAACCGAGATCGAGCGGATCATGCAGATCCTCTCCCGGCGCACCAAGAACAACCCTGTGCTCTTGGGTGAGCCGGGTGTCGGCAAGACCGCTGTGGTGGAGGGCCTTGCCGCCCGGATCAACAAGGGCGAAGTGCCGGAGCTGCTCAAGAACAAGCAGATCTACACGCTCGACCTTGCGGCCCTGGTTGCAGGCTCCAAGTACCGCGGAGAGTTCGAGGTGCGCCTCAAGAAGGTGATGAAAGAGATCACCCACCGCGGCGACATCATTCTTTTCATCGACGAGCTGCACAACCTGGTTGGAGCGGGGGCGGCTGAGGGCGCGATCGACGCGGCCTCGATCTTGAAGCCCGCGCTGGCCCGCGGCGAGCTGCAGACGATCGGCGCAACGACGCTTGACGAGTACCGCAAATACCTCGAGCGCGATTCGGCATTGGAGCGGCGGTTCGCGCAGATCAAGGTCGACCAGCCTTCGGTGGAGGACACGGTGAAGATCCTCGAAGGGCTGCGCGAGCGCTACGAGCAGCACCACCGGGTGAACCTCACTGACGATGCACTGAGCGCCGCGGCCGAACTGGCGGATCGCTACATCTCCGACCGGTTCCTGCCCGACAAGGCGATCGACCTGATCGACGAGGCCGCCTCGCGGATGCGCATCAAGTCGATGAGCGCGCCGCCTGTCTACCGTGACCTCGAGGAGGAAATCGAGACGACGCGGCGCGACAAGGAGGCCGCGATCGAGGCCCAGGAGTTCGAGAAAGCAGCCAGCCTGCGCGATACCGAGCGGCAGCTGACGACGCGCAAGCGCGAGCTTGAAGACGAGTGGGCTGAGGGCGACAGCGGCGACCGCCCCGACGTCGGCGAGGAGGAGATCGCCGACATCGTCTCGATGTGGACCGGCATTCCGGTCTTCAAATTGACCGAGGCCGAGACCAAGAAACTGATCCGCATGGAGGAGGAGCTGCACAAGCGGGTGATCGGCCAGGAGGTCGCCATCACCGCCGTCTCCAAAGCGATCCGCCGCTCGCGGGCGGGGATCAAGGACCCGAAGCGGCCGGCCGGCTCCTTCATCTTCCTTGGACCCTCCGGGGTTGGCAAGACGGAGCTTGGCCGCACGCTCGCCGAGTTCCTCTTCGGCGACGAGGAGGCGATGGTTCGCATCGACATGTCCGAGTACATGGAGAAGCACTCCGTGAGCCGGCTGGTCGGATCCCCACCGGGCTACATCGGCTAGGACGAGGGCGGCCAGCTGACCGAGGCCGTGCGGCGCAAGCCGTACTCGGTGCTTCTGCTCGACGAGATCGAGAAGGCCCACCCAGACGTCTTCAACATCCTGCTGCAGATCCTCGAGGACGGCAGGCTTACCGATGCGCAGGGTCGAACGGTCGACTTCCGCAACTCGATCGTGATCATGACCTCGAACATCGGGGCTTCGGAGATCGCCAAGAACACATCGATCGGGTTCACGGTCGCCGATGAGACCGGCATGTCCTACGACGACATGAAGACCCGGATCATGAGCGACCTGAAAAAGGTCTTCCGGCCCGAGTTCCTCAACCGGATCGACGAGGTGATCGTCTTCCACAAGCTGGCCAAGGACGAGGTGAAGGAGATCATCGATCTGATGATCAACCGGGTCCGCGTCCAGGTCGCCGAACACGAGCTGCAGCTGGAGCTGACAGACGAGTCAAAGACCCTGCTGGTGGATAAGGGCTGGGATCCCTCGATGGGAGCCCGACCGCTGCGTCGGGCGATCCAGCGCTACATAGAGGACCCTCTTGCCGACGAAGTGCTCAGGCAGGGTCAGATGACCCCAGGCTCAACGGTGATGGTCGAGCGCGATCCCTCCGGCGACGAGGAGGACCGCCCGCTGAAGCTGTCGATCATTGCTCCCAAGAAGTCGGTCGAGTCGAAGGCCAAGTCCAAGTCCGAGCCCGAGAAGGTTGGAGTGGGGGCCAAGCAGAGCGATGCCGACGAGGATGGCGAGCCCCAGCAGGATGAGCCGCCCTCGGGCGACGCCGAGGCCTAGAAACCCCTCAATTGCGTTGCGCTGTCGCTACGGTTCTCGCATGCGTGAGCTCGGCCAGAGTGCGATAGGAACCTGGAGTGGGGGCCGGTACCTCCACTTCGGCGAAGCCATTGAGGAGGAGCGGCTCGAACGGTTGCTGCACCCCGGCGGTGGGATCGACACTCTGCTCACGGCCGACGCCTACGGCCAGGGCGAGGCGGACCGGGTGCTCGGACGAGCCCTCGGCGAGGTGCCGCGCGAGGACTACTGCCTGATCGGCGCGGTTGGCCACGACTTCTACGAGGGAGAGCGCGACGGGCCGCGTGGCTTCCCTCGCTTCACCGATCCGCGGTTGCGGAGCGAGGGCGCATACGCCGACTATCTGCGGATGGCGACCGAGCACAGCCTCGAGCGGATCGGCATCGACTCGTTCGATCTGCTGCTGCTCCACAACCCCGATCGCATCGGCTACTCGAGCGAGGCGGTGTGGGACGGGATGGAGGCGCTTCGCGAGGCTGGCCTAGCCGCGAAGATCGGCATCGCTCCGGGCCCCGCCAACGGCTTTACGCTCGACCTGATCTCTTGCTTCGAGCGCTTTGGCGATCGGATCGACTGGGCAATGATCATCCTCAATCCGTTTGAGCCCTGGCCGGGAGAGCTGTGCCTGGAGGCGGCGGCGAAGAGCGACGTCAAGGTGATCACCCGGGTGGTCGACTACGGAGGGCTCTTCTGGGGCGATCTTCGTTCGGGCATGGAGCTGGCGCAGGGCGATCACCGGGCTTTCCGTCCCGCGGGCTGGATCGAGGCCGGGCTGGAGAAGCTGGAGCGGGTTCTACCGATCGCCGAACGGGCCAGGCTGACGCCGATCCAGCTCGCCTGCCAGTGGAACCTTGCCCACCCGGCGGTCGAGTGCGTCGTTCCCACCCTGATCCAGGAGGTCGGCGAGGCGTCCTGCCCGATCGAGGCAAAGAGGGTGGAATTGGGAGCGATGCCGGCCGAGTCGCGCCTCTCCGACGAGGATGTCGCGGAGATCCGCGCCCTCGGCGACAACACCGGCTGCATGGCGCTGAAGGGCGCCAGTCCCGGCCACGAGGGCGAGGAGCGCCCAGATCGCTGGGCGCTCGACGACGAGCTGATTGAGGTGAGCGCGCGCTGGGGCATCGATCCCTCGCGCGATCTCTCCGGCGCTGCCGGGGGGACCGTCGGGACCTCGCCATAGCCTGAGCGCATGTCGCGGTCATGGTGGACTCTGGTCGGCACCTGTGCCGGGCTTTTCCTCTTGATGCTCGATTCGACGGTGGTGGCGCTGGCGCTGCCGAGCATTCGGCTGGAGATCGACGCCAGCTCCACGGGCTTGCAGTGGATGATGAATGCCTATCTGCTGGCGATCACCGTCTTTGTCGTCACGGCTGGGCGCCTTGGCGACATGCTCGGGCGCAAGCGCCTGTTCCTGATCGGCATGGTCGTCTTCGCGTTGGGCTCCGTTCTCTGCGGAGCCGCGGATGACGAGCACGTCCTGATCGCCGGGAGGGTGTTGCAGGGGATGGGCGCGGCGCCGATGCTGCCACTGTCGCTGGCGATCGTCTGCAACGCCTTTCCGGCTGCTCAACAGGCGCGTGCGCTCGGCATCTGGGCCGGGATCTCGGCCGTGGCGCTCGGCATTGGCCCGCTTGCCGGCGGCGCCCTGGTCGACGTCGACTGGCGGCTGATCTTCTGGATCAACCTGCCGGTTGCCGCTCTCGGGATCGCGATCACCGCACTCGCAGCGCCGGAGTCGAGGGACCCGGGCTCGGGTCGGCGGATCGACGTGCCGGGGCTCCTGGCATTGAGCGTCGGATTGACGGCCGTCGTCTTAGCGCTGGTTCAGGCACACCTCTGGGGCGCCGGTGTGATCGTAGGCTTGGCGCTGTTCGGACTCATCTGCCTCTATGCCTTTTGGCGCATCGAGCACCGCACCGCGGAACCGATTGTCGACTTCTCGCTCTTTCGCAACGGCCCCTACTTCGGGGCCAGCGCCGCGGCCTTCGCCCTAGTCGGTGCCTACTGGTCTGTGATGTTCTTTCAGTCGCAGTACCTGCAGGATGTGCGCGGGCACTCGGCGATCCTCAGCGGGCTGATGATCCTCCCGGTCACGGTCCCGATGATCTTCGTCTCCCCCTTCTCCGGACGGCTGATCGCCCGCTTTGGCGCCAGGGCGCTGATGAGCGCCGGAATGGTGTGCGGCATAGCTGGCCTTCTCGTTCTGACCCAGGTCGGCACCGACAGCTCCTACGGGCTGCTGCTGGCCGGGTACCTGCCGTTCGGTGTGGCGCTTGGGCTGGTTTATGCGCCTATGTCTACTGCGGCAATGGCGGCGATGCCGTCGGAGAAGGTTGGAATCGCCTCCGGTGTGCTGGCCATGGATCGGGTGATGGCTGGCACGATTGCCCTCGCCGCCACCGGCACCGTCTTTCATGCCCTGCAAAGAGGGGGAAGCTCATTCGCGAGCGCGATCGGGGGGTCGACCTGGATCCTCGTGGGCCTCTGCGTGGTTGGCGCCGCGCTGACTTGGGCTTTCGTGCGCGACACCTCACAGACGGGGTCGGACCGATCGGTGGCCGGTGAGCCCCACTCAGACCAGCTCATGCACCGTCACCGTCGGTTCCATCTGTGATTCGATTTTGCGGCGAATCAAGGCGAGTTTCGCCTGCTCGGTGACCGATCTCCTTGACAAGAGGAATCCCGACCTGTCCACTAGGAGTTCAGCAGGCCGCATTCTAGAGCGATATTTGCCATCCTAGAACGGATGTCTTCGCCGTCAGGGGATGAGCTTCACGAGCTTGCGGAACGACAGGATCCTCGGCTGCTGAGGGCCCTGGACGTCGTTGCGCCGGGCGGCTCATTGCGCGAGGGCATCGACAATATCGTGCACGCCCGCACCGGTGGCTTGATCGTTGTCGGCAACCCCGGCGACATCTCCCACCTTCTCTCAGGCGGGATCAACCTCGACATCGACTACACGCCGGCGATGCTCTACCAGGTGGCAAAGATGGACGGGGCGATCGTCCTTAATGCGGAGGCGACGAAAATCATCTGGGCCAATGTCCAGTTGATGCCCGATCCCACCATCCTCTCCGGCGAGACGGGCACTCGCCACCGCACCGCCGAGCGTGTCTCCAAGCAGACCGAGGCCCTCGTCGTCGCGATCTCCCAGCGCCGCGACGTCGTCTCCCTCTACGTCGAGGGCACCAAGTACATCCTTCAGGACATCCCTGCGGTGTTGGCCAAGGCGAACCAAGGAGTGGCGACGCTGGAGAAGTACCGCGAGCGCTTCGATCAGGTCTCCACCCGCCTCACCGTGCTGGAGTTCGAGGGCGGCGGCGTTCTCTACGACGCACTCGCCGTCCTACAGCGCGCCGAGCTTGCGACCCGAATGGCGGTTGAGGTGGAGCGCTACATCGTCGAGCTCGGGACGGAGGGCCGGCTGATCGAGATGCAGCTCGAGGAGACGATGGTTGGGGTGGCCGCCGACAAAGCCGCCCTGATCCGCGACTACTCGGTTGAGGATTCCGAGCAGAATCTGGAAACGGTGATGCAGTCGCTTGCTCGCATGCCCCACCAAGACGTTCTCGACTTCGGCCGCCTTGCCGAGCTGCTGGGTTACGACCGTAAGGTCAACACCCTCGACTTCCCGGTCGCGCCGCGGGGCTACCGCGTTCTGGGCCGCATTCCGCGCATTCCCAAGCTTGTCGTCCAGAAGATCATCCACGAATTCGGCGGTCTCGAGGAGGTTCTTGCGGCCTCCGACGCCGAACTCGAGGCGGTCGATGGAGTCGGCCCCACCAGGGCTAAGGACATCCGCGAGGGCCTGCGAAGGCTCCGGGAGGTCGATCTGGTCGACCGGTACTTGCAGAGCTGACGGTGTCAATGAAGCCGTCGACAATGGAAAGGAGCGAGCAATTCCCGAGCTAGACGAGGCAATGGAGGAAGGCGTAGAGGAGGTCGAGTACGTTTGCGACTTCGAGGAGGGCGACAAGGTCGTCTATCCCCACCATGGAGCGGGTTTGGTGCTCAAGAAGGAAACCCGTGAGCTGATGGGGGAGGAACGTGAATACCTCACGATCAAGATCCTCCACAACGAGCTCACCGTGATGGTCCCGTGCGAAAACGCCGGCAAGGCAGGGTTGCGGCGGGTCATCGACGAGGAGGAAATCAAGAAGGTCACAGCCGTCCTCACCGATGACGTGTCGGATATGCCGAAGAACTGGAACCGGCGTTTCAAGTACAACCGGGAGAAGATCAAGACCGGGGATGTCTTCGAGCTCGCCGAGGTTGTGCGCAACCTGGCGCTCCGAGAGATGGAGAAGGGCCTCTCCACCGGTGAGAAGCAGATGTACACGCGAGCCAAGAAGATCCTCGCGTCGGAGTTCATGTACGCGCTCGACAAGGACGAGGAAGGCGCCGAGGAGTACCTCGACGGTCTGCTGGAGGACCGCTTCGCAGCCACCGCGTAGCAGCGCGCCAGCATCGGTTACCGCGGTCATCGCGGCTGCCGGCTCCGGGGAGAGACTCGGAGTCGGCAGCCCGAAGGCCTTCATCCCACTCGCTGGACAGCCGATGGTCGAGTGGTCTATCGCGGCTTTCCGAGCGGCAGATCGCGTGCGCAGCATCGTCGTTGCCTGTCCACCTGGGCTCGTTCACGATTTGGGTGATGACCTCAGCGTGGTGGACGGGGGCGAGACTCGTGCCGAATCCGTCGCCAGCGCGCTGGGCGCCGTCGAGACCGAGCTGGTTGCAGTCCATGACGCGGCGCGGCCACTGATCACGACTGAGTTGATCGAGGGCACGCTCGACACGCTGCTCGCGGATGACGATGCCGCTGGAGCAATCGCCGCCACGCCGGTCACCGACACGATCAAGCAGGTGGGAGCGGGGAAGCAAGTAGGGAAAGGGGAGGCAATCGAGCCCGCGGCAGAAGACTCAAACGATCTGTTGACGACTTATGGGCCCTATGGGGTCACTAACTCGTCAACAGTTGTCGAGGCCACTCTCGATCGAGGCCGATTGTGGGCGGCGCAGACGCCTCAGGTCTTCCGCACCGAGGCGCTGCGCCGGGCCGTGGGTGCCGCTGAGAGCGCCCCAACCGCGACCGACGAGGCGATGCTGATCGAGGCAGCCGGTGGGAGGGTCTTGATCCATCCCGCGCCGCCCGAGAACATGAAGATCACCACTCCGCGCGACCTGCGGTTGGCGGAGTTGCTGTTGGCGGAGCGATCAGGGGCCGGCGGACAATCGCCGGACGAGTTGGCCTAGGGCTGGGTCCGATCCGCGCCTTGCGAGCGCCGGCTTGAAGGCGAGCGCTCGTCTGACAGGCCGGCTGCGGCCCGGGTGCCATCGCCTAGGTGGCGAAGGCGCCGTTTCTCGAAGAGCTTTCGCTCGATGTAGAGGGTGCAGATGCCGGCCAGGAAGATGGCGAGCAGGTTGAGGCTGAGCTGCGCCATCGCACCTCGCCAGTCCGCCCAGTTGCCGAGTGCCGCGGCGACTCCGATGTTGGCCGCGGCGGGAATCGTCGTCACCGAGATCAAGACTCCGATTAGCGCGCCCGACTTGGCGGAGGTCAGCGAGAGGACCCCCGCCGTTCCCGCGAAGACGGCGACGATGAAGGAGAACGTGTCCGGCTCGGCGATGAACTGCGTGAGCGGGTTGTCGATGCTCTTGAAGTCGGAGTCGACCAGCCCGGTCGCCACGCAGATCAGCGTGAACAGGAAGGCCGCCGTGATGCCCACGGGGAAGCCGATCGCCAGCGCGACCACCGAGCGCCGGGCGACGCCAAAACGGCGCTCCACCACTGCCACGCAGAGCCCGGCAAGCGGTCCGAACTCTGGCCCGACCACCATCGCGCCCACGATCAGGATCGGTGAGCCGGTGAAGATCCCGACCGAGGCGATCAGGCAGGCCAGGGCCATGAAGGCGAGGAAGGTCGCTCCCAGCTCGATGCTCTCCGAGGTCCGCGCCTCGACCTCCTCCCAAACGACCGCGTCAGACGGAGCGCCCCGCGCCGCCTGGACCGCTCGATCGGCGGCGTCGGAGATCTGCGAGTCGATCTGCTCGAGGGAGATCGAGCCGTCGCGACTGATGCCCAGCTCCTTGAGGTCCTCGATTACCACGCTTGCGTCCTCGCGAGCCACATCGCAGAGGACGACGTCACCGCTGGGTTGGCGCGCCGCCCCCTCCAGAAAGACCAGATTGCAGGTGGACGGGGCTGCCTCCAACAGGCCGAGGACCTTCCCGGATCGATCCGAGGGCACAACGATGCGCAGGTGAACCACGAAGCGAGACTACCCAGCCACCCGGAACACAGGTTGATGGGCCGGAAACCGGCCTACATTTCTGGTTTCAGGCCCATTGACGGGTAACGTGCGGACGGTGCTGACCGACTATCACCTGCACCTGCGGCCCGATGAGGAGGACACTCCCCCGGAGCGCTTCTTCACCAAGGAGAACGTCGACAGTTACCTGGCCGCGGCGACTGAGGCCGGCATCGCCGAGCTCGGAGTATCGGAGCACATCCACCGTTTCACGCAGGCGCTCGAGATCTGGAGCCATCCCTTTTGGGAGGAACAGGCGCGCGACGATCTCGACGCCTACTGCGAGTTCGTGCGGGGAACCGAGTTGAGGCTCGGCATCGAGTGCGATTTTGTTCCGGGTGCCGAAGATCGGACTGCGACGCTGCTCGAGGCACGTGATTTCGACTACGTAGTCGGCTCGGTCCACTTCGTCGGCGAGGCAGCCGTGGACCACGAGGGCTGGGACATCTGGGAGGGATCGGGTGACGCCGACGAGGTTTGGCGGCGCTATTTCGAGTCGCTGGCGGCGTGCGCAAGCTCCGGCCTCTTCGACATCCTCGCCCATCCCGACCTGGTCAAGGTGTGGGGCAGTGGGCGACCGTCGCCCGAGCGCGATCCGCGCTTCTACTACGAGCCGGCGGTGGAAGCGATCGCGGCCAGTGGCATTGCCGTCGAGATCTCGACCGCCGGCCTGCGCAAGCCGGTGGGGGAGCTGTACCCGGCCCCTGGCTTCGTGGAGATGTGCCTCGAGGCCGGGGCGGCTTTCGCGCTCTCATCCGATGCGCACCTCCCCGAGCACGTCGGGTTTGGCTATGACCGAGCAGTGGAGTTTCTGGGCGAAGTCGGCGTGGGGGAGATATGCGTGTTCGAGCGACGGCAGAGACGGCTCGAGCCGCTTGGCGTCACAGTAGGCGAGCATTGACCTCATGAGCGTCGGCATCGGCTATGACAGTCACCGCTTTGCCGAGGGGCGCCGCCTGGTTCTCGGCGGAGTGGAGATCGACCATGAGCGTGGGTTGGCGGGGCACTCAGATGCCGATGTGCTCACCCACGCTGTGATCGACGCTCTGCTGGGAGCCACGGGGCTTGGAGATATCGGGGCTCTCTTTTCCGATGACGACCCTCAGTGGCTGGACGCTGACTCGCTTGACCTCTTGCGCACCGTCGTTGGGATGGTCGGTGGCCGGATCGTCAATATCGACGCGACCGTTGTCTGCGAGGAGCCGCGTCTAGCCTCATACCGGGCCGAGATGGAGCGGATCCTCGCCGAGGTGACCTCGGCGCGGGTAAACGTCAAGGCGACTACCAACGAGGGGATGGGTTGGATCGGTCGTGGCGAGGGAATTGCCTGCATAGCGGTTGCTTCCGTCGATAGCGAATAGTCTTCCCCGGCCGATGGGAAAGCTCAGCTCAATCGCTTCAAGCGCCCGCCAGTCTGCCTCCGACGCCATCTTCGAGGTGAAGGTGCTGCGCGAGGCAGGGATTCTCGGCATGCACCGTCCCGACAAGTCTGCGAAGGTCGTCTCCGCTTTCCTGCGCTGGGGCGCCTCGCCGGCCCTCGGCAGCACCACCGCGGCGATCCGCTACCCAGCCGAGACAGCGCTGATCGACGAACGCGGCTCACTCACCTTCGAACAGCTCCACCGTCGCTCCAACGCGCTCGCGCACGCCTTCGCGAAGATGGGGATCGGCTACGGCGACGGTGTCGGGATCATGTGCCGCAACCACCGGGGTTTCATCGAGGCGACGCTCGCGGCCGCCAAGCTCGGCGCCAGCGCTCTCTACCTCAACACGATGTTCGCCGGGCCACAGCTCGTCGAGGTGACTCGCCGCGAGAAGCCGAAGGCACTTGTCTATGACGAGGAGTTCGCCGGGTTGCTCGGCGGGGTTGACGAGGACATCAAGCGCATCGTCGGCTGGGCGGACGGAGAGACCGAGGTGGAGACCATCGACTCGCTGATCGCCACCAACGACGACAGCAACTTGAAGCCTCCGCCCGACAAGCCGCGCTTCGTGATCCTCACCTCTGGTACGACAGGGACGCCGAAGGGGGCTCAGCGCTCTAGCCCTGACGGTCTGTTTGCCCTGGCGGCGCTGATCGACAGGATCCCCTTCCGCAGTCGCGAGACGATGATGATCGCCGCGCCTCTCTTTCATTCATGGGGCTTCTTCCACTTCATCATGAGCCTGCCGACCGCGTCGACGATCGTGTTGCGACGCCGCTTTGACCCCGAGGAGACCCTCCGAGCGGTGCAGGAGCACAGCGCTCAGGTGCTTGCGGTGGTGCCGGTGATGATCCAGCGGATCCTGCAGCTGCCCGAGGAGACGCTCGCCAAGTACGACCTCTCCTCACTGCGGATCAGCTCGCTCTCCGGCTCGGCGCTCCCCGGCGAGCTGGCGATCGAGTGGATGGACCGCTTCGGCGACACCATCTACAACCTCTATGGCTCGACCGAGGTCGCCTACGCGACCGTCGCCACGCCTGATGATCTGCGCGCGGCACCCGGCACCGCCGGCCGCGCCCCGCGCGGCACCGTTGTGCGGCTCTACGACGAGCAGGGACGGGAGGTGCCGCAAGGCGAGGTGGGGCGGATCTTCGTCGGAAACGAGATGTCGTTTGAGGGCTACACCGGCGGAGGCAACAAAGAAGCGATCGACGGCCTGCTGTGCAGCGGCGACGTCGGCCACCTCGATCGGTCCGGGCGACTCTTCATCGACGGTCGCGACGACGAGATGATCGTCTCGGGTGGAGAGAACGTCTTCCCTCGGGAGGTCGAGGACCTGCTCGCCGACCATGAGGCGGTGGTCGAGGTGGCGGTTATCGGTGTGGAGGACGACGAGTTTGGGCAACGGCTGAAGGCGTTTGTGGTGGCGGCGAATGTGTCGGAGGGTGACCTGAAGGCCCACGTCAAGGCGAATCTCGCCAGCTACAAGACCCCCCGTGAGGTCGAGTTCATGGATGAGTTGCCCCGCAACGCAACCGGGAAGATCCTCAAGCGGGAGCTGCGCGAGCGCGAGGCGCAGCGCTCCTAAGAGCCTGCCTCAAAACCCCCCGCACACGCCTGGCGACGGCGGACCCTGCGCGGTGCGGCGTCCTCGGTCGGGCCGAATAGCGCTGCCATTCGTGCCCCCTTGCGTCCTTGCCCCGCTTGGTCCGGCGCTCGCCAGTCGCGCACGGGGGGTTTTAAGACAGGCTCTATTTGCACATCCGCAAATTGCGGGGTGCTCCCATGTGAGTGGGTAGCGTGCCCTCTGGCGCTCGTAGTAGTTTCCTGATGAATGAACGAGCCTGCGGTGCAGCTGGGAGCGGTTGGTGAGGCAACCGAGGAGATGCACGACATCGCCAGGCAGGCCCTGGCATGGGCACGGGCAAGCAACGCACGCGTCGCGGAGGTAGAGAAGGGAACCGCGAAGGCCGAGGTGCAGGCAGAGCAGATCCGTGACGAGTTGAAGCAGCGAGCGAAAGCCGCGGTCAGCCGGATTAGCGTCGAGGGCCGTGAGCGCATCGCCGCCGAGCAGGACAAGAGGCGGGAGGCAGAGGCCAAGGTGGCTCGTGCGGAAGAGGCAAGAGACCGTGCCGAGGCCGCATTCGAGCAGGCTCAGCTCCGATCTCAAACGGATCGCGAAGCACTGGCCGCCGAGGTGACCTCAGCTCGATCCGAGGCCGAGGAGACCCTGGCCGAGGCCACCAAGCGCGCCGAGAAAGAGGCTGAGCGACGGTTTCGTGAAGCGCTGGAGGAGGCCCAGCAGGAGGCTGATCAGCGAGTTGCGGCAGCGGAGCAGCGCGCGGCCGATGCCGAGGCGGCAGCTGAAGAGGCACACGAGATCGCGGTGCGGCTCGAGACCGAAATCGAGGCGCGCGTCATGCGTGGCACCGAAGACGTGCGCCGCGAGGCCGAGGAGCGAGTGCAAAAGCTGATCGAGAAGGTGGAAGGCGAGGCCGAGGAGAAGGCGCGAGCCCGCGCCGAGGAGCAGCTGGAGGCCGAGTCGACAAGGATCCGCCGCCAGGCGGAGCAGCGCGAGGAGCGCGCTCGCAAGACGGCTGAGGACGAGATCGAGGCGAGCGCCAAACGGGCCCGTCGCGAGATTCTCGCCGCAGCCGACGAGACTGCCCCTGCTTGGGTACGTCACGAAGCGACGCCCGCCGCCGGCAGCGGCTACCGAACCTTCTGAAACAGGTTCTGAGGACGCGACAAGTCCGCGCCACGCGGGGTTTCGAGGCAGGTTCTAAGCTGCGCCTCGCCATGCGCGAGGTGCGGATAAGGGACAGCCTGACTGGAGAGCTGCGAGTACTAGACCCCGATGCGGAGATCGGTATCTACGCCTGTGGGCCGACTGTCTACAGCCGCATCCACATCGGCAACGCGCGGCCCTTCGTCATCTTCTCCCTGCTCGCGCGGTTTCTAAAGTCAGAGGGCTATAGGACGAAGCTGGTCATCAACGTCACCGACATCAACGACAAGATCTACGTTGCGGCCAAGAAGGCGGAGGACCCCTCGGCGGAGTTCGCCAGGCGGATGACTGACGCCTACCTCGAAGACACCGCTCGGCTCGGCCTCGGCAGGCCCGACGCCGAGCCATTGGCAACCGAGACGATCGACGAGATCGTCGCCCTGATCGCCGATCTGATCGGCTCCGGCCACGCCTACGAGTCGGGGGGAGACGTCTACTTCCGGGTGCGGAGCTTCGCTCCCTACGGAGGGCTTTCCAACCGCCGCACCGAGGACATGGACCAGGGGGAGGAGGCGGGCTCCGCCTCGCTCAAGGAGGACCCTCTCGACTTTGCGTTGTGGAAGGCCCACAAGGAGGGCGAGGACACCTCCTGGGACTCGCCGTGGGGGCCTGGGCGACCAGGCTGGCACATCGAGTGCTCAGCGATGGCGGAGGCCGAGCTCGGCCCTTCGTTCGCTATCCACGGTGGCGGCTCGGACCTGGTTTTCCCGCATCACGAGAACGAGATCGCGCAGTCGCAGGCAGCGGGCCGTCCTTTTGCCCAAGCTTGGATGCACAACGGGATGATCGAGACGGACGCCGAGAAGATGTCGAAGTCAGAGGGCAACATCTTTCAGCTCTCCGAGGCGCTCGATCGCTATGGCAACGAGGCCGTCGTTGCCTATCTGATCTCCGGGCATTACCGACAGCCACTGGCGTTTGGCGCGGAGCAGATGGATGAAGCTGTTGCGCGTGTTGAGCGGCTCCGAAACTTCTTTCGTGAGCACGGAGTGGAAGCCGGTGCACCCCCTCCGGAGCAACAGCGGGGAGGCTCCGTCGGAGGTGCCCCGGCTTCCCGCCTCGACGCGTTCCGCGACGCACTTGCCGATGACTTCAACACCCCACGGGCGATGGCCCAGCTGTTCGAGCTGGTCGCGGAAGCGAATCGGGCTGAGGTCCCGGGCGCGCCCGAAGCTGTCAAGGCGATGCTCGAGCTGCTTGGGCTCGGTTCTCTCGCAGAGGAGAAGCACGTCATGGGGAATGCGAGCGTTTCGGGTGGAGGCGAGGTGCACGCGTCCGGGTTTGCTGCGCGCCCGGTTGAGGAGGCTCTCTTGGTAGAACGCGACGAAGCGAGGGCTGCAAAGGACTTCGAGCGGGCTGATGCGATTCGAGACAAGCTGGCCGAGTTGGGTTGGGAAGTTCGCGATTCGGCCGAGGGCGCGAAGCTCGTGCCCAAAAGCTAGATGGCTTCGCAGACGATCTATGGCCGTCGGCCGGTGGCCGAGGCAGAGCGGGGAAGGCGCCGTGTACACCGCATCTGGCGCATGCCCGAGACCTCAGCTGAGGAGCTGGAGAGGCTCTGCAGCTCGCCGGACCACCAGGGCGTCGTCGCGGAAGTCGACCCCTACCCCTATGCGGATTCGCGTGGGTTGCTGAGGCGAGAGGGGGCGCTGCTCGTTGCGCTCGACCAGGTCCAAGACCCGCGCAACCTAGGCGCCGTCTGCCGATCGGCCGAGTTTGCCGGTGTCGGTGGAGTGGTCATTCCCGAGCGTCGCTCGGCTGATGTCACCCCCGTTGCATGCAAGACGTCGGCGGGGGCGGTTGAGCATCTCGAGGTCGCACGCGTTCGCAATCTCACCGATTGGCTGGCTGAGGCGAAGGAGGCCGGCTTCTGGATCTGGGGGACGGACGCCGGCGCCTCGGCGGCGCCATGGGACGTCGATCTGACCGGGTCGGCGATTCTCGTGCTCGGCGGGGAGGAGAAAGGCATCCGTCCCAGGGTGGCGTCTTCCTGTGACGGCATGGTGGCCCTTCCGAGGCTTGGCGCCGTCGAGTCCCTGAACGTTTCCGCCGCCGCCTCGGCACTGCTTTCGGAGGCGGTTCGGCAGCGCCACAAGCCATAACAGCTGCAACGGCGGTTGCACGAACCTATGTTTGGGGTTGACAGAACTCTGCTCGCCGGTAAAACTACCGCGCCAATAAAGGGTGAACCTCAGCTTGAGTCTGAGAGATCCCGGTGACAGGGCGCCTTGGGGGAGGTAAATGGCGCCACGACCCTTCATTAAGGAGAAGGATCAGTGGCTCTATCGTCGACCCCTACGCAGGAACTGCGACTCCCAACCGGACGCCTGAGTGGTGCGAGGCGCCCAGTTGAGCCTAACGCTCAAGCTGAGCTTGATGATCACTATCTGGTTGCCCTCGCCAAGGAGGGAAGAACAGATGCCTACGACACGATCGTTCGTCGTTACCGCGGCTTCGTCAGGTTGAAGGCGTCCTCGTACTTCCTGCTCGGCGGCGAGAGCGACGATCTCATCCAGGAAGGGCTGCTTGGCCTCTACAAGGCTGTGCGCGACTACCGAAGCGATCGAGAGTCGAGCTTCCGCAGCTTTGCCGAGCTCTGCATCACCCGCCAGATCATCACCGCGGTGAAGACCGCGACCCGCAACAAGCACACCCCGCTCAACCAGTACGTCTCGTTTAGTCAGACCCCGGCCGCCGCGGGCGACTCGGACACGACGCTCGACGAGATTTTGCCCGGGCCTACTGCCTCGGACCCGGTGAACCAGGTGGTTGCCTCCGAGGAGCTCGCAAGCCTCGTTGCCTGCCTTTCGGGCAGCTCGGGTGTTCTCTCTGACCTAGAGAGCCGTGTGCTTTCGCTCTACCTCGACGGTCACTCCTATGAGGCGACCGCCGAGCGGCTCGAGTGCGATACGAAGACCGTCGACAACGCCCTGCAGCGCGTCAAGCGCAAGGTGGCCGCCCACCTCGAGTCCCGGGAGGCCACCCTCTAGGTCGATGCGCGAACGCGAAGACGTGCTTGCTGAGGCTACGCGCCTCTATGGGCTCCCTCCTCTAGGGGTCGTGACGATCGAGTAGGTCAGCGAGTACGTAATCGAGGAGCTCGCGTCCGTGATCGGATGCGATGGCAATGTCATCGGCCGTAACGCGGACGCGATGCAGGGACTGCATTCGCAGCACGTCGCCATCGGCGCGGCTGTTGGGAAAGACGCCCGAATAAGAGACGCCGAGACGCTCCAAGTGGTCGGCGACCAGCGCCGTGGCCGGGTTCTCAAGAGGGAGGTCGAGGTAGACAGCATCGAGTCCCTTGCTGTGGAAGAGGTGATGGCGCTCGGCGGCCACGACGGTCTCGAGGTCCGCTCCGGGCACCTCGACGGTGATCAGGGCCAGGTTGTGATCGGCGTCAACCGCGGCGTGCAAGTCGGTTCGTTCTTGGAGCTTGGTATCCGCCGGCGGGTCGGCGAGTGTTCCTCGCAGCTCGCACAGTTCGAGGGTTCTCCGGACGATTTCGTGATGGCGGGGAGGGGCGTAGACCGCCCGCTCATGGCCGTCATTCAGCTTCGTGTAGAAGAGCGCCGCTGACTGACGGCTCCGCCGGGCGTCGCCCGCTGCGTCGTTTGACACTGAAGCTGGGATCCAACCGAGCAAAAAGCCGGTCTCGTGTGCCCCCAGCTCGACGTTGGCGCGCTGGCTGTAGGGATGGGCCGCGGTTGCCTCGCTGTACATGCCCGCCAGGCCGTGCTCCTGGGCCCAATCCATCAGGAACCTCTTGGTGCGGGTGAACAAGTGCTGGCCGCGCGCCGCTGGCATGGTCACGGCTTGCCCCGAGTGTCCAACCGCATCGCCTGCGGCCGCAAGGCTCATTCCCTCGTGGCAGAGCAGCTCTCCGTCTGCGGACTCAGCCACGCAGGACATGTAGGTGCCGGCTGCGAGCCGCGCTGAGACGTCCTCGACGTCGTAGACCCAGCGCACGTCATAGGTCTCCCCATACGCGACGCGGATGGCCTCGCTCAGCACGCCGGCTTCGTCTGGTTTCAAGAATCGAAACCGTGCCTCGAGATCTCCACCGTGCGCGTGCATGCCCTCTATATTCGACACCCTGCCCGCCTAGCTCAATTGGTAGAGCACCGCTCTTGTAAAGCGGAGGTTTCCGGTTCGATTCCGGAGGCGGGCTTCTTTCGGCCTTAGGACATCTCAAAGCCATGCGGAATTCGCACTGTGATTGCCCCGCTTGGCCCACGAGTCTGCATTTACCCCCGTATAGCGACGCTAAATGCAGACTCGATATATGACCGTCGCCGAATCAGCCGCCTAAGAACCTATCTCGTAATCCAGGGAGTGCGATTTCCTAACGGAGTGCGATTGCCTAACGAGAGACTCTTAGGCTTCGGAGCCCGAGTCCCCGCCCAGCACGCGGGCCTTCTCGGCGGCGAACTCCTCGTCGGTGAGGACGCCCTTCTCGCGTAGGGAGGCCAAGCGCTCGAGCCGCGCAAGCCGCGCATCTTCGTCATCAGCCCCGGCCGACGGCTGGCTGTCTCCGGATGGCCTGCGGACCTCGGGCAGGCGGAGCTTGGAAGCACGCTCGCCGAGATTGGCGTCCTTGACCGCCCCAACGACGCGCTCTTTGGTGCGGCCGAAGACGTCGCCTAGCTCTGCGTCGGGGAATTCCTCAGTCGACTGTTTGCGCAACTCATGGATGCCGAAGGCCGCGAGGCCAGCGATCACCAGGATCGTCAGGAAGGAGCGCAGGTTGTGGGTCG
Organism: Solirubrobacterales bacterium; assembly: GCA_025450195.1. Lineage (GTDB taxonomy): Bacteria > Actinomycetota > Thermoleophilia > Solirubrobacterales > 70-9 > VRUE01. Next base: position 48,741 of record JANWHW010000011.1, on the reverse strand, counting down.
GCGCCGAGAGGAAGTAGATGCTGACGACGATGGCCAGGGCCGCGTAGACGTAGGGAATGTGGTCGCGCAGGATCGGAGCCATCGGGCGCCGGACCGCGCGGGCCGAGTCGGTTGGCGAGGCCAGCCAGCCGGAGATCCCGAAGAGCACGCCTACCACGATCGTCGTCGTCGCGATGCTGGTCATCAGCGAAGTGGCGATCGACCAGGCTTCTTCCGCCGCCGGCTTGACGCTTTCGTCGACGACGAGTTGGTCGACGACGATCCCTCCGACGATCTGGCGAGCAACGATCACCGCAAAGCCGGCGGCGATAAGGCCCACCCCGCAGAACAGCACCGTGACCCACCGCCCCTCGCGCGAGAGGTAGATCGCGAGGCCGAAGACGAGGAAGGTGAGCAGCGAGAGGACTATCGCCAGTCCCTTCAGGGCCGCGGCGATGTTCTGCGCAGTCTTCAGCTGATCAGAGCGCAGGATGGTCAGCTCGGCGGTATCCGGGGGCAGCTTTTCGGCGAGGTCGGTGCCTATCCCAACTTGGTCGGTGAGGTTGGTGGCGAGACTGCCCAGTTGGAGCTTCACTTCGCCGTTTTCGGTGGAGACGGCCTCCCCCTTGTCTTCGAGTACCGCCACAAGCTGTTCGTGAGCGGTTCGGTTGGCGTCTCCCCAGAGGGCCTGGGCCGTCGACGTTTCAAGGACCCTTTCGACGGCGCTCGGCGCGACCGATCGGACCACCCCCGAGAGCGGACCGGCGAGCTGCTTGGTTTCGCCGGGCAGCTTGTTTTCGACTGCTTTTTCGAGGTCGACGTTCGCGTAGACCTGGTCGACTAGGTAGTCGGAGAGCGCCGAGCGGATCTCCGGGTTCTGGATCAGCTTGTCGCTGGTTTGGACCCAGTCGTCCGTGTTCAGCACTTGGCGCTCGACCCAGATCGCGAAAATGCTGAGAAAGGCGAGGACGGAGCCGAGCACAACCAGGGCCTTGACCGAACGTCGCCTTCCGCGGCTCATCGGGAGGGATGCTATACGTGAATCATGAATCTGGAGGGGATTCACCACATCACGGCGATTACAGCCGATGCGCAGCGCAACGTTGACTTCTACGCGGGAGTGCTGGGCCTGCGACTAGTTAAGAAGACGGTCAACCAGGACAACCCGACCGTCTACCACCTCTTCTTTGCCGACGAGCAGGGCAGTGCCGGCTCCGACCTCACCTTCTTCGAGTTCCCGGATGTCCCCTCCGGCCGGCCCGGCGCCGGCGACGTTCACAGAGTCATCTGGCGGGTGGCTTCGGCGCAAGCCCTCGACTTCTGGGAGGGGCGCCTGCCTGCCAACGGCATCGAGGTAGAGCGAGATGGAGACAGCCTGCGGTTCTCTGATCCAGAGGGGCTCGATCACGAGCTCGTCGTTGTGGACGTCGATGACGAGCCGTTGATTGCCGACCACCCGGAGGTCCCAGCCGAGCTGGCCCTGCGGGGCTTTCACGCGGTGCGGGCATACAGCGCCGCCCCGGAGGCCAGCCGTGCCTTGCTCGAGGCGCTCGAGTTCGAGCAGGCGGGAGAGGCCTGGGAGGCACGCGGCGAGAAGCGCGGCGGCCTCTATTTCTACGACGAGCCACCCACCGCTTCCTCGCAGCAGGGGGCGGGGAGCGTGCACCACGTCGCTTGGGCTTCGAACATGGGCGAGCACGAGACGTGGAGGGAGAGGGCGATCTCTGCCGGGGCTCATGCCACGCCGGTGATCGACCGCTTCTACTTCCGCTCGATCTACTTCCGCGAGCCGAGCGGCGTGCTGTTCGAGATCGCGACGCTTGGGCCCGGCTTCACTGTGGACGAGCCGCTTGAGCACCTCGGGGAGAAGCTCTCGCTGCCGCCCGACTACGAGCACCTGCGCGCTGAGGTCGAGCCGAAGCTGCGGCCGGTCGTCAATCCGCGTACGACTTCGACCGGGTGAGCGACGACTTCATCTGGCGGGACGCCGAGCGAGTCGTCGTCTTGCGTCGCGACGGTGTTGGACAGGCGCTGCAGCTGCTGGCCGAGCACGGGTTTGAGGCCTTCGAGCTTTTCAGCACCGAGCGCGCCCTCGCCGAGGTGCCTGGGCTGGCCGACGCCGCCGATGCTGTACACGAGGTTGCTCCCGGCGCCGTGCCTGACTTGGCCGCGGGCCTGCTTGGAACGGTTGGCTCATCGCACCTGGTCGCTCTCGGCGGCGGCCGGGTGATCGATGTGGCGAAGGCCATAGCCGCGGTGAGCGGCGCCGCTGTCGCCGCGATCCCTACGACTCTCTCGGGGGCGGAGATGACCGGCATCCACCGGCTTCCCGCCGGAGCCGAGGAGCGTGCCGGCGGCCTTGTCCGCCCGCGGCTGGTGATCGCCGACCCCGAGGCGATGACCACCCGCCCCGAGCAGATGCTGCGGGCGAGCGCGATGAACGCCTTGGCGCATGGAGCCGATTCCCTCTACACGCCGTTTTCCAACCCCGCGTCCGAGTGGGCGGCACTGCGCGGGGCGGGGCTGATCTCCTCGGCGCTCGACGAAGAGCGGGAAACCCGCGACCGGGCTGACCTCGCCGAGGGGGCGATCCTCTGCGGCTACGCGATCGACTCCGGACTCTTCTCAATCCACCACGTCATCTGCCAGACCCTGGTCCGGATATGCGGCAGCCCCCACGCTGAGACCAACGCGGCGATCCTGCCGCGGGCGATGGCCTTTATGGAGCCCCGCGCCTCCGACGCGATCGCCTCGTTGGCCCAGGCGATCGGCTGCGAGCCGGCCGAGATCGAGCCCCGCATTCTCGCGCTGGGTGGCGACCCGACCGGCCTCGGCGAGGCCGGTGCCGACCATTCCAAGCTTGACGAGGCTCTCGACGCGATGCTCACCCGGTCCGAGCTGGCCTTCGCCCCCGAGCCCCCCAATCGCAACCAGCTCCGCGAGCTGATCGAAGCAGCCTGGTAACCCCAGCGCCTCCCGCGTGTAGCGCTCTTCGTGAGCGAAGAGCGGCTGCAGAGCTACCACGAGTACACCCGCCGCCATGGCGTGAACTGGCCGATGTACCTGGTCGCCAGAGCATTGATGACGCCGTTCTTCTTCGTCTACTTTCGCTACGTCCGCTACGGCAAAGGCCACGGTCCCCTCAAGGGGGGCTTGATCGTTGCCTCGAATCACCGGAGCTTCCTCGATCCATTCGCGATTGGAGGGATCCTTCCCTGGCGTCGGCCGATGAACTACGTCGCAAAGGTGGAGCTCTTCGAGCGGCGGGGACAGGGGTGGCTGCTGTCGCGACTCGGCGCCTTCCCGATTCGCCGTGGAGAGGCCGACGAGACCGCGATGGAGACCGCCCGGCAGGTTGCCGAGCGTGGCGGCACGGTTTGCATCTTTCCCGAGGGGACTCGAATCCGCAGCGGCACGCTGGCCGCTCCCAAACGGGGGGTTGGACGCCTTGCCCTTCAGACCGGCGCCGCCGTCCTGCCGACCGCCGTCTTCGGCACCGAGCACGTCCGCCGCGGCTGGCGGATCCGTCCCCGCAAAGTGACGGTGCGGCTGGGCCCGGCGATGTCGTTCCCGCGGGCCGAGAAGCCCTCTCCGCAGCTGGCCGAAACGGTCACGGCAAAGATCTGGCCCAACGTCCTGCTCCAGTGGGAAGCGATGGGTGGCCTGCCGCCAATGCGCCGTGCCGCGGTGATTGGCGCCGGGAGCTGGGGCACTGCCGTTGCGGTGCTGCTTGCGCGAGGCGGTCTCGACGTGCAGCTCGGCACCCGCGGCTCCGAGCAGGCAGCGGAGATGTCGAAGCTGCGCGAGAACGACCAATACCTGCAGGGGGTTGCGCTGCCGGAGTCGCTGCAGGTGAAGAAGGCTTCTGAGATTGAGCTGGCGGGGCTCGACCTCGTCTGCCTGGCAATTCCCTCCAGCTCGCTACCGCAGGCGGTCGGGGCGATTGCCGATCGGGTCAGCGACCGCTCATCCGTGCTCCTGCTCACCAAGGGGTTGATCGCTCCCCGCGGCCAGCTTCCAGGCGAGTATGTCGGCGAACGGATTCGCGCCCGCGCCCTTGCCTGTCTCGGTGGGCCTGCTCACGCGCGCGAGGCGGTATCCGGGTCGGCTGCACTGGTTCTCGGCTCCGCCGACGCGGACCTTCGCAATCAGCTCGGAGAGGTCTTCGATCGTGCCGGCCTGGTCTGTGAGCGGACCGGCGACGTGCTCGGGGTCGAGATGGCCGGTGCCGCGAAGAACGCCGCGGCGCTGGCGGCCGCCGCGACCGATGGGCATGGCCTCAACGCGGCGGGGATCGCCGCGGCTCAGGTCTGGCGCGAGTGCATTGGGTACGCGATTGCCCGCGGAGCCGAGCTGGAGACCTTCTCGGGCCTGGCCGGCGTTGGCGATCTGACGGCGACCCTGCTGGCGCCTTCAGGTCGCAATCGCCGGGCGGGGGAGCTGCTCGGACGCGGGACGCCTGCCGAAGAGATCCCAAGCCTTATCGGCCAGGCCTCTGAGGGCCTGGACGCCGTGCCGTTGCTGGCCGAGGCGATTTCAGGCTCTGGCAACCCCGCCACTGCGCTGGAAGGCTTGACGGAGCTGATCGGGGGCGAGATCGACACCGAGACCTGGGTAGCTCGATTGCGCAAAGTCGAGCGTTCGAGGAAAGAGGCGGCATGAGCCTGGACGTACGGGTGAGGCTAGGCTTGGCCAGTGAGCGACAACGTCGAGCCGGCCAGCCTCGATCCCGCCGCCAAGGCAGAGCTCGATCGCGCCTTCGAAGAGCTCTATCGAGCTCACCTCCGAGATGTCTATTCCTACGCCTACTACCGGATCGGCAATCACCACGACGCCGAAGACCTCACCGAGCAGGCGTTCCTGCAGGCATACCGGCATTTCGATCGTGCGCGGCGGGAGTCAAACGGTCGCCCGCTGCGCCCCTGGCTGATTCGGATTGCCCACAACCTTGCGCTCAACTACTACCGGGATCGCTCGCGGCGGCCCCAAACGCCGCTGGACAGCGCCGAGCCTGTCCCGGCTCGCCATGGCACAGAGGCGATCGCGGAGGGCCGCGAGGAGCTGAGGCAAGTGATGGATCGGCTCCAGCACCTGCCGGACGACCGGCGCGATGCGTTGATCATGCGGTTTGCGCTGGGGATGGACAACCGCGAGATCGCCAGAGCGTTGGGCCGCAGCGATGGCGCCACGAAGGTTTTGATCCACCGGGGAATCAAACAGCTCGAAGAGGAGATGAACAGTGACCTCGAGTGACATCAACAAGGTAGAGCAGCTGCTTGCGGACGCGCTGCGGCCGATCGAGCCGCCGCAGCGGCTTTCAGGGCGCGTCGAGGACACGCTTTCGGCGGTTACCCAGGCGGCGGCCGAGGAGCTCTCCGACTGGGCCGAGGAGCTCTCGGAGAGCGAGCTGCGCGCGCTGCGCGATCCGCGCAACTGGGTCCGCCCGGTCGTCGCGGTGAGTGCCGGCGGGCTCGCCACCGGCGCTCTGGTCCTGCTCGAGATCCGCAGGCGCGGTCGTCAGCAGACCCGTGGCGGGCTCGGCGCTCTGACCAGCCGCCTCAAGTAGGCCTGGCCGCACGCTGGCGATGTGCGGGCGGCTTCGTGGTGCCGAGGCGCGGGGTGGCGAGGGCGGCGCAGATGCCCAGAGCTCCCAGAGCCAGGTTGAGGAAGTTGTTGCCGTCATTGACGGGGAGGAAGCCGAGGATCGACTCTCCGCTGCCCACGATCAGGCCCCAGATCGCAATCGTGGCGTAGATCGTGCCCATCGATAGCGCGTACTGGCGAGGCGCATAGCCGGCGACGAGCAGGCCGGCGGCTCCGGTGGCGATATGAGCGACGTTGTACCAGCCGTTGACCTCGAAGAGCCCAAAGACCTCGCCCGTGGTGCCGGGGCTGCCGAACGACGAGCTGTAGAAGAAGCCGACGATTCCGACGATTACGAGAAGGCCCCCAGCCAAGGTGGCGTAGAGCCTCGCCGGGCTTGCGTCTTGGATGCCTTTGTCCATAGTGGGTGGGAGCCGTCGCCGATTGTAGGCTCCGCTTCCCGATGAGCCAGACCTGCTACCGGCACCCAAATCGTGAGACGGGCGTTTCATGCTCGTCCTGCGGGCGACCGATTTGCCCCGAGTGCATGACGCCGACCCCGGTCGGGATGCGCTGCCCGGAATGCTCCAAACAGCGCACGCGGGTGACTCGGGGGGCAGCCGGGCCAGGTCGCTACGACACGCCGGCGACCTACGTGTTGATCGTCCTGAACGTACTCGCCTTTCTGGCTGAGATCGCCAGTGGAGCCGGCGGTTTTAACCTCGGCACGAACAGCTCTCTGATCGGTGACTTTGGATTGCGCGGGATCTCGGTTGCAGACGGCGAGTGGTATCGGCTCATAACCGGTGGCTTCCTCCACGCCGGCCTCCTGCACCTTGGGTTCAACATGTTTGCCCTCTTCGTACTCGGCCGGGTGTTGGAGCCGGGGATCGGCACACCCCGCTTCGTGGCTCTCTACTTTGCCTCGCTTCTTGCGGGCTCCTTTGGAGCTCTGGCGATGACCGATCCGCTCGAGTTGACGGTTGGCGCCTCGGGCGCGATCTTTGGCCTGTTCGGAGCCACCTTCGTCATCGCTCGAGGGCGGGGGCTCGACACTCTTGCATCCGAGCTGGGGTTCCTGCTGTTGATCAACTTGGCGCTCACCTTCGGGATCAGCGGGATCAGCGTCGGGGGTCATCTGGGTGGCCTTGCCGGTGGCCTCGTCTGCGCGCTGTTCATCATCGCCGGTGAACGGGGGATGCTCGGCCCACGGCGCTTCGCCGTTGAAATTCTCGCGATGTCCGCGATCGGCATCGTTTCGATCGCGGGTGCGCTGGCGGTTGCCTGAGGATTCGTTCGAGGTTGGTGGGCCGCTAGTAAGCGTCGGAATGACGAGCGGCAGGAGCTCGAACCTCGATAAAGCCGATATTGCCTGGCGACTCGGCCAGGTCTGGGTGAAGCAGGTGGGCAAGCAGCTCAACGCCGTCGACCAGTCGTGGCCCCGGGCGGGAGAAGGTCGATGCGGCATCGACGGCAAAGACCTGTCTGGCGCCGAGGCTCTCGATGCGATTCCAGTGCTCGATTGTCTGCGCTTGGGCCCCCTCCACGTACCAACCGCATGGCATCGCGACTACCACGTCTGGGTTGAGCCCGCCAAGCTCTCCCCATTGGACCTCGGGAGACTTCAGCCCCGGCGGTCCCGCCACATCCTCTCCGCCCGCGATGGAGATCATCTCGGGGATCCAGTGTCCGCCGACGTAGGGGGGATCCAGCCACTCCAGCGCGATGACTCGCGGCTGACTGGCATCTGAGACGGCAGCGTGAATCGTGGCGAGCCTTCCCTCCAGCTCGCCCCGGAGCTCGTGTGCCTCAGCCGTTACGCCGGTCGTCTCGCCGAGCCGGACGATGTCCTCGAGCATCTCGCCCAGCGTGCTCGGATCTTGCTGGATGACCCGAGGCCTGCTCGGCAGCCGCGACGCGACCTCGAGCACGTCCTCGTAGGACACTGCGCATACGTCGCAGACGGCCTGCGTGACGATCAGATCGGGGTTTAGCTCGGCGAGCCGCTCCTCGTCGAGCTCATACAGCGCTCGCCCGTCTCCAACTGTGGCCTTCACGGCGGCGTCGATCTCAGCTGCGCTGAGCCCAGGCTCCAAGACGGTCCTGGTCAGATGGGGCAGGGAGCCCGCGGCGAGAGGGAAATCGCACTCGTGGGTCACGCCCACGACTTGATCTCCCAGGCCAAGAGCGAACAGCATCTCGGTGGCGGACGGAACGAGGCTGGCAATGCGCATTTGTGCCCAATATCGCACTCTCAATCGTTCCGTGGGGTGGCGAGCTATATTCCTTAACGCCGAATGGCCGAAGACGATCTCCCCCGAAGTACCGGGCCAAATAGCCGATGAGTGTCCTGCTGCTCGTCCTGCTGCTTGTTCTAGTGGCGGTCAACGGCTTTTTCGTCGCCGCTGAGTTCGCCCTGGTCAGGACTCGCCGCGGCAAGATCGAGCAGCTGGCCAAAGAGGGGCAGACCGGTGCCGAGGCTGTGATCGAGCAGCTCGACAAGATCGACGAGTCCCTGTCGGCGTGTCAGGTGGGGATAACGATGGCCTCGATCGCCATTGGATTCCTGGGCGAGCCTTCGCTGGCGAAGCTGATCGAGCCGGTTTTCGGCGGCCTCTCGCACGGCGTCGCGGTTGGCCTCTCGGTGGCAATTGCGTTCGCGCTGGTCACGGCACTTCACATCAGCATCGGCGAGCAGGTCCCGAAGATGCTTGCGATCGGCCACGCGGAGCGCACGGCGCGTCGGGTTGCGCGCCCGCTCAACTGGTTCCGCGCAGCGACCGCTCCGGTGACGGTGGGGCTGAGCGCCATCTCGAACTCTGTCGTCCGCCTCTTCGGCGTCGACCCGACCGACATCGAGGAGCGGCATACCGCCGATGACCTGAAGCAGATCATCGATCGCTCCCGGTTGGGGGGCACGCTTGACCCCGGTGAGGCGGGGATGCTGGGCGGGGTCTTCCATCTCCATGAGCAGGTGGCACGCGAGGTGATGACGCCAATCCCAGCTGTGATCACGGTCGATGCGGCCGTGACGGCTGAGACGGCACTGAGGCGCTGTGTCACCTCGGGCCACACGAGGCTCGTGGTGATCGAAGACGAGAGCCCGGATCGAGTCAAGGGAATCGTCCACAACAACAGCCTTGCTCGTCTCTATATGAGTGACGGCCCGGACGCGGCCATAGAGCCTGTGGTCCGCGACGCGTTGATCGTCCCGGAGACCCGGCCGCTCGACGACCTCTTGCACGACCTCCAGCTTCAGCGCACCTCACTCTCGGTGGTCGTCGACGAGTATGGGCGGACCGTTGGGATCGTCACGGTCGAGGACATCCTCGAGGAGGTCGTGGGGGAGATCGAGGACGAGACCGATCCCCGGGCCGCCGCGCTGCGACAGCTCAACAGCGGCGAATGGTTCGTGCGCGGGCATGTTTCGCTTGGTGACCTGTCTGACGCCGGGATCGAGCTGCCGGTCGACAGTGACTCCTACAACTCGATCGGGGGCTATGTGTTCGGGGAGCTCGGGCGCCTCCCCAGGCGCGGCGACACGATCACCGCCAACGGCTACACGATCAAAGTGGAAGCGGTGCGAGAAAACCGGGTCGAGGCGGTCCGGATCAGCGGCTTGGGCAGCTGACGGGCCGATTCCATCCGCTCCTCCGTCTAGTTTCCAGAGCAGCCCACGTCCCCGCCGAAACCTGGAGGTATCGCATGTGGGTGGTGCGCATGAGCGATAAGCAGCTTGAGGTACTAAGGGCGCTGCTGCGTTCGGAGGAGCATTTGGGGCCGGCCCTTCAAGGCGCCGTCGAGGCTCTTGACTTGGCTCGCTGGGATGACCTGCCCGAGGCCCATCTCCCGTGGGACGAAATTGAGACAGTGGCCCGCCGCCAGGGCATCTCAGAGGCCGATGTCATCTGGGACCTCGCCGGAAAGCGAAATATCTGATCGTCGGAGCCCAGCTCCGCGCGGCCGTTAGTCGTAGCTGTAGAAGCCGGCGCCGGACTTCCTGCCCAGCTTGCCTTCGCTGACCATCTTGACCATCAGGTCCGGTGGCTTCTGGTACGTCTCCGAGGAGGCAACGTAGAGGGCGTCGCCGATTGCCTGACAAACGTCGAGGCCGACGAAGTCGAGCAGCGCCAGCGGGCCCATCGGGTGGCCGGCGCCGAGCTTCATGCAAGTGTCGATCTCTCCCGCCTCCATGCCCGTCTCTTCCATGAACCGGACGGCGTCGAAGAGGTAGGGGAAGAGCAGTCGGTTGACGACGAACCCGGCCAGGTCCGGAACCTCGACAGCGGTCTTGCCCAATGCCGCACACCAGGCAAGCGCCTTCTCCCGAGCCGGGTCTGCACCGTCTGGGAAGCAGACCTCGACCAGCTTCATCCGCGGCACCGGGTTGAAGACGTGAAGGCCGAAGAGGCGGCCGGAAATCCCTCCTGTCTCGGCAATCTCGGCAATGCCGAGCGAGGAGGTCGTGGTCGCGAGGTCTGCTTTGGGGCAAGCCTCGGCAACGGTCGAGAGCAGCTCGCCCTTCGGCCCAACCTCCTCGACGATCGCCTCGACGACGATGTCGCAGTCGGCGAGGTCAGCCGGGTCGGTGGTGACCCGCAGGCGCGAAGGCTCAGCGCCCTCGATCTTGGCGCAGGCCGCAACGACTTTCTCCTCAGCCCGCCAGGCCGATGCCTCGCTGCGGGCCAGCAGGATCGTGTCTGCCGTGGTCGTCGACACAGCGGCCAAGCCGGTTGCGATCGCTCCGCTGCCGGCAATCCCAGGACTCTCGTAACCCGCGTTCCCACTCATCAGGAGGGGTTCCTATCACGCAACCGCCGTCAACCGCCGTCAGCCACCCGCTGGCCAGTCCTATCGCCGATGGCTTTGCGCATGAGAAGCGCACATTCTTTGGCTGACTGACCAGTCAATCGGCTATCTTGCCTATAGGGCGCAAAGCTGCGCCGACGGCGTCTGAGGCGAAAGGGAGGCTTCCAATGGCAGAGAACGGAAACGGCAAGTTTGGAGGCCGCGAGGTTGTGATCGTCGAGGCGGTCCGCACCCCGATCGGCCGCGGGCACGAGGAGAAGGGCTACTACAAGGACGTCCACGCCTCAAACCTGTTGGCGAAGGCCTATGGGGAGTTGATCGAGCGGGCCGGTATCGATCCCGCCGAGGTCGAGGACGTCGTCGCGGGCTGCGTGCAGCAGTTCGGCGAGCAGGGAATCAACATCGCCCGCAACGCCTGGCTCGAGGCCGGTCTGCCACTCGAGACCCCGGCCACCACCGTAGACCGCCAGTGCGGCTCAGGTCAGCAGGCGGTCAACTTCGCCGCGGCGCTGATCGCCTCGGGCGTCCATGACGTCGCGGTCGCGGGCGGAGTCGAGCACATGGGCCATATCTCCTTCGCCGACAGTGCCTCTGTGATGCAGGAGCACGGCTTTGCCTTCTCTCCTCAGCTGATGGAGCGCTACAACCTCGTTCCCCAGGGAATCTCGGCCGAGATGATCGCCGACCAATGGGAGATTCCCCGTTCCGAGCTCGACGAGATCGGCCTTCGCTCTCACCAGCTCGCCGCCAAGGCGACCGAGGAGGGACGTTTCGAGCGCGAGATCGTTCCCTTCGCCGTCAACGGCGACACCTACGCCATCGACCAGGGCATTCGCCCCGACACTTCACTGGAGAAGCTCTCGCAGCTGAAGCCGGCCTTCAAGGAGGACGGCAAGATCACCGCCGGCAACTCCTCGCAGGTCTCCGACGGCGCCGCGGCGGTATTGCTGATGACCCGTGAGAAGGCCGAGGCCCTGGGCCTCGAGCCGCGGGCGCGAATCTACGACCAGACCACAGTCGGCGTTGACCCGGTGATCATGCTGACCGGCCCGATCCCGGCGACCAAGAAGCTGCTCGAGCGCAACGGGATGGCGATGGACGACATCGACCTGGTCGAGGTCAACGAGGCTTTCGCTTCGGTCCTCGCGGCCTGGCGGCGCGAGCTCGACCCCGACATGGACCGAGTCAACGTCAACGGCGGCGCGATCGCCCTCGGCCACCCGCTCGGCGCGAGCGGAGCGCGGTTGATCACCACCCTGCTGCACGAGATGGAGCGCTCCGACAAGGAGATGGGCCTGGTGACGATGTGCTGTGGCGGCGGCCTTGGCACCGGGACGCTGATCCAGCGAGCCTGAGCGAGCCCCCACCGTAGGCGTAGGTCCCTTTCGTCCAACTTTGAGAAATGAGGACTGGCCGCCTGGCCAGTCCCGGCTATATGCTCCCCGCGTGGACCTGAGCCTCTCTCCATCGGAGCAGGAGTTTCGCGACGAGGTTCGGACCTGGTTGGAAGAGAACCACCCAGGACCTGAGCCCGAGGCGGGCCTCGAGGAGGTGATGGCCTTCCGACGCGACTGGCAGCGCAAGATGCACGCGGCCGGTTGGGCCGGCATCTCATGGCCCAAGGAGTACGGCGGTCGCGGCGCGACGATGATCGAGCAGGCGATCTTCGTCAGCGAGGCAAGTCGCCAGGAAGCGCCCAGCCCGGCCAACGTACTCGGTCTCGCGATGGGTGGCCCAGTGGTGATCGCTCACGGCACCGACGAGCAAAAGCAGCGCTACCTCGAGCCGATCCTCACCGCCGAGGAGATTTGGTGCCAGGGCTTCTCGGAGCCAGAGTCCGGCTCGGATCTCGCCTCGCTCAAAACGAAGGCGGTCAAGGACGGCGATGAATGGGTGGTCACCGGGCAGAAGGTCTGGACGACCTTCGCCCAGTACGCCAAGTGGTGCATGCTCGTTGCCCGCACCGACCCCGACGCCCCCAAGCACAAGGGCCTCACCTACTTCCTGATGGACATGGAGCAGGAGGGTGTCCAGGTTCGTCCGCTGGTCCAAATCACCGGCGAGGGCGAGTTCAACGAGATCTTCATCGAGGAGGCTCGAATCCCCGACTCCAACGTCGTCGGAGAGGTCGGCGACGGATGGGCAGTGGCGATTACGACGCTGATGAACGAGCGCGCTGGGCTGGCCTTCGGCGCGATCGCGCAGATTTCCAACAGCCTCAAGCGACTTGGTGACCTTGCCGGTGAGACGCGGATAAACGGCGGCACGGCTGCCGAGGACCCGGTGTTTCGCCAGCGCCTGGCACAGCTCCACATAGAGGCCGAGACGATGCGCCTCAACGCCTATCGCGGTCTGACCAAAACGATGCAGTCGGGCATCCCCGGGCCGGAAGGCTCGCTTGGCAAGTGGCAGTGGGCTGACATCAACCAGCGGATCGCCGAGTTGGCGCTTGACATCGAGGGCGCCTATGCCCCGCTCGATCGCGGCGCCGAGAACGCCGTCGCCAATGGTGCCTGGCAGTACGGGTTCCTTCGCTCCCGCGCCAACTCAATCGAGGGCGGCACCACCGACATCCTCAAGAACATCATCGCCGAGCGAGTCCTCGGCCTGCCGAGGCTGCGCTAGCCATGTACTTCGATCTCACCGACGAGCAACAGGCGATCAAGTCGACGGCTCGCGACTTTCTCGCCGCCCGTTACAAATCGGAGCGGATCAGGGCCTTGGCCGAGAGCGAGAACGGCTTCGAGCAGTCCGACTGGGAAGAGATGGCCGGGTTGGGGTGGCCGGGGCTGGCCCTGCCCGAGGAGTGGGGAGGACAGGGCCTCGGAATAGTCGAGCTTGCCGTTCTCTTCGAGGAGATGGGCTATGCGCTTGCTCCCTCGCCGCTGCTCTCCACGACGGTCGCGGGCCTGGCTTTGGCGCTGCGCGGCACCGACGAGCAGCGGGAGCGCTGGCTTCGCCCCCTGGCGGCTGGAGAGGCTCGGGGCACGCTGGCCCTCTTCGACGCGGGGACGCCGGCCGCTATCGGCGGCTTCGCAATGGAGGCCAAGGAGGACGGCGACGGGGTTGTGCTGGACGGGGAGAAGGTCCTGGTTCTGGACGCCGGCACGGCCGACTTCTTTCTCGTCGCCACCTCGGATGGCCGCCGACACCTGGTGGAGCGGAGCGCGGCTGGCGTCAGCGTCGCGCCGGAGCGCTCGATCGACCTAACTCGCCGGCTGCACTCGGTTCGATTCGACGGGGTGCGGGTGGGGCCCGAGGCGACACTGACTGGCGAGCAGGCGGACTACCTGCCGGTGCTTTGGCGCGCTTGTGTCGCGCTTGCCGCCGAGTCCACCGGAGTTGCACAGCGGGCGATGGAGATGGCTGTCGAGTACGCCAAGGACCGTCAGCAGTTCGGCCGGCCGATCGGCGCCTATCAGGCGGTTTCCCATCGCTGCGCCCAGATGCTGCTCGAGACCGAGAACTCCCGCTCGGCGGTCTACGGCGCCGCCTGGGCAGCCGATGCGGAGCCCGAGTTGCTGCCGGTTGCCGCCTCGATGGCGAAGGCTTACGCGTCCGACGCAGGCTGGCGGGTGCCCGATGCATCGATCCAGGTGCATGGCGGCATTGGGTTCACCTGGGAGCATGACCTGCACTTCTTCCTCAAGCGCGGCAAGGCGAATGCCGCCACCTTCGGCGATGCAAAGTGGCACCGCGAACGGGTCGCTGACGCCGTGCTGGCCAAACAGGCCGAGCCGGTCACGGCTTAGGCGGGTCGATGGCGGCGCTGGATCGAATCTCCGTTGCAGCGATCGGCATGACCGTTGCCGACCTCGAGGCTGAGGCAAAGCGCGCCGAGGCGGCTGGAGTGGAGTGCGTCTGGGCGCCCGAGCTCTTTCGTTCGTCGGTAACGCAGGCTGCGTACTTGGCGGGGCGGACCGAGACGATCGATGTCGCCACCGGGATCGCCTGGGCGTTCACCCGCAGCCCCTTCATCGTTGCCGTCAGTGCCCTGGACATCGACGAGATGTCGGGTGGACGCTTCCGGCTTGGACTCGGATCCGGCGTCAAGCGTCTCAATGAAACCTGGCACAACGCTGAGTACGGCAAGCCGGCCCCGCACATGCGAGAGACGATCGAGGCGACTCGCCTGATCATGCAGCAGGCCGGCAAGGGAGAACCGATTCGCTATGAGGGCTCCTATTACGACATCGACATCAAGGGCTGGATCCGGCCTCACCCGGCCGTGCGGGAGTCCGTGCCGATCTACACCGCCGGCATACAGGGGGGCATGTGCCGAATGGCGGGTGATGTCGCCGACGGGCTGATCGGCCATCCAATCCAGAGCCTGCGTTGGATCGATGAGATCGTCGTCTCCTCCTTCGAGGAGGGGTTGAACCGCTCTGGCCGCGAGCGCGCTGCCTTCGACTACCTGCCGACCGTCTGCTGCGCGATCGACGACGACGAGGCGCGGGCGATCGAGATGGCTCGTCGCACCATCTCCTTCTATGCCACCGTCAAGACCTACATGCCGCTCTGGGAGCTGCATGGCTTTGCCGACAACGCCGTGGAGGCCGGCGATGCCTTCCGCCGTGGCGATTTGGCGGCTGTGCCTGCTGCGATCAGCGACGAGATGGTCGACACCTACTGCGCTGCCGGCCCGCTCGACAAGGTCCGCGCCAGGGTCGAGGCGACCGCAGAGCGCGCCGACGGCCTCTTCCTCACACCGCCCACCTATTTCATCTCTCCCGAAGAGCTAAGCGAGTACCAGAACCGCATCATCGACGCCTTCGGCCCGGGCGCCTGAGCGCTCCGGTGGGAAGCGGGGAGCTCGAAGTCCTCGAGCGGGTCCGTGCTATTCCAGAGGGGTTCGTCCGGACTTACGGAGACGTGTCGCCGGGCTCACCGCGATTTGCCGGGGCGGTGCTCTTCGAGTGCGATGACCCTGACCTGCCCTGGTGGCGGGTCGTGCGGGCGGACGGCTCGCTCGCCAAGGGCGCCCGGCAACGGCAGCTTTTGGCTGCCGAGGGCGTGCCGTTTCGCAGCGGGCACGTCGACATGGGGAAGGCTCGCCTTCCATCCGACGCGCCGTGAGCGGCGGTTGCGTTACTCGTCGCGTGGGGTGATGCGGAAGGTCGAAACGACCTCAGCCTTATGGGCCTCCGGATGGACGACGTAGGCGCTGGGGCCGCCGCCGAACCAGCCCGCGGATTCGTTGTCGCCGACGAAGATTCCGGGATGGTGCTTTCCGTCGCCGTCCTCGACCCAGACCTTGTCGCCCTCTTTGAACCCGTGTGGGCCGTCGCTCATGAGCCCAACCCTAGCCATTGGGCACGCCTACCGGTGGCACGGCTGCTCCACCGTGTCATCTCATGGGCAGACCACGATCAGGTGGAAGTCCGCATCGACCTCAGCGCCTTTGTCGTCGCGGGTACGAACTTCGACCGCGTTGGCGTTTGCGGCCGAGCTGTTGGTCTGGGCGTAGCCGGCGCCTGGCACGGTGGTCCCCGCGTTGTTGCGCCCAGCGACGTTCGCGCAGCCGGAGACATTGACCGGGAATGTCACCGCCACGGCCCCGCCGCCCTCAGCCGCCGTCACCCCGGCGTCGCTTGCTCGGGCGAGCGTTGCGTTGCCGGCACCGGTCGGGTTGTTGACGACAGCCCAATAGGTGTGTGTGGCGCGCTTCGCGGTAGGGACCACACCAAGCTTGTTGGTGTTGATCTGGAAGCCGGTCAGAGTCTTCTTCTTCAGCTTGCCGCCGCCGATCGTCTGCTTTTTGATCGCGCCGCCATTGATTGTCTGCGCTGCGTAGGCGGTGCCCGCAAGCGCAACTATCAGCGCGGCCAGCGCGACGACCATGGCCGGCGACGGACGCCTATTTCTCAGCTTGCTCATCGGGCTCCTTTCGAGGAGGAGTCGGGGGCGTGTCAGACCCTCTACCCGGGAAGCGCGCTGACGAAGCGCTCGAACTTGGCCATGTCGGTGACCGCCGGGCCGTGACCCGGAAGGATCAGGCGGGGCTCTAGGCCTGCCAGCTTGCGGATCGAGCGACGGTTCTCGGCCGGGTCAGCCGTGAAGATCTCCGGCGGCTCCTTGATCCCGGGCAGGCCGGTTGCGTAGCTCATGTTGCGGATTACGTCCCCGCATATGGCCACGCGGTCGGAGTCTCGAAAGAAGATCACCTCGCCCCGGGCGTGTCCTGGGGCATGGACGACGCGGAACCCAGCCACCTGGTCTCCCTCATTCAGCACTTGATCGACTTTGTGGGGCGGGCCCTGCCAGAGTCGCTTGATGACGCGGTTGACAGGACTGTTGGGCGCGGCTTCCTGCATCGGCCGCCGTCCCTCCATTGCGTCTACGTCATCGGCATGACAGGCGAGCGGGATGCCCCTGGCTTCGCAGACGTCCTTGGCGACGCCCTGGTGATCGGGATGAACATGGGTCAGCGCCAGCATCGAAATCTCGCGGCCGTCGATCTCGGCGAAGATGCGCCGGCGGTCCCAGCGGCTCCCGGCATCGATCAGGACATCCTCGGCCAGGTAGACGTTGACGCTCGGCGCGGGGAACTGCTTGAGCCGCCAGATCCCGGGCGCAAGGTTCTTCACTGATGGCCGATCCCCATCGTCCCGCGGGGGTCGCCACTGTGCTCGGCGAGCTCTTCGAGGTCGGCAATCTTGCGCTCACCTTCGATCCGCGCCGGGTGCTCGGGTGGCAGTGGCTCGATTAGGCGGCGAATCCGGTTGCGAACCTGGAGGGCAAAATGGGGAGTGGAGGCGCCGGCGAGAGCTCGTATGTCCTCCGCGGTCACCTCGTCCCGGCCGGCTAGAAGCGCTGGGTTCTCTGCCTCGCTCACGCTCCTCCTCCGATCTTGGCCAGCTCAGCCAGCTCGTCGATTTCCGCCTGTTGCCTCACGTCGATGGCCTCCTGGTCTCCGATCACCCATACGTGGTTATAGAAAGCGCGGGTCGGGTCGTTGGAGTAGCCCGGCTTGACGTCGAGCAGATACCCGCGCAGCGTCGGCGGAAGCGTATCTGCGCTGTCGGTAAGCAGGAGCGGCCCCCAGGTACCCGATGCCGAAAGCGGCGCCGCCGCGGCTGCGTCAAGCGGGGAGTCGGAGCGAGCGATGACGAAGCCGTGCCCTGGGTCGTTGACGTTCCAGCCGAAATCGCCGCTGTCGAAGCGTGCCAGGGCGATTGCGTTTTCGACTGGATCCTCACCCGCGACGCGCTGAACGCGCCCGCCGATCTCAGCGATCTCCTTGATCGCCTTGGCAGAGATCGCCGAGTCGGGGCCAAGCACGTATATGGGCGCATCCGGATGCGCTCTCAGCGCCGCCCTCGTGGCTTTGGGCAGTGCATTGCGGCCCGCGAAGAGAACTGGGTCTCCGGAACGCGCCGCCCAGGCGGCCGCCGGCATCGCGAAAGCGGGCTCGGTGAGGGGGGCGATGACGATGTGTGCCGGTGGCGCTCGGAACAAACTGTCGCGAAGTGCCGCTATTGCCGCGGCGGCGGCCGCCGGATTGTGTCCGGCAACTCGTTTCGCCTTCAGCTCGCCTGGGACCGCGGCATCTCCGATTGCATAGACCTGGACCCCCTCGGTTGCCTGGCTGCCTTGCGGGTCGAGCGTATCGAGGGCATGCACGGTGGGCTCCGGTATGTCACCGGCGTCGGAGATCAGGAGTGGCGCGCCGGTTGGAAGCCTCTTAAGGAGGCCGTCTTGAACTCCATTCGGCGGGCCCAATGGCGCCGCCATCAGCACCGAAGCGGCGATGCCAGCCTGCCATTCGTCCGCGGGCACCAGGGCAACCGCGGCGGGCCGCTGGGCAGGCTCGGCTGAGGGATAGGTCGCCAGAGCGACGCCCGCCGCATTGAAGGCCGGATCGGCGCCGCCGACTCGGGTTGTGTTGCTGGTGGCGAAGGCGGGATAGCCGAGCTCTTCCGATGCCTGGCTGGCCGGAGCATCGGTGCTGCCTGTGACAGGGGCCGGTGCCGCCGTCCGTGACTCATCGCGGCTGCCGCCGACGATCGCCACCACGATGAAGACGACTGCCAGGACGACGATCCCACCGATCGCCTTCAGGGCCAGTGGCACCGGCTTGCGCTGCCGTTTCGGCGGGAGGGTCCCCAGCTTCTTCAGTAGGGCGATGGGGCCATTGCCCCGTTGCTTTGGCGAAGGGGGCCCGGCGGAAGAGCCGCCGGCGGGTGTCTTGGGTTTATCCGCCGGCGTCTTGGATGGTGCTGTAGGCGCGCCTGTGCCAGGGACATCGGCATTGATCGGTCGCTTTCTCGGCACGGGCGGAACGCTACACGCGAGAGACTGGCTGGCTGGTCAGTTAGTCTTTGGAAAGCTGGTTGACTGACCAGTCAATCAGTAAGCCGTCGCCGACCCAAAGAGGGGATCGAATTGGATTTCTCACTCAACGAGGAGCAAAAGGAGTTCAAGGAGCGCTGCCGGACCTTCGCCCGCGAGGTGATTCGGCCCGCGGCCCGCAAGCACGACGAAGAGGAGAGCATTCCCTGGGAGGTGATCAAAGAGGCGCGCAAGCAGGGCTTCGGCGGCCTCGAGTCGATTCAGCGCTCGGCCGGGGACGGCGAGGGTCAGATGCAGGTGATCTCGGCCGAAGAGTTCCACTGGGGGTGCGCCGGCATCGCGCTGGCGATCTCTGGCTCGGGACTCGCCGCGGCTGGGATCGCGTCCTCCGGAACGCCCGAGCAGATCGCCCAGTGGGTGCCCGAGTGCTTCGGCAGCGGCGACGAGATCAAACTCGGCGCCTACGCGGTTACCGAGCCGCAGGCCGGCTCCGACGTGAAGAGCCTGAAGACGACGGCAAAGCGCGACGGCGACGAGTGGGTCCTCAATGGGACCAAGGTCTTCATCACCAACGGTGGCATCGCCGACGTCCACGTCGTGGTCGCCACCGTCGACCCGGCGCTCGGCACACGCGGCCAAGCCTCCTTCGTTGTCGGCAAGGACACCCCCGGTCTCAGCCAGGGCAAGAAGGAGTCCAAGCTCGGCATCCGCGCCTCGCACACCGCCGAGATCGTGCTCGACGATTGCCGCATCCCGATCGAGAACCTGCTCGGCGGCGAGGAGAAGCTGGAACGCAAGCTGCAGCGCGGGAGGGAAGGAAAGAAGTCGCGCGGCGCCGACGCGCTTGCGACCTTCGAGATCACCCGGCCGCTGGTCGGCGCCTCGGCGCTCGGCATCGCCCAGGCTGCCTATGAGTGGACCCTCGAGTACCTCGACGGCCAGACCGAGAGCGGCAGGCCGCTGCTTGGCGAGCAGCGCATCCAACAGACCCTGGCCGACGTCGCGACCGAGATCGAAGCCGCGCGCCTGTTGGTCCAGCGCGCCGCCTGGATGGGCCGCAACGGCATCCCGATGACCGGGGGCCAGGGCTCTATGTCAAAGCTCAAGGGCGGCGACGTGACGATGTGGGCGACGACCACGCTGATGGACCTCGTCGGTCCCTACGCCTGGAGCAAGGACTGCCCGCTGGAGAAGTTCTTCCGCGATGCGAAGATCTACCAGCTGTTCGAGGGCACGGCCGAGATCCAACGCATGGTCATCTCCCGCATGCAGGCTCGTGAGTACGCCGAGCGCCTCGGCTACGGCGCCGAAGTGGCGGCGAAGGCGATGGCTGACTCAACCGAGCCGGTGAAGAAGCCGGTCGCCGCATAGGCGCCGGATTTCGCCTGGCAGGGTTGACCCTGGGTCGCAATTGCGATTGCAGCCCGGGGTCGTCGTTGCTTTAGCAAATCGGCCCTTAGCTAGCCTTTTCAGCATGTTCAGGACTCGCCCTGCCCCGGCGGCAGCGCTTGGCGCCGCCGCGGCGGCGCTCGTCATGCTGCTCATACTCGCCGCACCTGCCCCTGCTGAGGACCTTCAGTCGAAGATCGATGTGAAGGAAGCCAAGCTCTCCGAGGTACGCGAGGAAAAGGGCGTCCTTACGACCACGATCTCGCGTTTTCGCGGCCAGATCGAGCGACTCACCTCAGAGGTCGAAGCGCTTCGGGCGGAAGAGGCGGCGGTGCGCGTCCGTCTCGACGCCAAGCAGGGGGAGTTGGATGACGCGGTCGCTGAGCTCGGTGTCGCAAAGCGACACCTCGCGGTGGTCAAAGCCCGCCTCAAGCGGGCGCTTGTCGCGTTGCGTGAGCGCTTGGTGGCGATGTATGAGGCAGGTACTCCCGACATCCTCAGCGTCATTGTCGGATCTGGTGGATACGACGAGCTGGTAAAGCGGGCTGGGTACCTGGATCGCATCACAGGCTTGGACGAAGCCGTGGTGGGTCGAGTTAGAGAGCTGCGGGACCAGGTGAAGCACACAGTCGCGACGCTGCGCAACGCGAAGCAGCGGATCGAAGCGGCCCGGGACGCAATCGCGGCCGAAGAGGAGGCTCTGGCTGGGGCCCGCTCGGCCGTGCAAGCCAGGCAGGGAGAGCTGGTTGCGGCCAGGCAGCGTCGCGAGGCCGCTCTCAGCAAGATCAACGCAGTCGAGAACCACCTCGAGGGCGACCTCGCCGAGATCCAGGCAGAGATCACCGCGCAGCTTCAGTCCTCCGTTGCCCCCCTTCCGATTGGGCCTGTCCGCTACGGCTCGGGGCAGCTGATCTGGCCGGTCAACGGGCCGGTCGTCTCCGGCTTTGGAATGCGCTGGGGGCGGATGCACGAGGGAATCGACATCGCTGTGCCGGCCGGAACGCCGATCCGAGCCGCGGCATCGGGCTCGGTCGTTCTACTGCAGTCCGATGCCGAAAGCGGCGGCTATGGCAACTTCACGTGTGTCGAACACGGCGGGGGCCTTCAGACCTGCTACGCCCACCAGTCCTCCTTTGCGGTGGGCTCGGGCCAGGAGGTTGGCCAGGGTCAGGTGATCGGCTATGTGGGGTGCACGGGCCACTGCTTTGGCGATCACCTCCACTTCGAGGTGCGCATCAACGGTGTCCCAACAGACCCGTTGGGATACCTGTAGCTCGCTCCGCTGGGCGCGGGTGGAGGATGCCCTATTGCGGGTTCCTTGGAAATCCAAATATTTGGTATGCCCGAACGAATGAAGGCCTGCCACTCTGGGTAGTCGATTGGACGGCGAACCTCAGGAGGGGAGCTTGATCCGTCAGGCCCATTCGTATTTCTTAGGCGCGGTTTCCGGTACGGCGCTGATCGCGATCGCTGTGGTCGCATTTGTTTTACTCGTCTCTGCCCAGGCGCTCAGGAGCTGGCCGATCGGCGACCTCGGATTTGGGGACGACAGCTCAGAGTCGGTGTCGCCTGCGCGCGCCGCATCGCCGGCTGCGACGGGCCCCGCGGCGAGTGGTACGGCCACGGCGCGCGGTCGCCGGACAGCGAATGGTGCCGTGGAGGCTGGAGGCGGCATCGGCGGCTCGACCCTCCAGCCCGAGATCTCCGCAGGCGCGCCTGGGGAGCAGGCACCCGCTCCCACTTCGACGACCCCTGAGCCCAAATCGGCCCCGAGCTCGTCGTCCTCTGGCTCCGGCTCCAATGGGGGTGGATCGGGGTCGACCGGCTCTAGTGGCAATACGCCGGGCTCGGTTACCGAATCGGTGACGGGCACCTTGAACGACACGGTTGCCGGTGCCAAAGAAACAGTCGGAGGCGTCCTCGATGAAAGCGGCGTAGGCAAAGTCACCGAAGGAGCAGTTGACGGAATCGCCGGCCCCAAATCGGTCGTTGGCCAGAGGGCAGACGAAGCCGTCGATGCGGTTGGCGGTCTGCTCGAAGAGGGTCAGTAGCAGCCCTCCGTCGCCTCACCCGTCACAATGCCGTCCGATGACGGAGCATGGACAGTCAAGTGCGGTCGCTGACCCGATCGCGACCTCCTTGGTCTACCCGGAAGGCAGCCGGATAAACGAGCGTGGCCACCTCGAGGTGGCTGGGTGCGACGTCGTCGATTTGGCCGCGGAGTTCGGTACTCCTGCCTACCTCTATGCCGAGGACGACATGCGAAACCGGGCTCGCGCCTATCGCGATGCCTTTGCGGCCCGAACCGACAACTTCGAGATTCTCTTCGCCAGCAAGGCCTTTCCGTGCACCGCCGCCTATCGCTTGTTTGCCGAGGAGGGTCTCTCGGTTGACGTGGCCTCGGGCGGCGAGCTGCACATGGCGCTGCAGGCCGGCTTTGAGCCGACCCGCATTCATATGCACGGCAATAACAAGAGCGACGAGGAGATCAGCCTCGCGGCGCGGGTTGGCGTTGGACATCTGATCCTCGACTCGTTCGACGAGATCGAGCGCTGTGAGCGGCTGCTCGATGGGCCCCAGGACGTACTGATTCGCGTCACGCCCGGCATCAAGCCCTCCACGCACGACTACATCCAGACTGGTCAGCTCGATTCGAAGTTCGGCTTCGGCCTCGAGGACGGGCTGGCAGCCCAGGCAATCGAGCGCGTTTTGCGCTCCGACGTGCTCAACCTGGTGGGCCTGCACGCTCACATCGGGTCGCAGATCTTCGAGTTGGAGCCCTATTCGCTGGCGATCCGCGCGATCGGCGAGTTGGCTGGCGATTGGTGCCGGCTCGTCAACGTCGGCGGTGGGCTGGGAATCGCCTATACGGCTGAGGACGAGCCCCCGTCGATCGAGTCCTACGTCGATGTCAAGGTCCGCGGCGTCACCGATGTCTTCGGCGACGACGTGCGGATCCTGATCGAGCCGGGGAGATCGCTGGTTGGAAATGCGGGCCTCACCGCCTACAGAGTGGGAACGGTCAAGGAGATTCCTGGGGTTCGGACCTATGCGGCTGTCGATGGCGGCATCTCTGACAACCTGAGACCGATGCTCTACGGGTCGCGCTACGAGGCGTTGATCGCCGATCGAGCCGCTGCCGTACCGGAGACCGTGGTCACTGTCGCCGGCATGCACTGCGAGTCCGGCGATGTGCTCGTCCGCGACGCGACGCTGGCCTCGCCGACGGTTGGCGACGTCCTCGTCACCCCCGCGACGGGTGCCTACGGCTACGCGATGGCGAGCAACTACAACGGGGTGACGCGCCCGCCGGTCATCTTCTGCCGCAACGGAGAGGCCCGCGTTGTCGTGCGTCGAGAGGCCTACGAGGACCTGACCTCACGCGACGTCGATGGCTGATCCCGTTCGCATTGGGCTGCTGGGATGCGGCACCGTGGGCCGTGCCTTTGCCGATCTGCTCGACGAGCGCGCTGAGGCGGTTGAGGCTGCAACCGGCCAGAGGCCGGAGCTGGCTGGAGTGCTGACCCGCGGCGAAGGCAGCTTCGAGGAGATCCTCGAGCGCTCCGACCTGATCGTCGAGCTGATCGGCGGCACCGATGTGGCGCGCGACCACGTGCTGAGTGCCCTGCGGGCCGGCCGCCCGGTCGTCACCGCCAACAAGCAGCTGCTCGCCCGGTATGGCGAGGAGCTGTTCGCCGCCGCTCGCGATTCGGGTGTGCAGCTTCGCTTCGAGGCGGCGGTGGCGGGGGCGATCCCAATCGTCAGGGTCATCCAGGAGAGCTTTGGGGTGACCGAGATCGGCAAGGTCTTCGGGATCGTCAACGGCACCACGAACTTCATCCTCAGCGAGATGGCCTCGAGCGGTGCGCCATACGAGGAGGTGCTCGCCCGCGCGCAGAAGCTCGGCTACGCGGAGGCCGATCCCACCGATGACGTCACCGGCGCCGACGCCGCGGCGAAGATGGCGATCCTCGCTCGCCTTGCCTTCCACGCTCCGGTGACGCTCGATGAGGTCGTCTACGAGGGGATCGAGCAGGTCAAACCTGACGATCTTGCCTATGCCAAAGAGCTCGACCTCTCGCTCAAGCTGCTCGGGGTCGCCGAGCGCCGCGAGGGTGGGATCAGCGTTCGAGTCTTTCCATGCTTCCTCTACAGCGGCCATCCGCTCGCGCCTGTTGGCGGCCCTTTCAACGCGGTGATGGTTGAGGCTCCCGCGATTACCGAGGTGACCATGTCGGGGCCGGGGGCCGGGGGCATCCAGACCGCCTCGGCGGTGCTCGGCGATGTCGTTTCGATCCTGGCCGGCGAGGCCCCTCTCCACGAGGTTCGCGAGGACCTGCCGATCGTCACCGACTTCACCTCCTCCTTCTACTTGCACCTCGAGGTTGCCGATCGCCCCGGCGTTCTGGCGAAGATCACGCACGTTCTGGGCGAGAACGAGGTTTCGGTCAAGAGTGTGGTGCAGAGAGGGATCGGCGACGAAGCGCGGCTGGTGATGGTCATCCACGAGTGCTTGGAGTCGCGCTTCTCGGCGGCGATCGACGAGATCGCGCAGCTCGATGAGCTGCGATCGGCACCCCGCTCTATCCGAGTTATTGAGGAGGAGTTCGTTTGAGCGCACGACAGAGGGTGCTCGAAGAATCCCCTCCGATGCCCCGCACCCGCCGGAGGCGGGTGCAATTGAGTGGCGCCTGTGGCGCCGAATATCGCTCCGCGGTGCCGAAGGAGGGCATTGCAGGAGATCCTCCGAACACCCCCTCGCCCCCTCACTCTCTCGCCTAATGCCGGTTCCGTTGATCGAGAGGTACCGCGACCGACTGCCGCTGGAGGCGGGAGACCCAGTGGTGAGCTTGAACGAGGGGTCGACGCCGTTGATCGAGGCACCTCGTCTGTCGGAGCGGTTGGAGGTGCGTACGTTCCTCAAGTTCGAGGGAGGCAATCCAACCGGGTCGTTCAAGGACCGGGGGATGACCGTTGCGGTGTCGCGGGCGAAGGGGCGGGGGGCGGAGGCCGTGATCTGTGCCTCGACCGGCAACACTGCCGCCAGCGCCGCGGCCTACGCGGCTCGTGCCGGATTGCGCGGGGCGGTGATCGTGCCGGAGGGCAAGATTGCCATTGGAAAGCTCGCCCAGGCGCTGATGCACGGCGCCCGCGTCGTCGCTCTGCAGGGCAACTTCGACGAGGCGCTGCAGATCGTGCGCGAGCTGGCAGACAAGCATCCGATCGAGCTCGTCAACTCGGTCAACCCGTACCGGATCGAGGGGCAGAAGACCGCTGCCTTCGAGGTGGTGGAGGAGCTCGGCGAAGCCCCCGGGGCGCTGGCGATCCCGGTTGGGAATGCCGGCAACGTGACCGCCTACTGGCGTGGCTTCCAGGAGGTCGATGCAGCCCCGATCCTCTATGGCTTTCAAGCGGAGGGCGCAGCGCCTCTCGTTCATGGTTCGCCGGTGGCCAACCCGGAGACGGTGGCCTCGGCGATCCGGATCGGCAATCCGGCCCGCTGGGAGGAGGCGATGGCAGCGATCACCGACTCCCGGGGCCGCATCGCCGCGGTCTCCGACGACCAGATCCTCGATGCCTATCGCTGGCTTGCCTCCAGCGAGGGGGTGTTCTGCGAGCCGGCGTCCGCCGCGTCGGTCGCCGGCCTTTTCGCCTACGGCTTGCCCGTCGTCGACGGCGCCGAGCCACCGGAGTCGGTGGTCTGCGTCCTCACCGGGCACGGCCTCAAGGACCCTGACACGGCTCTCTCCAAGGCCCCCTCGGTGATCAACTGCGAGAACGACCTGAGCGCGGTTGAGCGGGCGGTGTTCGATTGACCGCACGCCGCCGGCTCGTTCGCGTCCCCGCCTCCTCGGCGAACCTGGGCCCGGGCTATGACGTCATGGCCGCTGCTGTCGAGATGTTCCTCGAGCTGGAGATCGAGGAGACCGGCGAGTTCTCTTTCGATTCCGGTGGCCTCGATGTGCCGACCGGGCGCGACAACCTAATAGTCCGGGCTTTCGAGAGCCTGCACACTGCCGATGGAATCTCCTTTCAGCTGCGTAGCGAGATCCCGCTTGCCCGCGGGCTGGGCTCCAGCGCCGCAGCGATCGTCGCGGGCCTTGCGGCGGCCGATCATCTCTTCGAGCTGGCCCTTTCCAAGCAGGAGCTGCTGGCCCGGGCCGCAGAGATCGAGGGTCACCCGGACAACGTCGCTGCGGCGATCTACGGTGGCTTCGTGGTTTGCGGTGCGGAAGAGGGAGGAGCTCCGAGTGCGACTCGCTTCGACCCCCCGGATGGCCTCGAGGGCATCGCGGTCATTCCCGGCGAGGAGGTCTCGACCGAGCGGGCTCGTGAGGCGATCCCGGCGCAGGTGCCACTAGTCGACGCCGTCGCCAACGTGTCCGCGGCTTCACGGTTGGTGCTGGGACTGCGCAGTGCCGACCTCGACCTGGTGGCGCATGGGCTTGTCGATCGCATTCACCAAGAGCGCCGCCGCGAGCTCTATCCCCGCTCGATGGAGTTGGTCGACGGCGCTAAAGAGACAGGGGCTCTCGGGGCGACGATCTCCGGCGCTGGGCCCACTGTCCTCGTCTGGACGACTTGGCAGGACGCCGGCAAGGTCGCCGAGCAGCTGGGGCGCCGGTGTGGCGACTGGGCAGATGTCCGCCGCCTCCCCTTCACGCCGCACGGCGCCGACGTTCCCGAGCTCTGATCGGATGTCCCCGTGGATTGGATGATTCGGATCGGCCTTGTCGAGCTTGCGCTCGGTGGCCTGCTGGGTTGGGCGATGGTCATTCGCGAGGAGAAGCCCGAGTGGCTGCGCCGGATAGGCGTCGTGGCGCCCCAGCGGGTTCGCCAGGTCCATCTCGATTACGTGATGATGGGCCTGATCCTGATCGGCGTCGGTCTTGCTGTCCCTGACTTGCCGACCGTGGTCGCGGTGGCCCTGGTTTTCGGCACTGCGATCAACCCGTTCCTATTCGTGCCTCTTGCGTTTGACCCGGACGCCGAGCGGCGAGCCTGGTACCGCCTACTCGCGGTTGTGTCTTTTCTCGGCGTCAGCGGCGGTCTCGTCGCTGCGGCCATCGTCGGGCCAAGCTGAGCACCTGCACCATGTGGCGTTACGATGCTGTCGTGGTGGGCAAGCTCCGATGACCGACGGCTACTCGATCAAACACCGCGACGAGTTCGAGACGATGGAGGGGTCGGGGGATTCGACTTGGGGGTTGGCGCGCAAGGCGCTCGGGACCTCATCCTTCGGCTTCAACCTGGTTGAGATCGCACCGGGCGGGCAGATCCCCGAGCACGACGAGTCCGGGAGCGGCCAGGACGAGCTGTACGTGATCCTCGAGGGCGAGGCAATATTCCGGATTGCCGGTGAGGACCATCCGGCCCCGGCAGGCACCTTCGCCTCGATCGAGCCGCCGATCAGCCGCACCATCCTCAATCGCTCCGAGGCTCCGGTCACCGCGATGCTGATCGGCGTCGACCCGTCTGGCGGCTACGAGCCCATGTCCTGGGCCTGACCTCGAATCCGCGATAAGCGTCGTATAGCGACGCCTATTGCAGATTCGATTGGCGCGACCCCTGCCTGCTAGTCAGGCCGGTGTGGATGGGATACCGGTCGCCGCCTTGAACACTCGTCGCTCTCGCCCCTATAATTCCGCAAGTCGTCAACCCCGTCGCGCGCCCGCTCGAAGAAGGTGTGGATACCGGGAGGTTTCAATTTGTCTGAGTCCCAGTCACGTCTTGAGGCGGGTGTCCAGCGCTACTCGCCTGAGCTTCCGTATCGCCCCCTGGTCTCCCCGCCCAGCGTGGAAGATCGCGACGCGTGTGCGATCTACGCCACCGTGCGCAAGGATGCGACCCCCAGCCACGAGCCGATCGAGCTGGCGATCCCGGCGCTGCAAAAGATGCTCCACCGAGCCGGCAATGTCGATGGCGAGGGCGATGGCTGCGGTCTGCTCGTCGACATTCCCCGCAAGATCTGGGCGGAGGAAGTCCGCACCGGGGGCCATGACCCATCGCTGACCCTCGATGACGCCTTCGCCGTCGGGCATATCTTCATCGAGCGCGCTCAGGATTGCGAGCGGGTCCAGCACGACGCTCGCGAGCTGCTGGGGCAGGGCGGGTTCCGAATCCTCGCCGAGCGAATCGGCGTCGTCGACTCGCCGGCGCTAGGCCCAACCGCTCGCGAGGAGGAGCCGCACTTCTGGCAGATCGCCGGCCTCGTCGCCGATGCCTCTCACCGCGATCGCGTCCTCTTTGACCTGCTAATCGACTTGGAGCGCCAGCTCGACGTCCACGTTCCGTCCTTCTCGGCGACCACCTGCGTCTACAAGGTGATGGGCGCGCCAAAGGTCCTGGGCGAGTACTACCCCGACCTCCATGACGAGCGCTTCGAGACGATCGGCTGCTTCGGGCACAACCGCTACTCGACCAACACCTGGCCTTCCTTCAAACGCGTCCAGCCATTCTCGGTGCTTGGCCACAACGGCGAGATCAACACGATCGAGCAGCTGCGCCAAGAGGCGCGCATGCTCGGCGTCCCGATTCACGCCGACGGCTCCGACTCGCAGGACCTCAACCGCACGATCGACACCCTGGTGAGCCGCGACAAGCTCAGCCTGGCCGAGGCGATGGAGATGGTGGTGCCGCCGATCGTCGAGGAGATCCGCTCGCTGCCGGAGGACCTGCACCCCTTTTATATGTACCTGCACCAGGCGATGGGGCCATTTGCCCAAGGGCCGGTGGCGCTAATTGCCCGCCATGCCGACGAGTGCGTGTTCTCCGCCGACGCCCTGGGGTTGCGGCCGCTCTGGCAGGTCGAGACCGCCGAGGACTTCGTCTTCAGCTCCGAGCCCGGGGTCGTCTCGGTCAGCGACATGGTCTCCGAGCCGAAGCCGCTCGCCCCGGGCGAGAAGGTCCTGGTCGAGATCGATCGCGACCGCAAGCGATCGGTGCTCCGCCCTCACGACAAGATGCTGCGGATCGTCCGGGACCGCTGGCTGGAGCGCACCGGCGCGGAGGAGGCCGGCCCATACGATCGGGCGCTGGAGACGGGTGGCCCGCTTGAAGGCGGTGAGGTGCCCGGATACTCCGACGCCGGGCCCGAGGAGCCGGTGAAGGCATCCGATCGGGTGCTGGCTGGGTTCGGTTGGCAGCGGGACGACGTCAAACTCGTTCAGCAGATGGCGTCAAACGGCGCTGAGCCGATTGGCTCGCTTGGCTATGACGGACCGCTGGCCGCCCTCTCGCCGGAGCGCCAGAACCTCGCCGACTACTTCAAGGAGACGGTCGCCGTGGTTACCAATCCGGCAATCGACCGTGAGCGCGAGATCGAGCACTTCTCGACCCGCGCGGTGTTCGGCCGACGACCTTCGATTCATGTCGCCGGCGAGGACAGCGGCACGGTTGAGACCTCCTTCCCGGTGATCCTCGGCGGTCACCACGAGATGGCGCCGCTCTCCGACAAGAGCTACCGGCAGGTCGCTCGCGAGCACCGGACCTATCTGCTGGAGGACCTCTGGGAGGAGTTCCGCGGTCGGACCGGTGCCGTCGACACGTCGCTGCTCGAATCCGAGACCACCCGAGGGGCGATCGAGCGGATCAAGCAGGAGGCCGTGAAGATGGTTCGCAACGGCGCCGAGCTGTTGGTGCTCACCGACCGCACGGTCTATGACGCTGAGCGCCGCTACCTCGACCCCCACTTGGCGATTTCCGCCGTCGACCAGGCGCTGAAGCAGTTCCGGGTCCAGCCCGGCGAGGAGAACCTGCGGCGCCGCTGCGGAATCGTGCTGCGCTCGGCCGCGATCCGCAACGTCCACGACGTGATGCTCGCGCTTGGGCTTGGGGCGAACGGCGTCTGCCCCTACACGATGGTCGAAGTCGTCTGCGTTGAGGACTACCAAGCCGACATAGGCAACCTCTGTGCGGCTCTGAAGAAGGGCATCGAGAAGGTGATCTCGACGATCGGGATCCATGAGGTGCGCGGCTACGCGCGTCAGTTCTCTTCGATCGGCGTCAAGCCCGAGCTGGCCGAGATCTTCCAGACAGAGGCATTCGGTGCCTCGGACTCGGGGGGCATTGGCTTTACCGACCTCGACGAGGAGAGCAATGAGCGGGCTCGGATCCTCTGTGGGGACGAGAGTGCCAAACCCGCCAAGACCTTCCGCTTTTACCCCAAGGTCTACAAGGCGGCGATCGCCACCGCCAATGGCTCTGGCTCCTACGCCGAATACTCCGAGAAAGTGCGAGACCTGGAGCGTCAGAGCCCGATCTCGATGCGCCACATAATGGGCCTGAAAGGCGATCGCGACCCGGTCGATCCGGCGAATGTCGATGCTGGCATCGGGCACCACGACTACCCGATCGTGATCTCCTCGATGAGCTTCGGCTCTCAGTCCGAGCCTGCGTTCCGCTCCTACGCGGAGGCCGCAAAGGCGATCAACATCCTCTGCGTCAACGGCGAGGGCGGCGAGATCCGGGACATGTATGGGCGCTACCGCAAGTGGCGCGGCCAGCAGGTCGCCTCGGGCCGCTTCGGCGTCTCGGCGGAGATGCTCAATTCCTCCTACGTCGCCGAGATCAAGATCGGCCAGGGAGCGAAGCCCGGCGAGGGCGGCCACCTGCCCGGCAAGAAGGTCTCCGAGAAGGTCGCCGCGGCCCGCAACGCCGCCCCCGGCACGGATCTGATCTCGCCCTCCAACAACCACGATCTCTACTCGATCGAGGACCTGGCCGAGCTGATCGACGAGCTGAAGACGGTCAACCCAGACGTCCGGGTCTCAGTCAAGGTGCCTGTGGTGCCGAACATCGGCACGATCGGCCTCGGGATCGCCAAGGCCGGCGCCGACATCATCACCCTTTCGGGCTTCGAGGGAGGGACCGGCGCGGCTCGCCAGCACGCGCTGCGCCACGTCGGCTTGCCCTCCGACATCGGCACCCGTGCCGTGCACCGGGCGCTGATGGAGGCCGGCATCCGCAACCGGGTCGAGATCTGGGCCGACGGCGGCTACAGAACGGGCCACGACATCGTCAAGTTGCACTGCTTGGGAGCAAACCGGATCGGCTTCGGCACCCTGGCGATGGTCAGCCTCGGCTGCACGATCTGCCGCGGCTGCCAGCTCGATACCTGCCATGTCGGCATTGCCACCCAGATTGAGACTGTCGAGCAGGCTCAGGAGCACGGCCTCAAGAAGTTCACTCCGCAGGAGGTAGATGTGGCTGCCGAGAGCTGCGCGCGCTTCTTCCAGTCGATGGGCGAGGAGGTCAAGGAGGTCGTCGCTTCGCTGGGGTATGAGCGCGCCCAGGACCTGATCGGTCGCTACGACCTGCTGGAGCAGATATCCCATCAGGAGCAGATCGACCTGGCGCCGCTGATCACTCCGCTGGAGGAGTTCCTCGACCTCGAGCCGCTCGACCTGCCGGTTGCCGACGGGATCGCCGAGGACCGCGCCGAGGCGGGGCTGGTCGCGTCTCGTCCGATCCGGATGGAGGCCAAGCAGGCTTCGACGCAGATCGCCGCGCTTGCCGGCGACATCTGCGCGGGCCGGACCATCCGCAACGAGTTTCCTCGTCCCACCGACGCCAACGACCGTGTGCTCGGCACCGAGCTCTCCGGGGCGCTCGCCCGCTCGCGGATCTTCGAAGACGGGCCCGAGCCTGGAGACGACGTGCTTGCCAGCCTCGAGTTCAACGGCGGCTCGGTGGCCGGCCAGGGCTTTGGGGCCTTCAATGCCTATGGCGTTTCGATCCGGGTTGAGGGCGGTGCCCAGGATGGCGTCGGCAAGACGATGCTCGGTGGGACGGTCTCGGTTCTGAAGGGCAAGGGGGTCAAGGGCAAGAGGCTGAACGGCTCGGTCGGCAAGTCATTTGCCTACGGCGCGCAGCGCGGGCGCCTCTTCGTGCAGGGCTCGGCCGACTCGCGATTCTGCATCAGGCTCTCCGGTGCCGACGTGGTGCTCGCTGGTGAGCCGGAGGCGGACATCGACGACAGCCGCGGCTGTCTCGTCGATCGCGCCAACGCCAAGGGCTTCGCCTTCGAGTACATGACGTCGGGCCGTGCGGTGGTGCTCGGCGACATCGGCCCCTGGGCCTGCGCCGGGATGACCGGCGGTCGCGTCTACGTCCGTCAGAACGCTTTTGGGATCGATCGGGAGTCGATCGAAAGGCGTCTTGGCGAGGGCGCAAAGGTGGAGCTACAAGAGCTGGATGCCGAGGGCACTCTGGATCTCGACGATCTTCTCTCTCACTACGCAGAGGAGCTGCGCGCAACCGACCAGGACGACGAGGCCGATCGCGTGCTTGGGCTGGCCGCGGAGGCAACCGACAACTTCCTGATGGTCGTCCCCCACAAGGTGCAGGCGGATCCCAGCATCTCCACCGAGTAGCGCTCCACCGAAGAGTCCAGTGACTTGACTGCCGTCCGGACGTTGGTGGGGCTCAGGTTCTAAGCCCTGTTTCTAAGTGTCTAGGGCGAAGATGTGAAAGCGGCCGATCGTCAGCTCGTCGCCGTCTTCGAGCTTTCCCCACTCGGCCAGCTTGCCGTTGATGAAGACACCGTTGAGGCTGCGATCGTCGAGTACGCGCAGCGCCCGCCTCGGTTCGGAGACCAGAAGGGCGTGCCGGCGTGAGACGCTCGGATCGTCCAGCTGAACGTCTGCGGAAACGCTGCGTCCAATCCTGGTCCAGCCATGTTCGACCTCGAACGCCTGGATCTCGCCCTCGCCACTGCGCCAGAGGAGATAGCGCCTCCCCTTCGACAACTCCATTCGTGCTTCGTCGAGCCAGTCCGGGGTCGCTGAAGTGTCTGGCAAGACGAACTCAGCCGTCGGGCCTCCATGGTCCTGCATGGACTCGAAGATCGAGTCCCGGCGGAAAATGGAGGCTCCACATTGCGGGCAATCGGGAAGCCTGTCGCTCTCGTTGAGCGAGAGCTGGGAGCCGCAGTCGAGGCAGAAAAAAGTCCCCCCACCGGGCGTCGACCCCGTGGCATAGCTACTGGAGCTACTGGAAGCTGAGATTGGGCTGAGACTGATGGAGATGACGCGCTCCTTCCGGATGCCTCCGCCTATTGATCGTAGCGCGCGAGAAGCGGGCTTGCATTGGGGATTTTCGTTACTCAAGAGTTTCAAACCTAGCTGCGCAGGCCGGGCAGGATCTCGGTTCGACACCATCTAGAATCGCGTCGGTCCATGGAGCCCGTCAGCGCCGCAGTCGAGATCGACGTCCCACGCCAGCGGGCCTTTGAGCTGATCGGCGATCTTTCTCTCCGTCCTTCGTTCACAGACCACTTCATCTCGGATTTTCATCTGACGCGGATCGAATCCTCGGGTGTCGGCGCGGGAGCCCGGTTTCGCTTCACGGCAGGTCTCAGGGATGTCTGGGCGGATACCGCGATCGAAGTAATCGAGGAGCCTCACAGGATCGTCGAGCGCGGGCGGGGCGGGCGCAGCAACCGGATTCCGACGACTACGGTCTGGGAGTTGCTCGAGGGCACCGGCTCGATGACGACGGTTCGCGTTTCCCACTGGACGGAGCCGGCGCACCCGCTGGACCGGGCCCTAGAGAGGCTGACCGCCGCCTCGATCTCCTATGAACGGGCATGGAGAGAGGCGCTTCGGAGGTTGCGCGACCTGCTCGAGGCGGAAGCGATATCGGACCTGCGCGTGGGGATTGCCGGCGGCAATCCCCACGCGACCGGAATCCCCTGACGGGCTATATAAACTCTCGCCGCCGATGACTCGCCGCCAAAGAACTGCCTATCCGCTCCTTGCTGCCCTCGTTCTCCTCGCGGCACTGCTTGGCGCATCGGCCTGCGGCTACTCGAGCGATTCGACAGAGGTCGTCGAGGGCGAGCCGGTCGAGCTTGGTGAGCTGCATTACAACGCGGTCTTCTCGCGCTTTCTAAATCCCAACGACAATGAGGACTCCGCTTACCTGGTCGGTCAGCCTCAGGCACCGCCGGGGTCCAGCTACTTCGGTGTCTTCTTCGAAATCGAGAACGAAAGCGACAGCCCGCAGACGCTGCCGGATTCGCTGACGATCATCGATTCGGAGCACGAGAAATTCGAGGTCGTTCCCAGCGAAAGCCTCTACGCGCTGCCGCTGGGCGGCGAAGTCGAAGCGGAAGAACAGATTCCGGTGCTTGACTCAACTGCCCAGCAGGGCCCGATCGAAGGCTCGCTTGCCATCTTCCTGCTTCCGGATTCGGCTTCTGAGAACCGGCCGCTGACCCTCGAGATTCCCGGCCCCGGCGGTCCCGCCGAGGTTACGCTCGATCTCTAACGAGCACCGTCTCTTCACTTTCCGCGTCCCAGGGGACAGTTAGAGGCCTGCCGATAGGACCTGCGCGGCAGCCGGGGCGGCAACCTCGCCCCCTGCCGCTTCGGCTTCTATCAGCAGCACGCCGACGACAAGGCGCGCGCGCTCGGCCGGTGCGAAGGCAGCGAACCAAGCGTCCTTGATCTGCTCTGGTTCGGGTGAGTCCTCCTGCCCTGGGACGGGGCCCAGCTCGGCGGTCCCGGTCTTCCCGGCCACCTGTGCCTCTGGGATCGCCCCCGCGAACCCTGTTCCGCCGGCAACCACTCCGATCATCAGCTCCGTCAGCTGTGCCGCCGTCTCCTTCGACATCACCCGAATCGGCTGAGTATCCGGGCGGAGCTTGCGGTTCGCGACAATTGACGTTGGTGCGCGGACTCCCTTGTTGGCGATGGTCTGGGCGACTGTTGCCATCTGCAGTGGCGTCGCCAGGATTTCGCCCTGGCCTATCGCGCTGACGCCTAGGTCCAGTTCATCCCCGATCTCGGTTGGAATCGTGGACTGCGGCAGTTCGGCAAGTTGGACGAAGCGCTCCGCATAGAGAGTGGGCGGGGAGTTGAAGCCGAACCGCTCGGCTGTGGCAACCAGGTCGTCGTTGCCGATCTTCGGCCCCAGCGGGGCAAAGTCAGCGTTGCAGGACTCCGCAAACGCTTCGCGGAAGGTGCCGCCGCAGTACTCGCCGTTGGCGTTGCTGATGAAGCGCCCGCCGACATTGACTCCGTTGAGAATGGGGAATGTGTCGTCGAGCGAGACGACCCCCTTCTGCAGGGCGGCAGTCGTGGTGACCATCTTGAACGTTGAGCCCGGGGGCTGTGGAGCCGACAGCGCCTGGCCGGCAAAAGCTCGAACGTTGCCATTGCGCGCGTCGAGCACCGCGATGCCACCTGCCCGGCCGGCCAGCGCTGAAACGGTGGCGACCTGAAGGTCGGGGTCGATCGTCGTCTTCACGGCGGCGCCTGGCTGTGGCTCTGCGTGCCCGAGGACCCTGGTTTGGCCCCCGGCCGCTGTGACGACGAGAAGGCTGCCCCCGGGCTTGCCGGCCAGCCGCGCGTTGAAAGCCTGCTCCAGACCGGTGATTCCTACCGGCGTGCCTGGGGGGAACCCGTGTCGGGCCAAGCTCGGGAGGTCCTGCTCTTCCGGGGCGCCGACTTCGCCCGTTACGTGAATGGCCGCATCGCCGATTGGATGTTCGCGGGCGCTTGCGGGCCCTTCGGCCAGCGGCGTTCCGTCCACCGCGAAGATCGCCGCTCGCGGGGCCAGCTCTACCGCGTTCTCGAGGTGCTCGTCGGTCTCGAGGCCGGGGAACACAAGGCTGGGATTCCACGCGATGCCACCGTCGACATAGGGAAGCTTCAGGTCAGCGGCAACCTGTCCGAAGGCCACGGTCTCCGCGGTGGCGCCGACCGGCACGACGGTTCTTCCCCCGATCTCCTCGGCGTCCTCGGGCTTCTCGGCTTCGAACTCGCGTAGCGTGGCGGTCTCCGCGGCGGTGCGGTAGGCGTCAATGAAGCCCGCTTCGTCGATGGAGCGTCGCGTGGCGATGTTGAGCTCGCGATACATCGCTCCGAAGTCCTTGTTCGCCCAAGCCTGCGTGAAGCGTGCCGCGGCATCCTTCTCCGGCGAGCCGGGGCTGCCGGCCGAGGCGCCAAAGATGAAGGCGACGATGGCGACGATCGTGAGGGGGAGCGCGCGGGTGACAAGACGGCGTCGCCGCTCCACCTCAGGTGGCAGGCTTTTCACTGTGCGAAAAGGTAGCGGTATCCACCGTCCTCAGCTCACGCACGAACCCGTGTCAACCTCCATTGCAACGCTTGCCAATGCCCTTTCGACGAGACGATTTGGGATTGCGTAGCCGCCACGCTGGCCGGAGGTTGTGGAGGCAAACACCGTCGCAAGCACTCGACCCTGAGAGTTGACCAGTGGCCCGCCGGAGTTGCCGCTGCGAACGCTGCCTCTGAGGAAGACGATCGTGCGCCGAATGGGCTGCTGGTTGGGGGCATCCACGCTCAGCACCGAGCGTGTGTCGCCAAGGCGAGCGGGGGAGAGGGCATAGGGCCCGTTTTCGGGATAGCCGAGCAGGGCGCCGGGGGTACCGCGCTCGGCCACGGATGCCGTAAGGAGGGCAGGGATGTTCGCATCGACGTGAAGGATCGCCAGGTCGTTGACTGGGTCGAAGTAGACCGGCACCGCTGCGAGAGAGGCACCATCGTGAGTGGTGATGGTTGTGTCGTCCTCTCCGGCGATGACGTGAGCGTTTGTAACGATCAGCCCGCGATCGGCTACCCACCCCGAGCCCTCGACGCCGAGGCCACAAGCCGTTCCCAGCACCCGCACAACGGAGTCGCCCGCTTCGCTTACGTCACGGTCGCTCACTATTGCGGGGTCGGGTGGCGCCACGGGCATGGTCGCCCCCGGGATCGAAGGCGCCGGGTCGACTCGGTTGAGTGCATTCAGCAGTGGGCCTGAGGGCGGTAACAGGCTGTTGAGGTTGCGCAGGATCAGCGAGCGCTGGACGTCCATCCGCAGCTGGGCCGCGCCAGGCGTGTGCAGCGCGACGGCACCAAAGGTCCAGGCAAGGCCGAGGGCGACTGCGGTGATCAACGCTCCACCGCCCACTCCGTCCAGAAGATGCCGCGTCCTGCCGTGGACCACACGCTCGCGTAGTCCGAGTGCGTAGTTCTCCACGACCACCGCCGCAAGGGCACCCACCAACAGCGCACCGAGTGCCGCGAATAGCGGTGCGTAGGGGGATTTCGAGCCTTCTGCGAGGAGAAGGGTTCCGAGCCGACCGCCGGCGATCACGCCGGCGCCGAACCCGACCAGCGTTAGGGCCCCAACGATTAGCCCCTGTCGGAACCCCCAGATGCCAAGCACCACTGCGAAGGCGACGATGCCCCAGTCGAGAATGGTCACGTGCGAATACAAGCACGTACCAGTGGGCGGGCCCGTCACTTACGTTCAGTAAGCTGCCTGGTGTGGGAGCTGCTCAGGCGAAAGAGCGATCCTCAGGGGTCTGCCCGCATTTCCACGCGGCTATCGAGCTGATCGGAAAGCGATGGTCGGGCGCGATCGTATGCGCGTTGACCGAGCGCCCGCTGCGCTTTGGGGAGCTGGCGAAGGCGGTGCCGGGGCTTTCGGACAGGCTTCTTTCCCGGCGACTGAGGGAGTTGGAGGAGGAGGGGCTGATCCAGCGGGAGGTCGAGGCCGGCTCGCCGGTACGGGTCACCTACTCACTGACAGAGGCGGGCACGGAGCTGCGTCCAGCGATAGCCGAGCTGAGGGCTTGGGCGCGTCGCTGGCGACGCACCGCTTAGGAGCAGAGCCTGGGCCCCTCAGAAGGGCAGGCGGTCGCTGTCCCCGTTGTCGCCCCCGTCGGTGCTGCCCTCGCCCGACTCCTGGTCGGCGCTTTCGCTGACGATTTCGAAGGGCTGGACCTCCTCGCCCCGTTCGATCTGCTCGATTCTCGCTCTCTCTGCGGCGAGATAGTCGTTGAGCGCTTTCTCCAGCCCCTTCCCCTCGGCGAATCGATCGCCCAAGACGTCCACCGGGATCTCGGCCTGGTTGACTTCGTTGGCTATCTCCTGCAGGCGCTCGTAGCCCTTGCTGAATGTGATTGTCGTTGGCTTGGTCATTACTCGTCCTCCTTGGTCTCCCTGACTGTGACTCCGGCTTGCCCATCCCGAAACTTGAGGTTCAAATTGGCTCCCACACACACTCCGGCAATCGAGGGCAGAGGTTTGCCTGTGGCGTCGGTCGCGAGCACGAAGCCGTGCTTGCTGAAGTCTCGGGCTTCGATCAGGGCCGTGGTGTGTTTGAGGTCATGCTCGGCATTGCCCAGCCGCCGATCGACGCGCTCGCGCGCCAGCTGCCCAGCCTGCGTCAACCGCATCCCCTCGTCCTTGAGGCGGCGCAGGGCGCCTCTGGTGAAGTCTGCAAGGAGGCGATTGACAGCGCGCCCGTAGTCGCGCTCGTGGTCGGCCAGCTGGCGCCTGATGCCGTCGGTGAGCAGACGAACCTGGTCGGCCGCCCCCGTGACCACCTCATCGGTGAGCTGCGGCACTCGGTCAAGGCGAAGGCGTTGCTCGCCGATTCGTTGCTCGCATGTCGCGAATGCCGCCTGGCAGCGATGTGGGATCGTTTCCAAGACCGCGCGAGCCCGCGCCAAGCTCTCTTCCCGGGTTGTGAAGAAGGATGTCTCGGCCCGGGCGATTTGGTGGCTCAGGTCGCGGATTCCCATCTGCATCGACTCGAACAGGCCGGCGATTCGCAGGTGCTCGCTCAGCATCCGTACGCGCTCGGTGGACTCTTCGACTCGGGCCGGTACCCGGTCGATCGACTGCCCGACGGCGGCCAGTTCCTTGCGTATCTCGGCAAGCGAAGGCACGACCATCTCGGCAGAGCGCGATGGAGTCGACGCCGCATGTGTGACGTAGTTGCAGACTGGGACGTTGTTGGTATGGCCGATCGCCGCGACGACCGGCTTGGAGCATGCAAAGACAGCGCGGCAGAGTCGCTCGTCGTCGAACGCGATCAGGTCCTGGACCGAGCCTCCCCCACGGGCGATCACGATCACATCTACCTGCCGATGCTCCTGGAGCGTTGCGAGCGCGTCGATGATGTCGCGCGGCGCCGACTTTCCCTGCACGAGTGCCGGGCAGGTGACGATGTGTGCGTGCGGGAGGCGATCGTGAAGAGCGCGAATCACGTCGCTCATTCCTTCCGACCCTTTGCCGGCTATCACCCCGACGGCGCGTGGGAAAGGCGGCAGAGCCTTGCGGCGATCGGGGTCGCAGAGGCCCTCGGATTGAAGTCTTTTGAGCAGCTCAGCCCGGCGGCGCAGGAGCTCTCCAACGCCGGCGAGCTCTACGTCGGCAACGATCAAGCTCAGCCTTCCCGCGCCGGGCCAAAAGTCTGGCCGGGCGATCCTCACCCTGACCAGATCGCCCTCGTTGGGCTCGTGCTTGAGGCGCTCGATTTGCTTCTTGAAGACCTTGCAGGAGAGCCGCGCCTCGCCGTCGGTGATTTCGAAGTAGAGCAGCCCGTTCCGCGAGCGCTGAGGCTTTTGGACCTCGCCCTCGACGATCCCGCCGCCGACGTCTCGCACCGCTTGCCCCAGGCGAGCGGCGTAGGCACTGACCGTCAGTGCCTTGGTCTCGATCAAAGTGTCTGCCTCGATGGTTGCCGTCATTTGGAAACAAGCAACCATATGAGCGCTATCGGACAGCTATGAAGCGACGCTGCCGGACACGACACCTCGATCTGCGTCCTGCTGGGGCCCGGAGCACATCCGCTTCAAGGCTGGGCAACCGTCGCAGAGCGCCCAGTCACGCTGATCCGGAGGCGCGGGCTGAAACGTATCGCTGCCGATCCGCTCTATCGCTTCCCTCAGGCGGCGTCGCTCGGCCTCCAGATCGGCGGGGCCGTAGCTGTAGAGGCTGGGCTCATTCGGCAGCTCGAGGAAGACATAGGCGAGCTCCACCTGCGGCGCCTCCCGTGCCTCGGCAACGGCCAGTGCGTAGATCGCGCGCTGCGTCGCATAGCGCGCCGCGTGGGCGGCGGGGCTTTCGCCATTGAGGCGGTCGGTCTTGTAGTCGACGACGAGCGGAGGGCTCCCGTCACGCTCGACCAGCAGGTCGATCGATCCGCGTAGGACATTGCCGTCGATACCCAAGAGGATCGGCACCTCCGCGCCCATTCGATTCGACCCGGCGCTCAGGAGCTCCCGCAGCAGGTCAGATCGAAGCCAGCTGCGGACCAAGCCCGACAGTTCGCCGGTCAGATCGCCGGCACCTGCGTCAAGGGCCTCGGCGAGGGCGAAGCGCCGTACGAGCTCCTCGGTGGGCTCTGCCCACCCGTTCGCATGGCTCCACTCCAGCAGCTCGTGCACCACCCTGCCTCGCGCTGTTCGCTCTTCTCGGCTTGGCCCGCTTGCCTCGCCACTGCCCTCCCTGTGCTGCCGCAGCCCAAGCACGCGTTCGAGATAGAAGCGGTAGGCGCAATTGTCGTAAGCGGCGAGTGCCGTGTAGGAGAGCGGTCGGTTCGGTATGGACGGCGGGTGGCGCTGGACCAGGGGCGCCGGCCCCTTTCCGATCTCAGGTCTGGAGCCCTTGGCGCCCGTCGTTGCACACAGCTCTGCGGCTCGCTCTGGAGACGGAAGGCTGACCCGAGAGAAGAGCTCGGAGGGCTCAAAGCCGGCCTTCAGCTCCGCGCGTGGCAGAGGGGCCGAAATTGCGGCAGAGGAGTCGTGCTCGCGGTCGATCCCGAAGGCGTCCACGATTCGTTCGACCACCGGGGTACCGGGTGTCTGTTTGCCGGGCTTGGGATTGACGACGCCGCTGAGGATCAGTCGCTCACGAGCGCGCGTAGCCGCCACGTGGAAGAGGCGTAGCTCCTCTTCGGCGTCGCGTTCCTGCTCCTTTTCGCGGAGCTCGGGATAGCCGAAGAGGTTGAGCGAGGCGGCGCCGAGGCGGCGCAGCTGTATTCCCACGCGCGATTCCTCGCCTTCGTGGCCGATGATCAGCGGCGGCACCCGCCCACTGCCTAGCAATCTGCGCCCGAGCTGAGGAATGGCCACTACGTCGAACTCAAGCCCCTTCGCACTGTGAATCGTCATGATTCGCACCCCGTCGTGCCCCTCCACAGTGGTTGCCGCCATGGCCTCGATGTCTGCTTCGGCTCGCGAGGCGAGGAAATCCAACAGCCCGCGCAGGTTGCGGCCCTCGCGCTCCTCGAACTCGGCGGCCAGTCGCATCAGCTTGCGAACGTTTGCGAAGCGGGCTTCCCCCATGGGACGCATCAGCACCGCCAGGTCATAGCCGGTCTCGGTGACTGCCGTGTCGATTAGATCGGCGAGTGGCATTCGGGATGCCCGCTCGCGCAGGTCGGCGATCGTCTCGGCGAAGCGGTGCAGCAGCGTCGTATCCGTCGCGGCAATCTGGCTGAGACGCTCGGGGTGGGCCAGCTCGGCCGTTCCCGTTCCCACCGCCTGCTCGATGGCAGGCCATATGTGACGCCCTCGCCCGACCGCGGCGCGCAGCAGCCACAGCGTGTCGGGCGTGACGCCGCAGGCGGGAGACGCGAGGGCCCCGAACAGCGCCTGGTCGTCGAGTGGGTTGGCGATCGTCGCCAGCAGTGCGCGAACGTCGGCAACTTGCTGCTGGGACCAGTAGCCGCGGCCACCGACGACGTAAGGGCGCAGCCCCGCCCGCTCAAGCGAGTCCTCATAGGCGTCGAGGTGGGTGAACGCACGCAGGAGCACGACCATGTTGCCGCGCTCGACACCAGCGTCGACCAGCTCACGGAGCCGCGCTGCGACGAAGCGCGCCTCGGCCAGCTGGTTGAGCGGTGTGGTCGCATCGGCCAGGGGCTCGAGGTCAATTCCCTCGCCGTCCCAGCCCTCGCGCGCGGTCAGCAGCAGCTCTACCGCCGGCCCTTCGCCTTGCGGGCCATCCCGATTGGGCATAGCGCCAACTCGCAACGGCCGGAAGGCATCGTCCAGCAGCTTCTCGCCGATCGCATTCACAGCGCCGATCACCTCAGGGCTAGACCGGAAGTTGCCGCTCAGCGCCGTGGCCTCGGCTTTCGGATCGCTTTCGATCGCGCGACGCTGCTCTCGGAACACATCGAGGTCGGCGTGGCGGAAGCCATAGATCGACTGCAGCTCGTCCCCAACCACCATCACCTCGGTGCGTGGGCCGCGCAGCGCCTCAATCAGCCGTAGCTGGAGGCGATTCGTGTCCTGGAACTCGTCGACCAGCAGATGGGCAAAGCGAGCCCGATAGGACTCGCCAACCTCACCCTGCTCCAGCAGGCGCGTGGCGAGGATTTGGAGATCCTCGAAGTCGACCCCGGCACGCCGCTCCTTAGCTGCCTGGAAGCGTGCCGAGAACAGCTCCAGCAGTGCTGCGACGTGGCTGTATGCCACGGCTCCCTCGCCCGCCTCCGCGACGCTTGTCACGGCCATCTCGATCGCGTCTCGATAGGCCTCCATCGATTTCGCGGTGCTGGTGCTGCGCAGGCCCATCAGCTGATCGAGGCTCGGAAGGCGTCCTCCGGCACCGTCCAGCACAGCCAGCGCTCGCTCGACGCGCTCCCGATGAATGCTGGTGGCTGGAAGCTCCTCAAGTGTTGCGGAGCTTGCGTC
The DNA here is from genome assembly GCA_025450195.1 of Solirubrobacterales bacterium. Lineage (GTDB taxonomy): Bacteria > Actinomycetota > Thermoleophilia > Solirubrobacterales > 70-9 > VRUE01. The sequence goes on along the minus strand of JANWHW010000011.1, from coordinate 6,242 downwards.
GGCGGCACGCTGCACGGCCCGCGCGGCATCGGGCGCCGGCGGTTTGGGCAGCCGCGGCTCGGCGAAGCCGCGGCTGCGCAGCTCATCGTGAGCATCGACGACGATCGAGCGGAGGCCATCGATGTCAAATGCCGCAAGGGTCTGCTCCCGCGCCTCGTCGCCCTCCGCGAGGAATTCCTCCAGAGCTTCGTCGAATGCCTCGCTTGCCGCTCGTTCCGCCTCGGCGTGGTCGAGCACTCGGATTCGCGGATCGATTCCCGCCGCGACGGGATGCCCGGCCAGGACGCGGTTGCAGAACCCGTGGATCGTCGTCACCCATGCCCTGCCGATCTCGCCCACCAGCTCGCGGGCGCGCTCTGACCCGGTATCCGCCCGCGCCTGCAGTGCGGCTCGTATCCGCTGGCGGAGCTCGGCCGCCGCCTTCTCGGTGAAGGTGAAGGCAAGCACCGCGTCGGGAGAGACTCCCTCGTCGCAGACCAGCCGGCAGTAGCGCTCGACGATCACCCCGGTCTTCCCGGTGCCGGCGCCGGCCTCGACGAGCACGTCGCGCCCAGTTGCTGCGATGGCAGCGGTTTGCTCACGTGTGGGGATGTGGGCGCTCACCGCTCCTCGTCCTCCTCGTCATCTACCTCGGGGGCTCGGTCGCGCCGGCAGATTGGGGCGAAGTCGCAGAACGACGGGCAGACGTTGTGGCCGCTCAACCCAGGCCGCGGCCCCGGGTCACGACGGATGTCGCCGCGCCGCATTCGGGCCACGATCTCGCTTGCCCGCCGGCGCGCGTCCGCCAGAAGCTCTTCGAAGCCCTCCTGATCGACCAAGTCGGTTTTGGAGAGGCGGTAGGGGGCGAGCTCTTCCGCCGCCTCGTCGAGCACTACGCCGCGCGGCCGCCGTTTTGCCCCGCCGCGCAGCGGGTGGTACAGGCCTCCCACCGGGACCGCACCCCACTGCTCGGCTACCGCCACCATGTAGAGCTGCAGCTGCAGCTTCGCTTCCTCCTCAAGTTTGGAGCGCGGCGCCACTTTTGAGGAAAGCTTGTAGTCGATGACCAGGGCTCGCCCGTCGGGATCTCGATCGACCCGGTCGATTGCTCCGTGCAGCCGCCAACCGCCGATCTCGAGCGCCGGCCGCTCGTTGCCGTCGTCGTCCCCGAACTTCGCCTCCAGCAGCCAGGGCTCAAAGCCGCCTGCCTTGCGCGCGGCCTCCTCGGCGAGAAAGCGGCCCAGGAGGCCATCGACTCGCCGTATCATCGCCCGCTCGGCCGGATGGCCGCCAAGCTCGCGCTCAGCTGCGATTTCAGCGAGCAGTTGCCTGCCGCGCTCGATCCAGGTGTCGAGCGAACCTGGGCGTGGCAAAGGGTCGCCACCCGGCCGCTCGCTGTAGAGGCGGTCCAGGGCCTTGTGCATGAGGTCGCCCTGAACTAGCGAGTCCGATTCGGGGTCAAGCGACTGAGGGCTCAGCTCATGATCGACGAACCAGCGATACGAGCATTCGTCGAACCGCTCGAGGGTCGTGCCGCCGCTGGCGGACACGGCGCTCAACGCGTCGATCGTCGCTGGGTTGGAGAGCGGGCCTGGGGCAAGGGTGGCCGCCACCGCAGTCCGTGCCTCCTCGAGCCGCTTCGCGATGCGCTGGGCGGTTACGCCGCCGGCTCCCGCGATGCCGAGCAAGTGTGCGGCATCGGCGTCTGGGCCATGCGCGGCGAGCGCTCGTGCGAGCTCGTTCTCAGAGGGCGCCTCGGTTACGCGGGGAACGACCTGCGCCAAGGGGCGCCCACGGGTGAGCGATCCCTCCAGGATGTGCGTTGCTTCGCCCTGCGGCGATGGCTCGAGCAGGTGGCGGATGTCATCGAGAAAAGGCGAGGGTGGTTCTGCTGCTCCGTTCTCGTCGCTGTCGCGGTAGGAGAGGAAAAGCCGCTCGCGAGGCAATGCCAGGCAGGAGTGAAACAGGTAGCGTTCCTCGGCCTCGGTGTCTTGGCGAGGATGGAGGCCGAGCGATGCCCGCTGTGCGTCGCCTAGGAATGGATCGTCGCGGCCTCCGTGGCGTGGAAACTCTCCGTCCTGAAGTGAGGCGACTATCACGTGGTCGAAGCGGTTAGCGCGCAGAAGGTAGGGGCTGGCGATTCGTACCCGACCCTCGACTGGTCCGCTCCAGACCCGGAACCGGGTGTTCTCGATTGTCGCGATCACCTCCAGTGGCGAAGGCGCGAGCGCCTCCAGCTCTGAGAGATCGGCCAGCGCGCCGGAGATCGCCGCGGCGGCTCGCAGCTCCCGACCGTCGCCCGTCCCTGGCATGGAGCCGTCTTCGCCGCTGCGAAGCGGGCGTGAGGCCATCGTTGTGGCAAGGCGCCCGACCTCGGTCGCCAGCTTCACCGCGGAGCCCCTCGCGGCCTGTCTGACCCGGAGCAGATCGTGAGGTGGCGATTCGTACGTCTTCTCCCACAGCTTCAGCGCCTCCTCGGCGCTCTGTATGCGGTGGCGGCGAACCTGCCGCTCAAACCAATCCACGCTCTGCGGAGAGATCCCCGATTGGCCCCGCAGGAAGCGCAGCAGGTCGCTGGCTTTTTTTGCCCCGAACTCCGCCTCGAGCAGAGCGATCAGCGTGCCTCCGACCGATGTCGTCGAGGTCGGGAGATCGGCCTCGAGCGCCGTGCCGATCCCGTAGGCATTGAGCACGGAGGCAAGCAGCGGCCCCCGTCGTCCTGGGTCGCGCAGGGCGATTGCGATCTTTGCCGGATCGACTTCCGAGGCGAGGAGCGCCGCCACCTCGCCGGCGATTGCTTCCGCCTCTCCGCGCTCTCCCGCCGAGTGCAGGATCACCAGCCCCTCGCTGGGGTGGCGTCGCTGCGGGTCAACCGCGCCGAAGCCGCGCTCCAGATGGAAGAGCAACGGCTCGGGGGTGTTGGCGGGATCGGGCTCTGTCGTCTCCTCCGAAGCGACGCCGACTTCGCGCAGTTTCTCCAGCAGAGCGCCCCGCGCCGCCAACGCGACGCTGTCCTCCTCGAAGGGAAGCGCAATCGTCACCTCGGTCACTGCCGCGAGCGCTTGGACAAGCTCAAATTGATTCCCCGTCAGGTCATCGAGCCCGTAGAGGAAGACCGGGCGCCCCCGCCATGGCTCGCCAGAGTCCCGCAGCAGCTCGATCGCTTTGCTTGCGAGGACGTGCGAGTCGACCCGGCCAATGCGATCGCGAAGGTCCCTGTAGGCGATGAACAGCGTCGCCAGGTCGCCTAGGTATGCGGAGCCCTCCAACGTACCCGCGCTCGCCTCTACAGCCTCCGGCTCGAGCCCCGATGCCTGAAGCTCGTCGAGGAGCCGGTCGAAGGCGACTGCGAACCCAGGGCGGGACGCGGAGCGCCGCAGGGGGCCGAGCCTGTCCCGCTTTTCCGCAATGGCGATGGAGATGGCACGCAGCCGCTGCGCTGGCGTCAGCTCCTGACATGGGGCGGACCCGCTGGCCATCAGGACCGCGCGGAACAGCCCCCGGAGGGTCACAACCTCGCCTCCGAGCATCGAACCGACCTCGCAGAGCTCCTGCTCAAAGGAGTACACGTCGTCCACGGTGGGGACGACGAGAACGGGATCGTGCTCCAGGGCCTCGACGAAGCGTTTCAGGATCAGCCCGCGTCGGCCAGAGTTCGGAGGACCGTATATGAGGTGCAGGGCCATGAGGACGGTTCAGCATAAGTCCGCTCGCGGCGTGGCCATTTACTGCCCTCGGGGTGCGCCGCAGCTGCTCGCGGAGGCGCGCAAATAGGGCAGTCGGAACCCCACTTTGCCGTCTTCTGCTGTGTCTAAATTGACGAGTGCAAATGGCACTCTGCTTCGTAGATCCTGCTGACGCGATTAGGGCGATCGTCGAATCGATTGGCCGTGAGGCGCGACGCCAGCTGTTTGGCGAGGCGGTTCGGGCCTGGGTCGATGAGATCCCCGATCACGAGCTCGAGGTGCACTATGCGAAAGCCCTCTCAGAGCTCGACGAGCACGACCTGTCGATGCTGGCTGCTTGGCATGGTTCGCTGGAGGTTGGCCAGCCACTCCCCAACCGTGACTTCTTGATGGGCGCCTTCGGCTCGCTTGGCGAGAATCGCCGCGAGGCCCTGAAGCTCGCGGCAGGATTCCGCGGCGAGGACGCGGTCGATTCAGGTTTGACCGAGGAGGATGCGCTGGAACTCGTCCTCGGGATGCTCTCCCCGCCACGCCTGATGAAACTCGCGGGCGAGGCCGTGGAACTCTACATCTGGGACCGAGCGGGCTCTGAGAACTAAGGAAGGCCTGCGAGCGCGGCGCGGATCTCTGGAATTGCCTGATCGTTGTCTTTGAAGTGAACCGCGTTGATCCCGGCCTTTTGGGCGCCTTCGCAGTTGATCAGGACGTCATCGACGAACAGGCATGCCTCCGCCGGTAGCCCGATCTTTTCGAGTGTCAGCGCGTAGATTTGGGATTCGGGCTTACGACATCCGACGAAGCCGGAGTCCACGACCATCTCGAAGATCTCGTCGACCGGCAGCATCGGCCGCCACAGCGGCTCCCACTCCCGCACGTTGTTGGTGAGCATCGCCATCCTGTGGCCCTCCGCCTTCAACTCGCGCATCAACTCGATCATCGGCGGGTTCGGATCGAGGGCCTCGAAGTAGATCTCTTTGAAGCGATGCATCTCTGGCCGGTGGCCCAGCAACGGCTCGAGGCTGTCAGTGAGCTGCTCCAGAAATGCCACCTCGGTGATCTCTCCTCGCTCCATCTCGAAGAGCGGGTTGTCGCCATTGGCCTCGGTGGCCGCTTGCATCGCCTTGCCCAGGGTTTCGCTTGAGATTCCGGTCTGGTCCTGGAAGGCCATGAAGGACTCTATGAGCGGGGTGGTGAGCACCCCACCGAAGTCGGAGATCACGGCCTGAATCTGGTTGCCTCTCTCAGTCATCGTCGCCCCAGATGACTTCGTAGTGGCCCAGCCCGTCGCGACCATCCACTGACCAGCGAAAGAAGGCGACCTCAGCATTCAGACCGCTCCGGCGCACCGGGCTTGAGCTGATCAACGTTCCCGCTCCGCGCAGCGGCTGTCCTTCCTGTCCGTCGATCCAGAGCTCGAGAGTCGCGCGACGCTGCACACCGTCCGGCCCGTACTCGGTGGAGAGCAGCGTCTCGGAAACTTCAACCGGAGCCCCATCGGGACCGCAGAGGATGGCGGCGACCACCTCGTCGCCGTGCCCGCTTGCCGCTGGGGGGCGAGCTGCAGACAGCGCCAGCAGGCCGCCGTCTGAGAAGACGATTCCGATCGAGCGCCGCTGGACCGTGCCGGGATCCTTGCCCATGTCGGCAGCCTATTGACGGAAATCCGAACCGTGCGTCGCGACGGTCTAGATTGCCGAAGCCCGAGAAACCCACAATCACCAAGCCTTGAACCAAATGATCATCCGCAGCGCCGATCCCCAGAAAGACGCGGCCCCCTGCGCCGCCATCTACGCGCCGCACGTCGTGGAGAGCGCCACGTCTTTCGAGGAGGACCCGCCGAGCGCCACAGCCTTCGCCGAGCGGATCGCCCGCACCGCTCTGACCCATCCCTGGCTGGTCGCCGAACACGACAGCGAGGTCGTCGGTTTCGCTTACGCCTGTCCTCATCGCGCACGGCCCGCCTACCGCTGGGCGGCCGATGTCTCGGTCTACGTGGCGGGCGGGCATCGCGGCCTGGGTTGCGGACGTGCCCTCTACGGTGAGCTATTGGAGCGTCTGCGGCGGCAGCGCTTCCAGGTGGCCTGCGCGGGCATCACCTTGCCCAACCAGGCGAGCGTCGCGCTTCACGAGCGCTTCGGATTCGCTCCCGTGGGCGTCTACCGACGGATCGGGTGGAAGGACAACGGCTGGCGCGATGTTGGTTGGTGGCAGCTCGAGCTGCAGCCGGCAATTCACGAGCAACCCGCCGAGCCACTGCCACCCGAGTCATAGGCCTGGGTACCATTGGCCCATGTCTGAGAATCCGACGGAGGCCACGCCCGAGATCCCGACAGAGGCTACGGAGCCCGTGTCCAACAATTCGTCCGAAGTCCCCACTGAGGACGATGTGTTCGAAGCGCTTGAGGAGGTCATCGACCCCGAGCTGGGGCTCGACTTCGTCTCGCTCGGCCTCGTCTACGACGTGGAAATCGAGAAAGAGGACGTCTACGTCACCTTCACGCTGACCACACCGGCCTGTCCGATCGGCCCGCAGGTCTCCGAGCAGATGAAGGAGTTCGTCGGCGATCTCCCCGGCGT